>CACJOA010000005.1 GCA_902594915.1 uncultured Pelagibacteraceae bacterium | reverse complement strand
TCTAGGAATTAAGGGAGCTAAATATTTTGGTTTTATCAGATGTTTAGTTGGGATATTTTTATTTGGCATTCAAACATACTTTTTATCAAAGGCATTTGGTTATTTAGTTCGAGTAGTTATATTTTATTTTGAGCCATCATTATTAGATCATCAAATCTTTTTAACATTTTTTCTCGGTATGAATTTAATTGATTGGTTTGCAATAACCCTCTCATTGATTTTACAAATATTATTATTTAGTGTTGGTATGGTTTTTAATAAAAAAATTATTATTTTTTCTGCAATCTCAGTTTATTCAGGAATGTTGTTATTCTTTTTTTCAGTTCTTTTAAGCGATGTAAAATTTACATATATGGCTTTTTTACAATCTTTAAATGTTGAGAGTATATTTAATTTTAATAATTTTGTGGCATTAGTTACTGTTGCAGGTACGATATTTGCTTACTTCTCAATTATAATTTTGAGTTTTGGAGATTATTCGAGATATGTAAAAAACGAAAAAGAATTAAAAAAAGGAAATATTAGCATAATTTTGAATTTAATTATTTTTTCTTTTTTTGCATTATTTGTTGTGGTTGGTGTTGATGCTTTTTTTAAACAAGGTGCAGATAGTATTTCAAGAATTTATACAAATCCAACAGATATAATTGGAAATTTAGATAATTTGCTTGTCACTAATTTAGTTTTAATTTTAATAATAATCGCATCAGCATCAACAAATTTAATTGTTAATTTTATTCCATCTCAGTATACACTTATAAACTTTGTTCCCTCTTTACTAACTATTAAAAGTTCAAGTATTGTTATTTCAATCCTTGGTTTTATAATTGGAATTTTCTGGCTTACCTATTTTAGTCAGATTGGAATCTTATCAATAGTAGATACGTTTAGTGCTTTTTTTGGACCTTTATTTGGAATTATGATTTGTGATTTTTACTTTATTAAAAAAGGTGGATTAAATAACAAAGATATCTATTCACTAGAAAGTAATGGGGAATATTATTATAGCGCTGGCTGGCATTTAAAAGGTGTTTATTCTTTAATTTTGGGTTTTGTTTTTTCTGCATCTACAATTTGGAATTCAAATTTAATGTTTTTACAATCTTATTCTTGGATTATTGGAGCTTTTATTGCAGCGCTTGTTTATCTTTTATTAGTTAAAAAATAATTAAATGAATAAAATTACTTTTGATTTTAATAACAGAACTGCACTTGTAACAGGGGGTGCCCAAGGTTTTGGGTTGGATATTGTTAAAAGATTTTTAAATTCTGGCGCCCAAGTAATTATTTGGGATACAGACACAAAAATGATAGATCATGTTATAAAAGATCTTAACAATCCTAAATTAAGTGCTAATACAATCGACGTATCTAATTATAAAGAAGTAGAGATTTGTGCTAGCAAGATTTTGAAAAAATCAAATATCGATATACTAATTAATAATGCTGGAGTTACAGGCCCAACATCAACTTTATGGGAATATGATATTGATATGTGGAAAAAGGTTGTAGATGTCAATTTAATGGGTACGTTCAATTGTTGTAAAGTGATAGTACCTAATATGATCAAGAGTAATTACGGTAGAATTGTTAATGTTGCATCTGTAGCTGGAAAAGATGGCAACGCTAACGCTAGCGCATATAGTGCAGGAAAAGCAGGAGCTATAGGTTTAACTAAATCTTTGGGTAAAGAGTTGGCAGATAAAAATATAGCTGTTAACGCTGTTACCCCTGCGGGAGCTAAAACACGTATTTTAGATCAAATGACCAAAGAGCATGTTCAAAGAATGCTATCAAAGGTCCCAAGAGGGAGATTCCTTGAAGTTAAAGAGTTTACTTCATTAGTTTGTTGGTTATCTTCAGAGGAAAATACCTTCTCAACAGCCGCTGTTTTTGATATCAGCGGTGGCAGATCTACTTATTAACTCCGAGGTTTTTGGTCAACTATCTTAAAATTATTTATCTTAGCTCTTCCCATTTTTACATCTTTTGACATAACTGGAGCGAATATCATTATTGACCAATAAATTAAAAGGATAAAAATTGAAATTGTCTTCATAATAAATATATACGAACTAAAATTGATTTTTGATTGTTTAAATTTTGTCAAAATAATGTATTAACAACTTTTTTTAAAAAAATATTTATTATGAAAATTTTTATTAAAATTTGGTTGTGTTTTTTATTAATGACTGAACTGGGCTATACAAATGAAGTTACAGTTTTTGATTTTACAGCAAATGAACTTAGTGAATTACAAGTAAGAAAGGTCAGAGGTGCGCAAAAAAAAACAATTTATACTGTTGGATCTAATAAGAAGGGCAACTTTTTAAAGGCCGTTGCAGATAATGCTGCGTCTGGATTAGGTAAAGAAATGAAAATAGATCTCAATAAGACTCCATTTATTAATATAACTTGGAAAATAGAAATGGATTTATCTGGAATAAATGAAAATTCAAAAAAAGGACATGACTTTGCAGCAAGAGTTTTTTGCAGTAAAAAAAACAGGAGCTACACCACTTTCAAATAGAGCTATTAACTATGTCTTTTCAAGCAATAATGATATTGGACATAATTCACCAAGCCCATATACTAAAAAATCTATTGATAAAGTTTTAGCTAATACAAAGGATAATCTTAATAAATGGGTTACTGTTAAAGCAAATGTCAAAGAAGATTTTAAAAAATTTCATAATTTAGATGTGATAGAGTTAGATGGATTAGCCATAATGACAGATACAGATAATTCAAAGATGAAAGCTGTCGCTTATTATCAAAATATTTTTTTCTCTCAGTTTTAGCTATATCTTAAAATATTTTTTTAGAATAGTGCTAAAGAAAGATAAGACTATTGCCACCAAAACATCCTCTAACGGACTTGCTTGTGGATAGCCAAAATTCCAAGCGATTACTAACGCTAGCCAAATTATAAAAATATTCATACTATTATTTATACCTTAGTTTCTGTAAATTAATTAATTATTTGGTATAATTTTTCATGCATAAAAATTTCTTTCATAAATTGAAAGTTTATTATGAAGATACAGATTCTGGAGGAGTAGTTTATTACGCTAACTATTTAAAATTCTTAGAACGAGCGAGAACTGAAGCTTTATTTTCAATAGGATTTAGTAATAAAAAAATTAAGAATTTATTTGATTCTTTAATTATAGTTAAATCTTGCAATATTGAGTACAAACAATCCGCATTTTTAGAGGATGAACTAACAATAAGATCATTTATAAAATCAATAACTAAAACATCATTCTTCATGAATCAAATTATTACAAAAGCTGAAAAAGTGATAGTAGAAGCAAAAGTTCATTTGGTATTTATAAATAAAGAGGGAAAGCCAGTAAAAATACCAGAGGAAATATATTTAAAATTTAAACCTTTTTTTTGTGACAGTATTAAAACTTAGCTAACTTTTTTGCTTTTTTAAATAAGTTAACCATCATTTTATTTGAGATAAGCTTTGTATTTACATTTCTTGGGCTTGGATGGTAACTTGATAATATAATCAATCCGTTTGGTAATATCTGTTCTTTACCATGTTTAAAAATAAATTTTTTTTTAATCTCAAGTTTTTGTTTATATAATTTGATACAATTATCAAACGCTACTTTTCCTAGTGTTACAATAACTTTTAGTTTTTTTAAAGATAAAATCTCCTCATCAAAAAAATTAGAACAATTTGAAATTTCGTTAGTTAAAGGTTTATCTTCAGGGGGTACACATTTTAAAATATTAGTTATATAAGTAGATTTAAGTTTTAAATTATCATTTAAGTTTTTTGAGAAGGGAATATTTGAAATTCCAACTTCATATAAGCACTTAAATAAAAAATCTCCTGATTTATCTCCGGTAAAAGCCCTTCCAGTTCGAGTGCCGCCATGGGCAGCTGGAGCTAAACCTATAATTGCTAATTTAGAATTTAGATTACCAAATCCAGGAACAGGCTTTCCCCAGTAAATTTCATTAATATTTTGTTTTCTTTTATTTTTACTAACTTTATTAATAAATTTTACAAGTCGAGGACATTTTTTGCAATTTACTATTGTTTTATTTAAATTGTTTAATCTAATATCCATAAATGAAATTATATAAATTTTTATTAATAATATTTATATCTTTAACAACACCTATTAAAGCAGATTTAAAAAAAAACTTATCGAAACAACTTGAGAATGGTGGAAAATTAATATTTATAAGACATGCATATGCACCTGGAAGTGGAGATCCTGGTGATTTCAATTTAAACGATTGTTCAACTCAAAGAAATTTGAGTGAAGAGGGGAGAAAACAAGCATTAATGATCGGTAAATTTTTCAAACAAAATAAAATAAAAATAGACAAAGTTTTTTCTAGCGAGTGGTGCAGATGCAAGGAAACTGCTAAAATTGCTTTTAAAAATTTTTCTACAAAGTCCTTTTTGAACTCATTTTATAGTTCAAAATATAGAAAAAACAAAGATAAACAACTGAAAGAGTTGAAAGGGTATATAAAAAAATTTAATAGCGATAAAAATTTAATTTTGGTAACTCACTATGTTTTAATATCTGAGGTTTTAAATTATACTCCTTTGTCTGGTGAAATAGTTGTTTCAGACAAAAATTTTAATATAATAGATACAATAAAAATTATCTATTAAACAAATATGTCATCAAAAAAGGCTTTAAAACAAGCACAGAAGCAAGCATATGCAAGACATAGGAGCAATATTACCAATAGTAGATTTTCAGATAAAAAAAAGTCTTTTTTTAAAAGTAAAAAAAAGAATTAGCTTTCCTCTTTGAATGTTTCTATTTTTTTACAAGTTGAAATTTTAACTATTCCCTCTTCCTCATTTAAGACAGTTTTAATATAGATTTCTCGTTTCCCTTTTTCGAATAAAATTTGAGTATAAAATTGTGGATAACCATGTTTATAGGTTAAAATTTTTCCATTTTCTAAATAGATATTCCTTACATACGAATTTGATTTTTTAACACTTAAATCTGTCAATCTATATTTTTGAAATGTTTTTTCTTTGTAAACATAATTTCTAGTCATTATCAATTGATTAAGATTTAAAATGTACTCGTTCTTTAAAAAATTATCTTGCCTATCATCACATTTGCTCATAATGATAATTTCAGAATTAAGATTATGCAGAGGTGTAATTATTAAAAATAAAGCAATAACTAATTTAATTTTTTTCATTTTTCTCGGCAAAAAATAAACCTATTAAGGCTAAAGCTGTCCAACCTAAGCCAAGAAGACCTTTGAAAACGCTAGTATCTGCACTCCATATTTTAAGGACCAAAGCTCCAAATACTAAACCAAGAATATATATAATTAATACTATTGAAGTTTTACTCATTTTTTTAAAGTTTTTATTTAAAAAAATACCATTTTCAATTTTATATGTATAGGTATCTTTCAAAACTTATTAATTAATTACAATTGTCGTTGGACAAATAGTTTCAATCATATATAAAAATCACTGAATTTGTGGGGCGATGGCGGAATTGGTAGACGCGTCGGTCTTAGGAACCGATAGAGCAATCTGTGAAGGTTCGAGTCCTTTTCGCCCTACCACAGATTAATTATGAAAGTTGTAGTAGAAAATAAAAAAGGTCTCAATAAAGACGTTAAAGTGTTCGTTGATAAAAAGACTATGAACACTTACATGGATAAGAGATATGATGAAATAAAAAGCACGGTAAATCTAAAAGGTTTTAGACCAGGAAAAGTTCCAAAAGAAATTATTAAAAGACAATTTGGAAAAGTAGTATTTAACGAAGTTCTTGATAAAGTCTTAAAAGATACTTCTATAAAAGCTCTAGAAGAAAATAAAATCAAACCAGCAGGGCAACCTAAGCTTAATTTGAAAACTTATGGTGAAGATAAAGATCTAGAATATGTGATTTCAGTTACAGAGCTTCCAAAAGTTGATGTAAAAACAATTGAAAATTTAAAGTTTGATGATTACTCAGTTAAGATTGAACCAAAGGAAACAGATAAAAGAATTCAAGAGATCGCAAAAAATCAACCTAATTTTAAAGATGCACCCGATCAAACAAAAGCTGTTGATAAAGATTTAGTAATTTTTGATTACACAGCCACTGTTGATGATAAATCTTTTAAAGGAGGGGAAGGTAAAGATACTCAGCTTACCTTAGGTAAAGATTTATTTTTAAAAGGTTTTGATAAACAGTTGATTGGTGTTAAGAAAGGTGATGAAAAAATTGTTGAAGCAAAGTTGCCAGAAAATTTTCCAGAAAAAAATTTAATAAATAAAATTGCAAAATTTAAATGTGTAATTAAAAATATAAAAAAACCAGAAGAAACAAAAATAAATGATGAATTTGCAAAAAATTTAGGTGCTAAAGATTTGAATAATCTTAAATCTTTAATTTCAAAACAAATAAATGATGAGTATAAGAATTCTTTAGATAGGCTCTCAAAAAATCAGATTATAAAAGAAATTGAAAAATTTAAAGTCAGTGAGATACCAGAAAATTTAATCGAAGAGGAGGTTAAAATACTTTCTCAAGGAATGTCGGAAGATGATATAAAAAAAAGTAGAAAAAATTTTGAAGAAATAGCAAAAAAAAGAATTAAAGTTGGTTTGATTTTAAATGAGTTTGGTGAACAAAACAAAATCAAAGTATCTGAACAAGAATTGCAGACAGAGGTTCAAAAACAAATTAGAACGATGCCAGGTCAGGAAAAAATGGTAATGGATTTCTACCAAAAAAATCCGTCAGCTTTAGCAAGTTTAAGAGGTACAGTTTATGAGGAAAAAATTATTAGCCTTATTAAAGAAAAAGCAAAATCTAATAAAAAAGAAATATCAAAAGAAGAAGCTGAAAAAATTTTAAAGCAATCTCAAAAACAACAACTCGATCAAGAACTCAAAGATCAGAGGAAACCTGAAAAAAAGGTTGAAGTAAAAAAATCTGGTGAGAACAAAACAAAGCCAAACCCTAAAAAATCCAAATCAATTCTCAAAAAATCAAAAAAAGTTAGCAAAAAGTAATCTCAAGTTGTATAAGTAAAACGAATCAACTTATGACAAATAAAATTTCAGAATTTATGAGTACTCTAGTTCCGATGGTTGTTGAACAATCAAACAAAGGTGAACGTGCTTATGACATCTATTCAAGATTATTAAAAGAAAGAATTATTTTTTTAACTGGTCAGATTAATGACAATGTGGCCTCTCTAGTTACTGCTCAATTATTATTTTTGGAGGCTGAAGATCCAAAAAAAGAAATTTACTTGTACATAAATAGCCCGGGAGGTTTAGTGACAGCAGGCCTAGGTATTTATGATACGATGCAATATGTCAAACCCGATATATCCACTTTGTGCATAGGTCAAGCAGCATCAATGGGATCTTTCTTATTATCTGCGGGCACTAAAGGTAAAAGATTTTCTCTTCCTAATTCAAGAATAATGGTTCATCAGCCCTCCGCTGGTTTTCAGGGGCAAGCTACAGATATAGAGATACATGCTAATGAAGTACTATCATTAAAAAAAAGATTAAATGAAATTTACTCTAAACATACTGGTAAATCAGTTGACGAAATTAAATCTGCATTAGAGAGAGATAATTTTATGACAGCTGAAACTGCTAAATCTTTTGGTCTAGTAGACGAAGTAGTAGAGAAGAGATCTTAAAACACAATATGTTGAATTATAATTATTCAAAACTTGATAAGTACAACGCGATTATAATAAACTAAAACTATTGATTCGTTATAAAATTTATGAGCTCTGAAAACAAAAATATTCTTTATTGTTCTTTCTGTGGAAAGAGTCAACATGAAGTAAGAAAACTAATTGCTGGCCCCACTGTATTTATATGCGATGAATGTGTCGAGTTGTGTATGGATATTATTAAAGAGGAGAGCAAGGATACGTTTGTAAAACATCAAGATGGCCTACCTTCACCTAAAGAAATTTGCTCAGTTTTAGACGATTATGTAATTGGTCAATCTCACGCAAAAAAGGTTTTGTCTGTAGCAGTCCATAATCATTATAAAAGACTTAATTATGAAAATAAAACTAGTAAAAATGTTGAGCTTGCAAAATCTAATATTCTTCTAGTAGGGCCAACTGGGTGTGGAAAAACTCTGCTAGCCCAAACATTAGCAAGAATACTTGACGTGCCTTTTACAATGGCAGATGCTACTACTTTAACTGAAGCTGGATATGTGGGTGAGGACGTAGAGAATATAATATTAAAACTTCTGCAAGCTGCAGACTATAATGTTGAGAAAGCACAAAGAGGAATAGTCTACATTGACGAAGTTGATAAAATAAGTAGAAAATCAGAAAACCCTTCAATTACAAGAGATGTATCTGGCGAAGGTGTCCAGCAAGCTTTATTAAAGATCATGGAAGGGACTATAGCTAGTGTTCCTCCTCAAGGTGGAAGAAAACATCCTCAACAAGAGTTTCTACAAGTCGATACTACGAATATCTTATTTATTTGTGGTGGGGCATTCGCTGGTTTAGATAAAATTATTTCTCAAAGAGACAAAGGTACATCAATAGGTTTTGGTGCAGATGTTAAGAATACTCAAGATAAAAAAACTGGTGAATGGATGAAAGGTTTAGAGCCAGAGGATTTACTAAAATATGGATTAATACCTGAATTTATTGGACGTTTGCCAATGATTGCAACATTAGAAGATTTGGATGAAAAATCTTTAATTAAGATACTTCAAGAACCAAAAAATTCTCTTACAAAACAATATCAGGAATTGTTTAAACTTGATGGAGCAAGACTGACATTTAAAGATAATGCTTTAAAAGAAATAGCATTAAAAGCGATAAGAAAAAAAACTGGAGCAAGAGGTTTAAGGTCAATTTTAGAAAATATATTGCTTAAAACTATGTATGATTTACCAAGTCAAGACAATATTGAGGAAGTGATTATTGACGCGTCTGCAGCAAGGGGTCAGTCACAGCCCATAATAGTTCACTCAAAAACAGAGAACAAATCTAAAACAACCAAAACAACAGCGGCTTAATACCTTAATAAATATGAAAAAGGTATTGCATTATAAGATATAATATCCATATTTAGTATCATGGATATTAAAATTTCATTACCATTATTACCTCTTAGAGACATCGTAGTTTTTCCTAGCATGGTAATTCCATTGTTTGTTGGAAGAGATAAATCAATATCTGCGTTAAATGAGGTTATGAAAAAAGATAAAAAAATAATTCTTGTAACTCAAAAAAATTCTGAAATTGATGATCCAAAAAAAACTGATGTATTTATGTATGGTTGTGAGGGAAATATACTTCAACTCCTCAAATTGCCAGATGGTACAGTTAAAGTTTTAGTAGAAGGTATTAGAAGAGTAAAAATTTTAGACTTTAAAGATAATGAAAAACATATCGTTTGTGATTTTACTGCATTAAATGATATTGAAAGTAAAGATGAGGATCTATACCCACTAGCTGTCACCGCTCTAAGACGATTAGAAAAATTAACTTCAATTAATAAAAAAATTTCCAATGAAGTCATAAATAGTATCAAACAAATGAAAAATCCCTCTCAAATCTCAGATAATATAGCCTCACATATAAATGCTTCAATTTCTGAAAAACAACAAATTTTTGAAACTGTTGATGTTAAGAAAAGACTTAATGCAATAATTAAAATTATGGAAAATGAAACAAGTATTATAGGTGTTGAAAAAAGAATTAGAGGTAGAGTTAAGACACAAATGGAAAAAACTCAAAGAGAATATTATTTAAATGAACAATTAAAAGCTATTCAAAAAGAATTAGGAGAAATAGAGGACGGCAAGGATGAAAGTACAAGTTTAAATAAAGCAATACTTAAGTCAAAGATGCCAAAAGATGTGGAAAAAAAATGCTTACAAGAACTTAAAAAGTTAAAAAATATGAGCCCTATGTCTGCTGAAGCAACAGTTGTTAGAAATTATTTAGATTGGATGATTGAACTGCCATGGTATAAAAAAAGTGAAGTAGATATTGACCTAACTAAAGCACTGAATGTTTTAGATAAAGATCATTTTGGTTTAGAAAAGATTAAAGAGAGAATCGTAGAGTTTTTAGCAGTTCAGAAAAGAATGGAAAAAATTAAAGGTCCAATATTATGTTTAGTTGGACCTCCGGGAGTTGGAAAAACATCACTAGGCAAATCAATAGCTAAAGCTACTAATAGAGAATTTGTAAGAATGTCAGTTGGTGGAATGAGGGATGAAGCAGAAATAAGAGGTCACAGAAGAACATATATTGGATCATTACCAGGAAAAATTATTCAGATGATGAAAAAAGCAGGAACAAAAAATCCACTTATTTTGTTAGATGAGATAGATAAAATTGGAAATGATTATAGAGGCGACCCATCTTCTGCTTTACTTGAGGCTTTAGATCCAGAACAAAATACTACCTTTAATGATCATTATCTTGAAGTAGATTATGACTTATCAGATGTAATGTTTGTAACAACTGCAAATACTTTAAATATTTTACCACCTCTTTTAGATCGAATGGAAGTTATTAGATTGGCAGGTTATACTGAAGATGAAAAAATAAATATAGCAAATAAATTTTTACTTCCTAAACAAATTAAAGATAATGGTGTTAAAGAAAAGGAAATGTATTTAGGTGATGATATAATTAAAGAAATTATCAGAAGTTATACAAAAGAGTCTGGAGTTAGAAATCTAGAGAGAGAAATCTCAAAAATTGCCAGAAAAGTTGTTAAAAAAGTTGTAGCTGGAGAGGAAAAAGAAGTTAAGATAAACAATAAGAACCTGTCAGATTTTCTTGGAGTACCGAAGTATAAATCAGGAGAACTAGAAAGTGATGATAGAGTTGGAATAGTTATTGGTTTGGCTTGGACAGAATATGGTGGGGAAATTTTAAAGATCGAAACAGCTACAATGCCTGGTAAAGGAAGAATGCAAATTACAGGAAAATTAGGCGATGTAATGCAAGAGTCAGTAAAAGCAGCAAAATCTTTCGTAAGATCTAAATGTCTTGAATATGGAATAATTCCACCGATTTTTGAAAAAAAGGATTTTCATATACATGTCCCCGAGGGTGCAACACCAAAAGATGGTCCTTCAGCTGGTATTGGTATGGTAACATCAATTGTTTCCTCAATAACTAACATACCTGTAAAAAGAGATGTGGCTATGACTGGTGAGGTGACTTTAACTGGTCAAGTTTTACCTATTGGTGGCTTAAAAGAAAAGTTACTTGCTGCGCATAGAGCCGGTATTAAACAAGTTTTAATACCAAAAGAGAATGAAAAAGATTTAGTCGATATGCCAAAAAAAATAATTGATGAAATAAAGATTACACCAGTAGAGTATGCAGATGAAGTTTTAAAAATTGCTTTAACTAAAGAGCTTAAAAAAACTGAGTGGGTTGAGGTTGATATTTCAAAAAAAGAAGACAAGTCTCAAGCAAGCATACAATAATAATTTAAAGATAATGGAAATATTTTTAATCATATCAATTTTGATTTTCATCATATATTATTTGTTCAGGCCGACATCTAAACAGGAAGAGGAAAATTTTAAGTCCAAAAATAATTGGAGAGGTGGTTTTTGAAATTTACCACATTATACAACAACTAATAAATCTTGACGTTGTTAACTTAAAAGATATAAATCACTAATTTGGTATTGGGCGGTTAGCTCAGTTGGTAGAGCATCTCGTTTACACCGAGGGGGTCAAAGGTTCGAGTCCTTTACTGCCCACCAAAATTATAAAAGTGGGGGTGTAGCTCAGTTGGTTAGAGCGATCGCCTGTCACGCGATAGGTCGAGGGTTCGAGTCCCTTCACTCCCGCCACTAGTGATAATGATTCTCAATTTTTAAATCAGTTAATGAATTAGCCATTAAAAACGTGACTAATTTGCACTGTAAATAACTTTAAAAATATCTATAAAAACAACGTTTATTCAAGATATTAAAACTTTAATTTTGTATAAAAAAACATTATATTATGAATCTTATCAAATTTTTCTTATTCAAAAATTAATATTATTAACATTATGACTGCGGAATTTTTAAAAGATTACTTGCCAATTATTTTATTTCTTTTTGTCGCTCTTGGCTTGAGCTGTGCATTTATAGTGATTAATTTTATTTTATCACCAAAAAATCCAGATCCAGAAAAACTTTCAGCATACGAATGTGGATTTGAACCATTTCAAGATTCAAGAATGGAATTTGATGTTAGATTTTATTTGGTTGCAATATTATTTATTATTTTTGATCTAGAGATTGCATTTTTATTTCCATGGGCAATTTCGTTGGGAAATATTGGAATTCTTGGATTTATGTCCATGATGATTTTCTTATTCATACTTACAATCGGTTTTATATATGAATGGAAAAAGGGTGCTTTAGATTGGGAATAAATATATTTTAAATGAATAATAAAATTGATCAAGTTCCAGAAGAATTTAAACAATTAGCTAAAGACTTTAGTAAAAATGGTTTTATAACGACTTCATTTGATAATTTAATAAATTGGTCTAGATCAGGGTCACTGCACTGGATGACTTTTGGTTTAGCATGTTGTGCTGTCGAAATGATGCAAACAGCAATGCCAAGATATGACTTAGAGAGATTTGGGGCTGCTCCTAGAGGGTCACCAAGACAATCAGACGTTATGATAGTTGCTGGTACATTAACAAACAAAATGGCGCCAGCTCTTAGAAAAGTATATGATCAAATGCCTGAACCTAGATATGTAATATCAATGGGTAGCTGTGCTAATGGCGGAGGATATTATCATTATTCTTACTCAGTTGTTCGAGGATGTGATCGAATAGTTCCTGTAGATGTGTATGTTCCTGGATGTCCACCATCAGCTGAAGCGTTACTGTATGGTATAATGCAACTACAAAAAAAAATAAGAAATAAAGGATCATTAAATAGATAATATGACAAATTTAATTGATTTAGAAAAAAAAATTAATTCAGAGTTAACTACAAAAATAAATAAAACTGAAATTAATCATAATCAAATTTATGTTGATATCGATAAAGATGATTTAATTGATGTAATTTTATTCTTTAAAACAAATAAAGATATGAAATTTAGACAATTAATTGATATTACAGCAGTCGATTATCCCGAGGAGCAACAGAGGTTTAAAATTGTTTACTTACTATTGAGTCATGAATTGAACCAAAGAATGATTTTATCTTATCATATAGGAGAAAATGAGGTGATACCATCATTAACACCAGTCTTCCCTTCTGCAAATTGGATGGAGAGAGAAGTTTTTGATATGTATGGTGTTAATTTTAAAGATCATCCAGATTTAAGAAGAATTCTTACTGATTATGGTTTTGAGGGTCATCCATTGAGAAAAGATTTTCCTTTAACTGGAAATTCTGAAGTTAGGTACAGCGAGGAGCAAAAAAAAGTAGTCAATGAACCAGTAAAATTAGAGCAAAACTATAGAAATTTTGATTACGAAAGTCCTTGGGAAGGAACAAAATATATTAAAGAGTTAACTAAAAATGAAAAAAAAAATTAAAAATTTAAATTTAAATTTTGGACCCCAACATCCAGCTGCACACGGTGTTTTAAGACTTATTTTAGAATTGGATGGTGAAGTTGTTGAAAAAGCTGATCCACATATAGGATTATTGCATCGAGGAACCGAAAAATTAATTGAAAACAAAACATATATGCAGGCAGTGCCATATTTTGATCGTTTAGATTATGTTGCACCTATGAATCAAGAACATGCTTTTGCTCTGGCTATAGAAAAAATTCTTAATATCGAAGTTCCTATTAGAGCACAATATATTAGAGTAATGTTTTGTGAAATTGGAAGAATTTTAAGCCATATATTAAATGTTACAACACAAGCTTTAGATGTTGGTGCTTTAACTCCTTCATTATGGGGTTTTGAGGAAAGAGAAACCTTGATGACGTTTTATGAACGTGCTTCAGGATCGAGATTGCATGCAAACTATTTTAGAGCTGGTGGAGTCCATCAAGATTTGCCAGTAGGTTTGGAAAATGACATAGCTAAATTTTGTGAAAGTTTTCCAAAAATTATTAATGATTTAGAAAACTTACTGACAGATAATAGAATTTTTAAACAAAGAAATGTAGATATAGGAATTGTCTCTAAAGAAGACGCTCTTGATTACTCTTTTTCAGGTGTAATGATTAGAGGTTCGGGTATAGCATGGGACTTAAGAAAATCTCAACCTTATGATTGTTATAGTGAATTAGAATTTAAGATTCCAGTTGGAAAAAACGGGGACTGTTATGATCGTTATCTATGCAGAATAGAAGAAATGAAGGAGAGTGTTTCTATTATAAAACAATGTTTGGCTAAAATGGAAAAAGGTCCAATAAAAACTTTTGATGGTAAAATATCTCCGCCATCAAAAAAAGAGATTAAACAGTCTATGGAAGCTTTGATACATCATTTTAAATTATTTACTGAGGGATATCGAGTTCCAAATGATGAAATTTATACAGCTGTAGAGGCACCCAAAGGTGAATTCGGTGTATATTTAATTTCGGATGGCTCTAGCAAGCCGTATAAATGCAAGATAAGAGCTCCAGGGTTCTCTCATTTACAATCTATGGATTATTTAATCAAAGGTCATATGTTAGCAGATGTTCCAGCTGTGCTAGGATCTCTTGATATTGTTTTTGGAGAGGTGGATAGATGAGTTTAAGAAGACCAGCTAAAAATCAACCAGAAAACTTTGAGTTCAACTCTTCTTCGTTAGAGGCAGCTAAGACTATAGTTGCAAAATATCCCAATGGTAAGCAACAGAGTGCAGTTATGGCATTACTATATATCGCTCAAAAACAAAATGATAATTGGATACCATTGGCTGCAATGAAATACATCGCAAAATTTTTAGATATGCCATACATAAAAGTTTATGAAGTGGCGACTTTTTACTCAATGTATAATTTATCGCCCGTAGGGAAATATTTTATACAAGTTTGTACTACAACACCGTGTATGATTAGGGGAGCATACAAATTAGTTGAGGCATGTAAGGAAAAAATTTCGCAAAACGAATCAGAATTATCAAAAGACAAAATTTGCTCGTGGATGGAAGTTGAGTGTTTAGGTGCTTGTGTAAATGCACCCATGATGCAGATAAATGATGATTATTATGAGGATCTTGACAAAGAAAAAACTTTAGGAATTTTAGACAAGATATTAAAGGGTGAAAAACCCCAGCCAGGATCTTATAGAGGAAGAACTAGTAATGAACCAGAAAATAATAGAAAAACACTTATGGATTTAAAAAATGCTTAAAGATAAAGATAGAATTTTTCAAAATTTATATAACGATTTAGGTTCAGATGTTATTTCTTCTCAAAAAAGAGGTGATTGGGTTGACACTAAAGAGCTTTTTAAAAAAGGTAGAGAATGGATTATAAATGAAATAAAAGAGTCTCAACTGAGAGGAAGAGGAGGTGCTGGATTCCCTACAGGTTTAAAATGGTCTTTTGCGCCTAAAGAGGTTGGATCCAGACCTCATTATCTTGTAATCAATGGAGATGAGTCTGAACCAGGAACATGTAAAGATAGAGATATCTTGAGGTTCGAACCTCACAAATTAATTGAAGGATGTTTGATAGCTTCATATGCTGTTCAAGCACACGTTTGTTATATTTACATAAGAGGTGAGTATTTTATTGATGGACAAAAATTACAAGCTGCTATTAATGAAGCCTATGAAAAAAGATTAATCGGAAAAAATGCGGCTGGGACTGGATGGGATTTAGATATTTACATTCATTATGGTGCTGGAGCTTATATTTGTGGTGAAGAGACTGCATTGCTCGAGAGTATTGAGGGAAAAAAAGGTCAACCAAGATTAAAACCACCTTTCCCAGCATTGATAGGTCTTTATGGGTGTCCTACAATTATAAACAATGTTGAAACTATAGCTGTAGTTCCAACAATTCTTAGAAGAGGTGGTAAATGGTTTGCTTCATTAGGTAGAGAAAAAAATACAGGTACAAAAATTTTTTGTATTTCTGGCAATGTTAATAATCCATGTAATGTTGAAGAGGAAATGAATATTTCTTTAAAAGAATTAATTGAAATTCACGCTGGGGGTGTGATAGGTGGTTGGGAAAATTTACAGGCTGTAATTCCAGGAGGTTCTTCAATGCCATTAATTCCAAAAGATAAATGTGAAACATTAACTATGGATTTTGACTCTTTAGTGGCTGAAAAAAGTGGATTAGGTACAGCTGGTATTGTTGTAATCAACAAAGACCAAGACATTATTAGATGTATGGCGAGAATTGCAAGGTTTTATAAGCATGAGAGTTGTGGTCAGTGTACACCATGCAGAGAGGGATCGGGATGGATGTGGAGAATGCTTGAGAGAATGGCTAAAGGAGAGGCATCAAAAGATGAAGTAGATATGTTAGGGGATGTAACAAAACAAATAGAAGGACATACTATATGTGCTTTTGGTGAGGGATCCTCTTGGCCAGTACAGGGTTTATTAAGACATTTTAAAGACGAAATTAAAAAAAGGAACAAATTTGATCCAATAGTTAAGGAAAATAAAAACATTCCTTATTTAGTGGATCAACATTTATTGGATAAAAATGCTTAAATTAAAAGTAAATGATACTGAAGTTGAAGTAGAGGAAGGTTTGACTGTATTACAGGCATGTGAAAAAGCAGGAGTTGAAATTCCAAGATTTTGTTATCATGAAAAATTATCAATAGCAGGCAATTGTAGAATGTGTTTAGTTGAAATGGAAAAATCACCTAAACCAATAGCATCTTGTGCAATGCCTGCTGCTGACGGAATGGTTATTAAAACAAATACTCAAAAGATAGAGAAATCACGGAAAGGTGTTATGGAATTTTTATTAGCTAATCACCCATTAGATTGTCCGGTTTGTGATCAAGGTGGAGAATGTGACTTACAAGATCAATCAATGTTTTATGGAATAGATAAATCAAGATTTAAAGAAAATAAAAGAGCAGTACCAGATAAAAATATGGGCCCATTAATCAAAACTCAAATGACAAGATGTATTCATTGTACTAGATGCGTGAGATTTGCAACTGAGATTGCTGGAGTTCCAGAATTGGGTGCAATAGGTAGGGGAGAGGATATGCAAATTACGACTTATTTGGAGCAGTCAGTTCAATCTGAGTTATCGGGGAATGTAATTGATCTTTGTCCGGTAGGAGCTTTAACATCAAAACCTTATGTATTTGAAGCTAGACCATGGGAATTAAAAAAAACTGAAACTATTGATGTCATGGATGCTGTTGGATCAAACATTCGAGTTGATACCTATGATTGGGAAGTAAAAAGAGTATTACCTATTATTAATGAAGATATTAATGAAGAGTGGATATCAGATAAAACAAGGTATGCTTGTGATGGTTTGTTAAATCAAAGAATTGACACACCATACATTAAGTATAACAAAAAATTTGAAAAAGCCTCTTGGGAGGAAGTTTACAAAATAATTAAATCAAAAATCAATAGTACTGATAAAGATAAGATATGTGGTTTTGTTGGTGACTTAATCAATATGGAAGCAAGTTTTATTTTTAAAGAATTTTTTGATAGAACGATTAATTCAAATAACTATGATTCAAGATCATCAAAAAGCTTTGTAGATTGCTCTTCAAGAGAAAATTATCTTTTTAATTCATCAATAAATGGTATTGAAACAGCAGATTTAATTTTGCTGATAGGAACTAATCCAAGGTTTGAAGCAACTATGGTCAATGCAAGAATACGAAAGGCATACTTAAACAATAACACAAAAATAGTTTCATTAAATAATGTTGGTGACTTAACTTATCCATATCAAAATTTAAATGGCAAAACACAAACAATAAAAGATATCATTGAAAATAAAAATGAAATATCAAAATTAATTTTAAATTCAAAAAAACCTATGATAATATTAGGTGAGTCATTTTTTAAGACAAAATCAGCTAACTATTTATTTTATTCAATTAAAAAATATTTGATAGATAACAAAAAATTAAGTGATGAATGGTGCCCATTAAATATACTCTCATCAAATGCATCTACAGTTGGTAGTTTAGATTTAGATATTGTTGATGAGAGCAATAAACTACTTACTGATTTAGAGGAAAATAAATTTGAATTACTTTTTCTTCTTGGACAAGATGATTTAATATTTAAAAAAAAGGATGAGTTTGTAATTTATTTGGGAAGTCATGGTGATAAAGGTGCAGAAATAGCTGATGTTATTCTTCCGGGTGCTGCTTATACAGAACAATCAGGCCATTACACTAATTTAGAGGGCAAAATACAAAAAGCTTTTAAAGCAACTTATCCTCCGGGAGAAGCTAAAGAAGATTGGAAGATTATTAATGAAATAGCTGAATTAATGAATAATAGAAAACTTTTTAATGATAAAGAAGAGCTTGAGAGCAGTATGTTCAATTATATAAATCTTAAAAAAGATAAACAAAAAAAAGTTATTATGGATAAAATATCTACAAATAATTTTGAAGATGAAACTCTCAATATTAAATTCAAAGACTATTATTTTTCTAATGTAATAGCTAGATCATCAAAAACAATGTTAGATTGTAACAATTCTAAAATAGTAATAAAAAAAACAGGCACAGAAGGTTAATGGAATATATAAATATTATTTTTCAGGAATTTTATAAAATTTTATTTTTGCTAGTGCCCGTATTAGTTTCTGTAGCAATGATTGTTTGGTTGGATAGAAGAGTTTGGGCCTTTGTCCAAAAAAGGCAAGGACCTAATGTTGTTGGACCTTTTGGTTTATTACAATCATTAGCGGATGCATTAAAATATATTTTTAAGGAAATAATTATTCCAGCAAGTTCAAATAAAATTATCTTTATTTTAGCTCCAATTATAACTATGACTCTAGCTTTAATAGCGTGGGCAGTTATACCTTTCAGTGAAAAAATGGTACTCGCAAACATAAATGTTGGAATTCTATACATTTTTGCTGTTTCATCCTTAGGAGTTTATGGAATAATAATGGGTGGTTGGGCATCAAATTCGAAATATCCTTTTTTAGGTTCAATTAGGTCAGCAGCACAAATGGTTTCATATGAAGTTTCAATTGGTATTATTATTATAAATGTTTTGTTATGTGTGGGATCACTAAATTTAAATGATATAGTTTTAGCACAACAAAAAATTTGGTTTATTATACCTCTCTTCCCAATGTTTGTTATTTTCTTTATTTCTGCTCTTGCAGAAACAAATAGACCACCATTTGATTTACCAGAAGCTGAAGCTGAATTAGTTGCAGGATATCAAACTGAATATTCAGGAATGATGTACGCAATGTTTTGGTTGGGAGAGTATGCAAATATATTGCTAATGTGTGCTTTAGGGTCAATCCTTTTTTTAGGAGGTTGGTTATCTCCAATAGATTTATATCCATTTAACTTAATACCAGAAGCGATCTGGTTAATATTGAAGATTTTATTATTATTTATTTTATTTGCATTGGTTAAAGCAATCGTTCCAAGATATCGATATGATCAATTAATGAGGCTAGGTTGGAAAATATTTTTACCACTATCATTGATATACGTTGTTTTGACTGCAAGTTATCTTTTTTATTTCAACCTTTTACCAAATATTTAAATGAGAATTACAAGATTTTTAAAAATAATTTTGATGCTAGACTTTATTAGAGGTTTACTAATCGCTATAAGAGAAGTTTTTAAACCCAAAAAGACAATTAACTATCCATTTGAAAAAGGGAAAATTAGTCCAAGATACAGGGGTGAGCATGCTCTGCGAAGATACCCAAATGGAGAAGAAAGGTGTATTGCTTGTAAATTGTGTGAAGCAGTTTGTCCGGCACAAGCTATAACAATTGAGTCTTCTCAAAGAAAAGATGGAAGTAGAAAAACAACCCGTTACGATATTGATATGATGAAATGTATTTATTGTGGTTTATGTGAAGAATCTTGTCCAGTCGATGCTATTGTGCAAGGTCCAAATTTTGAATTTTCAACAGAGACAAGAGAGGAGCTTTATTACACAAAAGAAAAACTTCTTGATAATGGTGATAGATGGGAAAATATTCTAGCTGCAAATATCAAAACAGATAACCCATATAGATAATTTATGATAGCCCATACACTATTTTTTTATTTTTTTTCTATTATTGCTGTTATTTCTGCAATAATGGTTACAGCATCAAAAAACACTGTTCATTCCGTTTTTTTTCTCATTCTTGATTTTATAAGTATTTCCTGTCTATTTATAATGATTGGTGCAGAATTTCTTGGCATGATAATGCTAATTGTCTATGTTGGAGCAGTTGCTGTTTTATTCTTATTTGTTGTTATGATGTTAAATGTTGCTCAGCAAACTAATCAATGGTTTTTATCAAAAACAAGCTCAAACCATATACCCATTGGATTAATCATTAGTGCAATTATTTTTTTTGAATTAATCATTGTTATTGGTGGATGGAAATATAAACCTAAATTAACAAATATAGATCAACAACAATTTGTAACTGAAATAAGTAATACTCATTCATTAGGACAGGTACTTTATACAGATTATATTCATGTTTTTCAAATGAGTGGGATGATTTTGCTGATAGCGATGATTGGAGCAATTGTTCTTACTTACAGGCAAAGAGAAGGTGTCAAAAAACAAAGTTACGTTAAACAAATTTCTAGAGAAAGATCTGAGGGAGTAGAAGTTTTGGAGGTGCCGTTTAACAAAGGGGTAAAAATCGATGATTGAAATAGGCTTGGGTCATTATTTAACTCTAGGCGCAGTAATATTTACCATAGGTGTTATTGGAATTTTTTTAAACAGAAAAAATATAATTGTAATATTAATGAGTATTGAGCTAATTTTATTAGCTGTTAATATTAATTTAGTTTCGTTTTCAATTTTTTTAAATGATTTAGCAGGTCAAGTTTTTACTCTTTTTATCTTAACTGTTGCTGCTGCAGAAGCTGCGATTGGTTTAGCGATAATAGTTGTATATTACAGAAATTCAGGAACCATTCGTGTAGAGGAGATAGATCAACTTAAAGGATAAAATGGAAGTTTTAATAGTAACTTTACCTTTACTAGCTGCAATAATATCTGGTTTTTTTGGGAAGTACGTAGGAGACAGAAACTCTGAAATTATTACAAGTCTTCTAGTATCTATTTCAGCAATTTTATCCATATTTATTTTATATCAAGTTGTAATAAATCAATATGGTAACAATGTATTAATTTCTACTTGGATTAATTCAGGAAGTTTGAATGTAAATTGGTCAGTGAAGATAGATGCTTTGTCATCTATAATGCTTGTGGTTGTTACCTCTATTTCATCATTAGTTCATATATACTCAATAGGTTACATGTCTCATGATCCACATAAACCAAGATTTATGGCTTATCTATCTTTATTTACTTTTGCTATGTTAATGTTGGTAACATCAGATAATTTTATACAATTATTTTTTGGATGGGAGGGTGTTGGACTTTGTTCATATTTTCTAATTGGATTCTGGTTTAAAAAAGAAACTGCAAATGCTGCCGCTATAAAAGCTTTTGTCGTAAACAGAGTTGGGGATTTCGGTTTCGCTTTAGGAATTTTCTTAATTTTTTATTTGTTTGATACAGTAAATTATTCTGAGGTTTTTGAACAAATATCGTCCTCTAAGGATAAAGAACTTATCTTTTTAGGCTTAAACTTAAATGCGATAGATTTAATTTGTCTGTTGTTATTTATTGGTGCAATGGGTAAATCAGCTCAAATTTTTCTTCATACTTGGTTGCCTGATGCAATGGAGGGTCCAACTCCTGTGTCAGCACTTATTCATGCTGCAACGATGGTTACGGCTGGTGTTTTTTTAGTTGTAAGATGTTCGCCTATTTATGAGTATTCAGAATTAGCTTTGAATGTAATCACAATCGTTGGGATGAGCACTGCATTTTTTGCCGCAACGATTGCACTTGTTCAAACAGATATAAAAAAAATAATCGCTTATTCAACATGTAGTCAATTGGGTTATATGTTTTTTGCGACAGGTGTTGGCGCCTACAATATTGCTATGTTTCATTTATTTACCCACGCATTTTTTAAAGCTCTTTTATTTTTAGGATCAGGATCAGTAATTCATGCTTTTAAAGATGAACAAAATATAAATAAGATGGGAGGAGTATGGAAAAAGTTACCTTACACTTACACTCTAATGGTAATAGGTACTTTAGCATTAACCGGCTTCCCTTTTTTATCAGGTTTTTATTCAAAAGACGCGATAATTGAATTTGCTTATTTAAAAGGAAATACGACAGGATATTATGCAGCAGGTATTGGGATCATTACAGCTTTTCTTACTTCAATTTATTCTTGGCGACTTATATTTAAGACATTCCATGGAAGTTATAATAATCAAGATATAAAAATTGAAGATACTCATGAGTCTCCATTAATTATGCTCATACCATTATTTTTACTTTCCTTAGGTGCTATTTTTGCAGGATTTGCATTTAAAGAATTATTTGTAGTAACAATAGGACCAAACAGTTTTTGGGATGATTCAATTTTCTTTTTGAAACCATTAAGTTCAGAGCATCCTCCATTTTGGTTTTTAATTTTAACTCCTGTACTAGTGATATCATCAATACCAATTGCTTTTTATTTATTTGTTAAAAATAAAGATTTATCAAAAAGAATAGCAAGTGTTAATAAACCTTTATACGATTTCCTGATACATAAATGGTATTTTGATGAAATTTACGACATAATTTTTGTAAGATCATCAAAAAAATTAGGTTTAATTTTATGGAAATTTTTTGATATAAAATTAATTGACGGTTTTGGTCCTGACGGCATTTCATCATTTATTAAAAAATGCTCTCTTAAAGCAAATAAATTTCAAAGTGGATATATATATCAATATGCTTTTATCATGTTACTTGGATTTTCTGCTTTATTAACCTATCTAATTATAAAATAATGAATTTCCCAATTCTTTCATCATTAATTTTGCTTCCATCGATTGGGGCTCTTTTTTTATTTTTTACAAAAAGTAAGAAAGAAAATAATTCAACAATAAAATATGTAGCTTTATTTACTTCACTTGTAAATTTTTTTTTATCTATTTATTTATGGATTTTATTTGATGAAACAACATCGTCATTTCAATTTGTTGAAGATAGAATTTGGATCGAAGGATTAATAAATTATAAGATTGGTGTTGATGGAATATCAATTTTATTTATTTTATTAGCAACTTTTATAACTCCACTTTGTATAATCTCTATAAATAATTCTATTAAAAATCGATTAGCTGAATTTCTAATTGCTGTGTTAATAATGGAATCTTTCATGATAGGAGTTTTTTGTTCATTAGATCTCCTGGTTTTCTATTTATTTTTTGAAGCTGGCCTAATTCCCATGTTTTTGATTATTGGAATTTGGGGAGGCGAAAGAAGAGTTTATTCTGCATTTAAGTTTTTTCTTTATACTCTTCTTGGATCTGTATTAATGTTAATTGCAATCATTTCAATTTATTGGATAACAGGTACAACTGATATAACGAGTCTTTACGAGCTACGAATTGATAGCAAGTATCAAAATCTTTTATGGTTGGCTTTTTTTAGCTCTTTTGCAGTTAAGACACCAATGTGGCCAGTACATACATGGTTACCAGATGCTCATGTAGAGGCACCGACAGCAGGATCGGTATTATTAGCAGCTATTTTATTAAAAATGGCTGGGTATGGTTTTATAAGATTTTCATTGGGACTTTTTCCAGTAGCATCAGAGATTTTTACTCCTCTTGTCTACACTTTAAGTGTAATAGCTATAATTTTTACATCATTAATAGCTCTTATGCAGGAAGATATGAAAAAGTTAATCGCTTATTCCTCAGTTGCACATATGGGTTTTGTCACATTAGGGATTTTTACGATACAACAGCAAGGTCTAGAAGGAAGTATAATACAGATGATAAGTCATGGACTAGTGTCAGCGGCACTTTTTTTAAGTGTTGGTGTAGTTTATGACCGTATGCATTCAAGACTTATAAATACTTATGGGGGCATTGTGTCAATTGTACCTAAATATTCAGTATTATTAATGATATTTGTTCTAGCTTCTTTAGGTTTACCTGGCACTAGTGGTTTTGTAGGCGAATTTTTAATTTTAATGGGCGCTTTTAAAGATAATTTTTTAATTGCAGTTATAGCGAGTGTTGGTGTCATATTGGGTGCAGCTTATATTCTTTGGTTGTATAAAAGAGTTGTTTTTGGAAAGCTAATTAATTCAGATTTAAAAGAAATGACAGATTTAAATAAATCAGAGTTATTTATTTTGTCTTGTTTAGCGATTCCAATTCTCTTTTTTGGTTTTTATCCAGATCCTTTAATTAATACAATAGAAGTGTCAATTAGTGATTTAATCAAGATGTATAATATCAATTTAATTAAAAATTAAGATGATTAATTTAGAATTAGTTTTTCCAGAAATTTTTTTAGCATTGTCAATAATGTTTTTACTAATACTTGGCGTCTTTAAAAAAAATAGTTCCAAACTAGTTATAAATATTTCACTAATTTTTTTACTTATTACTACAATATTAACCTTTAATGAAATTTCAAATCTTAAAAAAACAACACTGTTTAATGGAAGTATTATAATAGATTATTTTTCCTTACTTATGAAGATAGTAACCCTTCTAGCATCTTTTTTTGTTTTAGTTATTTCATCAAGTTATCTAAAGACCTTTAAGATTTCTAAAATTGAGTATCCGATCTTAATTTTAAGTTCTGTTTTAGGAATGATGATTATGATTAGTTCAAATGATCTAATTGTATTTTACATGGGTTTAGAACTTCAGTCATTAGCATTGTATGTGCTAGCTACATTTAATAGAGACCAATTAAAATCATCTGAAGCAGGACTAAAGTATTTTGTTTTAAGCGCATTATCTTCTGGACTATTATTATATGGATGTTCATTGATCTACGGCTTTACTGGAACAACAAATTTTAATCTAATTGCCAATCAATTAGATACAAGTCAATATGGCTTAACTTTTGGAATAGTTTTTATTTTAGTTGGTTTGGCATTTAAAATTTCAGCTGTACCATTTCATATGTGGGCACCAGATGTTTATGAAGGTTCACCAACCTCAGTTACTTTATTTTTTACGATGGTTCCGAAAGTAGCTGCTTTAACAGTGTTTATTAGATTTTTATATGTGCCTTTCTTAAATCTAATAGATCAATGGCAAATGATTTTAATTTTTTTATCAATAGCATCCATGCTTTTTGGAGCGATAGCCGCTATAGGACAAACTAATCTGAAGAGACTTATTGCATACAGTTCGATTGGACATGTTGGTTATGCTTTGGCTGGTGTTGCCACAGGCTCAAATGACGGAATACAAAGTTCAATTATTTATATAATTATTTATATTTTAATGAACCTAGGTTTGTTTTCTTGCCTTTTGATGATGAAAAGAAATAACGAATATTATGAAGATATTATTGATTTATCTGGAATATCAAAAAATCACCCCTTAATGTCTTTATCATTATTAGTTATTCTATTTTCACTAGCAGGTATTCCCCCACTCGCAGGGTTTTTTGCAAAGTTTTATATTTTCAAGTCAGTTTTAGAACAATCAATGTATTTTTTAGCAATTGTAGGATTGTTATCAACCGTGATAGCCGCTTTTTATTATTTAAGATTAATCAAGATAATTTATTTTGATAAAGAAAAAGAAAAATTTGATACAGACCATAGTTTATGGTTAAAATTTTCTTTAACAACTTCAACATTATTAATTTTGATATATTTTATATTTCCTAGTCAACTAATAGAAATTATATCGAAAATAACAATTATTTAATGAAATTTAAAGTTTTTAAATTTAAAAATGTAAAAAGTACAAATAATACTGCAATAGCAATAATCAAAAAAAAAAATATTCATAATGGAATGATTTTGTCAGAAAAACAGAGTGGTGGTAAAGGACAGTATGGAAAAAAATGGATTTCATTAAATGGAAATTTATTTTTGAGTTTTTTCTTTAGAATAAATAATTTAAATATTTCATTAAGAAAATTAACAAAATTAAATTGTTTGTTGGTCAAAAAAATCCTATCATATTACTACAAAAGTAAAATTATTTATAAAAGACCTAATGATTTGTTGATAAATAAAAAAAAAATTTGTGGTATTTTACAAGAGACTATAAGTAAATCTGATGAAAAATATTTAATTATAGGAATTGGAATTAATTTGATAAAAAACCCAAATATTAAAAATTACCCCACAACAAATCTTTACGATTTAACAAAAAAAAAAATTTCAAAAAAAAAAATTGAAAAAAAGTTAAAAGAAATTTTCGAAATTGAGTTAACAAAATTTATTAAATTTAAAAGAAAAATAAGTTGATGTATATTTTTGGCGATATAGGAAATTCCGAAATAAAAGTTTATTTATTAAATTCTAAAAAAAGAATTTTTAAAAATATAAATATTTCAACAAAAGAATTAGATAGAAATAATTTGAATTATAAATTTAAATATCTAACTAAAGACTTTAAAAAAATTAAAAAAATTCTATTTTGTAGTGTGGTACCTAATGCATATGATAAGATTAAAAATTTTTTATCAACTAGGACAAAAATAAAATGCTATGAAATAAAAGATTTAGATTTGAAATCCTTTATTAATATTGAAGTTAATTATAATCAGGTTGGCTCTGATAGATTAGCAAATGCCATAAGTTTAATTGATTATAAAAAAAATTATATTATTTTAGATTTCGGTACAGCAACTACATTTGATGTCGTAATTAAAGATACCTATAAAGGTGGAATTATTGCTCCTGGTATTAAGATTTCATTAAATACTTTATCTGATAAAGCAACCTTAATACCCAAAATTAATTTAAAAAAGATAAAAAAAGTAATTGGTGCCGATACTATTACTGCAGTTAGATCAGGGTTTTTTTGGGGATATGCAGGATTAATTGACAATATAATTAATTTGATTAAGAAAGAAACAGGAAAATCTTTTAAAATTGTTATTACCGGAGGATTTTCTGACTTGTATAAAAATTCGATTAAAAACAAAGTTATAAAAGATAAAGATATTACTATAAAAGGTCTAATTAAAATTTCTAAACTAATTAAATAGATGAAAGAGGAGTTATTATTTTGCCCATTAGGTGGTGCTGGTGAAATTGGGGCCAACATGAATTTGTATGGCTATGGCAAAACTGGTGAGCATAAATGGATTATGGTGGATGTTGGAGTTACCTTTGCTGATGACAGTCTTCCGGGTATTGATTTAATTTACCCTGATCCTGGTTTTATAATGGACAAAAAAGATGATCTTTTAGGCATAATATTAACCCATGCCCATGAAGATCATATCGGCGCAATCGCACATTTATGGCCAAAATTACAATGTAAAATATTTGCAACTCCTTTCACTGCCATTTTAATTACTGAAAAATTTAAAGAGAAAAAAATTGATGTTACTAATTTTTTGAAAATTGTTGAACTGAATGGAAGAATTAATTTAGATCCATTCAAAATAGACTATATAGCGATGACCCACTCAATATTAGAACCAAATGGCCTAAGAATTGAAACTCCGGCAGGCACTGTTTTACACACAGGTGATTGGAAAATAGACGAAAATCCATTAGTTGGGGGAAATATGGATATAGATAAACTAAAAAAAATTGGAGATGAAGGTGTAATAGCAATGATTTGCGACTCAACAAATATTTTTTCAGTCGGAAGGTCAGGTTCAGAAGAAACTGTTAGAAAGAGTTTACTTAAAATAATGGAAAGATTGAGTAAAAGAATAATTGTAACTTCTTTCGCATCAAATGTAGCAAGAATGGAGACCATCTTTTATTGTGCGGAAAAAACTAATAGACAAATATCTTTAGTAGGAAGATCAATGCATAGAATTTATAAGGCAGCAAGACAATGCGGCTATTTAAAAAATGTTAAAGAACCAATCGATCCAAGAGAAGCAAAAAATATATCAAGAGAAAAAATTGTTTATTTGTGCACAGGAAGTCAGGGCGAACCTATGGGTGCGATGATGAGAATATCGGGATATACTCATCCCGACGTATTTATAGAGGAAGGTGATACTGTAATTTTTTCATCAAAAATTATACCTGGTAATGAAAAAAAACTTTATAAATTACATAACCAATTAATTAGAGACGGAATAGAGGTTATTTCTGAGGAAAATGAATTTGTTCATGTTTCAGGTCATCCAAATAGAGATGAAATGAGGGATATGTATAACTGGATAAAACCAAAATGTGTGATACCAGTTCATGGTGAGCATCGACATTTAATAGAACATGTAAATTTTGCCAAAGAAATGCAAGTTCCTCATCCAATTTTGGTTGAAAATGGAGACATTATTAAACTTAGCTCTAATGAAGAGCCTAAAGTTTTTGACAAGGCTCCAAGTGGAAGATTATTTTTAGATGGGAATATTAGCGTTGAAGAAGATTCGAAGTCAATTAAAGATCGAAAAAATTTAGGTGCTAATGGATATCTTGAAGTCACTATCATGATTAATTCAAAGGGAAATATTCATAATAACCCAATTATATCATATAGAGGCCTACCGATTTATGATAACGAAGAATTTGATTATGGTTTGGAATATGAGATAGAAAAAACATCAAGATCGTTTAAGATTTCAAGCAAACAACAGGAAAATAATTTGATAGATGCACTAAAAATTGCTTGTAGAAAATTTTCAAAAGAAAAAACTGGAAAAAAACCCTACACTAATATTAACCTTGTTCGAATTTAATGAGCATTACTGGATTAGCTATAATCTACATTATAATATGGTGGATAACTTTTTTTGCTATTTTACCAATAGATGTTGAAAGAAAAAAAATGATTAAAGTGGAAGGTGAAGATCCAGGATCTCCAGAAAATCCAAAAATGTTGAAGAAATTCATTTATTGTACTGTTATAACAACAATTTTATTCATAATTATTTATTTTTTAATGAAATTTGAATATTTAAATTTAAGAAATATAATCACTTAATATGTTTATTTCAAAATCCTTTATTCCTATTCTTAAAAATAATCCATCAGAAGCTAAAATAAAATCTCATCAACTAATGTTAAGAGTTGGAATGATTAAACAGTCCTCAGCAGGTATTTATTCATGGTTGCCTCTAGGATTTAAAGTTATGAAAAAAATTGAAAATATTGTTAGGGAAGAACAAGACAAGATAGGAGCTCAAGAAATATTAATGCCAACTATTCAATCTAGTGAAATTTGGAAAGAGAGTGGGCGTTATGAGGATTATGGAGAGGAAATGCTAAGAATTAAAGATCGTCAAGCTCGCGAAATGCTTTATGGACCAACAAATGAAGAACTTGTGACTGATATATTTCGATCATCTGTAAAATCTTACAAGTCGCTTCCACAACTTTTGTACCATATACAATGGAAATTTAGAGATGAAATAAGACCTAGGTTTGGAATTATGAGATGTAGAGAATTTTTTATGAAAGACGCCTACTCCTTTGATATTACAGATGAAGATGCAAACTTCTCTTATAATAAATTTTTTTTATCTTATTTAAGGACATTCAAAAGATTAAATCTAAAAGCTATACCTATGGCAGCAGATACTGGTCCAATAGGAGGAAATCTTTCTCATGAATTTATTATTCTTGCTGAAACTGGCGAAAGCAAAATCTATACAGATAAAAGAATTTTTGAATTAGATAGTGATAACACGCAATTAGAGAAAAATTCTTTAAAAAATTTAAGAGAAAAATTTGAAGAATTTTATTCTGTAACTGATGAAAAATTTGACAAGAAAGAATTCGAAAAAAAAGTAACAGAAAAAAACCGGCTTCAAACAAAAGGTATCGAAGTTGGTCATATTTTTTATTTTGGAGATAAATACTCCAAACCAATGAATGCCTCGGTAGATTTACCTGGTGGAAAGAAAGATTTTGTAAAAATGGGATCATATGGAATAGGGGTATCTAGATTAGTAGGGGCAATAATTGAAGCAAAATATGATGAAAAAAATGAAATCATGAAATGGCCAATATCTGTTGCACCATATGAAGTTTCTATAATTCCTATGATGAATAAAAATGACACATCAGCATTAGATAAAGCAAACTCTATTGATATGGAATTAAGGAAAAATAAAATTGAGACAATAATTGATGATACGGAGGAAAATTTATCATCAAAAGTAAAAAAGATGAATCTCATTGGGGCGCCTTTTCAAATTATAATTGGCAAACAAACAGAGGGTGATTTATTAGAGTTTAGAGAAATTGGAGAAGAGTCTAGAAAAATTAAAATAACTGAAATTGTAAAAATTCTTAAAGAACAAAAAGCAAAAATTTGATTTCAACATTAGAAAAAGAAGTTACGTTTAGATTTTTAAAAGCCAGAAAAAAAGATGGTTTTTTAAATATTATTTCTATTTTTTCGTTTATTGGAATAAGTCTTGGTGTTGCGGTTTTAATAATTGTTATGTCAGTGATGAACGGCTTTCGTACTGAACTTATAAATAAAATTGTAGGGTTTAATCCTCATCTAACAGTTGATCCTTATAACAGTAAAATTGAAATTACTACTGTAAACCAGGACTTAAAGGGTATTTCAAAAGAATTAATTTTAAGTAATTCTGGAGAGGCTATAATTATTAAAAGTGAAACAACTAAAGGTATTTTCTTAAGAGGATATAAAAGTAGTGATTTTTCCAAATTAAAAATTTTTGAAAATGAACTTTTCTTAGGTGATAATAAAGAATTGTCAAAGAATGACATTTCAATCGGCAAAGAATTAAGTTTTACTCTCGACCTTAATATAGGTGATAGCATCACTTTAATGTCATCCGTAGGAATCGAGACAATTATTGGCAACTTACCAAGGCAAAAAACTTTTTTTGTTTCATCTATTTTTGAGAGTGGCATGACCGAATTTGATAATAATATTGCTTTTATAAATTTAGAAACGTTAGAGGATTTTTTTAATTTAAATGAAAATGAAAGAAATTTAGAAATATATTTAAATAATCTTCAAAATATTGATTATCAAAAATCTATTGTTCAAGATAATTTTCCTAATGATTTTGTTTATAGCTGGTCAGATATGAATAGATCTTTATTTTCAGCATTAAAAGTTGAAAGAAATGTAATGTTTATAATTTTATCATTAATAATTATTGTTGCAGCTTTTAATATTATTTCGGGTTTAACAATTCTTGTGAAAAATAAAACACGAGAAATAGCAATTTTAAAATCTATAGGAGTTTTAAATAAATCTATAGTAAAAATATTCTTTTTAGTTGGAATAATAATTGGTAGTTCTGCTACAATTTTTGGTATTTTTTTGGGAGTTACATTTTCAATGTATGTAGAAAATATAAGACAATTATTAAGTACAATATTTAATATTAGTTTATTTCCAGAGGAAATATATTTTTTAAGCACGATGCCATCAGAAATTAATTTTTCGTCGATATTGATTATTTCATTATGCTCAATATTTATAACTATTATTGTCTCAATATTCCCAGCACTTAAAGCAGCTAAACTAGATCCAGTCAGGGCATTGAAATATGAATAATTTAATAGAAATTTCAAATTTAAATAAATCTTTCAATGATTTAAATTACATTAAAGTTTTAAGGAAAATTTCTTATAAATTTAAAAGAGGGAAGATTTATTCTTTAATGGGTCCTTCGGGTTCTGGAAAATCTACTCTTTTAAATTTACTCTCATTAATTGATAGACCAAGTTCGGGTTTAATAAAAATTGAAAATAAAAATATAAATTTCAACAATTTAAATAAGAATGATATTTTGAGAGCGAACAAAATTGGTATCATTTATCAACAAGATAATTTGCTACCTGATTTTACAGCAATAGAAAATATCTATTTAGCTAGCTTAGCAGCAGGAAATAATAAATCTTTATCAATATCTAAAGCAAAAATTTTACTTAAAAAAGTTGGACTTTTAAATAGATCAGAACATTACCCATCTCAATTATCTGGAGGAGAAAAACAAAGAATATCGATAGCGAGAGCATTAATTAATGACCCGCAAATTATTTTGGCAGACGAACCTACCGGAAGTCTAGATTTAGAAACAGCAAAAGGAATTTTTGGATTGCTAAAAAAACAGATAAATTCTGATAGAATAATAATTTTTGCAACCCATAATAGATATTTTGCTAATAAGGCGGATTGCTTATTGGAATTGGTTAATGGTAATATAAAAACCATTAATGTCTCAGTTTAATAACCAAAATTTTAATCATTTAAAAATACATACTCAATATTCTATTTGTGAAGGAGCAATTAAAATTGATGAATTAAAAGATTTTACAAAAACACTGAAAATAAAATCTCTAGGATTATGTGATACAGAAAATTTGTGTGGTGCACTTGAATTTGCTGAAAAAATTTCTAAAACAGGAGTACAACCAATTATTGGAACTCAAATTAATATTAAACATGGTGATACAATCGGACTTTTACCTTTATTTGCTTTAAATGAAAGTGGTTATAAAAAGATAATAGAACTATCTTCTTTTTCTTATCTTAAAAACGACGGTATATCAGAACCTCATATAGATTTTGATAAATTATTATTTAATAATACAGGTGTAGCATTATTTTCAGGAACTATTAATGGCTTATTTGGCAAATTATTTAATAAAGGTAAAATGCATGAGATTAATGAATTATTATTAAAATTAAAATCTTATTATAAAAATAGATTTTATATAGAAATACAAAGACATGGTGATTTAAATGAAGTTAGTTTTGAAAAATTTAATCTTTCAAAGTCATTAGAATTAGAAATTCCAATAATAGCTACTAATGAGATATTTTACATTAATAATGATATGCATGAAGCTCATGATGCTTTAATTTGTATTAAAAATAAAACTTATGTTAATGAAAAAAATAGAATTAGATATAGCAATCAACATTATTTCAAAAATGATCAAGAGATGTCACAGCTTTTTGCTGATTTGCCTGAAGCCTTAGAAAATAATTATAATTTTCCATTAAGATGCAGTTTTAGACCATTATTTTCAAAACCTATTTTACCGAATATAAGCTCAGAAAGAAGCGGTAATGCTGATGAAATGTTGAAAAAAGATTCTTTAGATGGATTAAATGAAAAATTTAAAAAAGTCTTTAAGTTAGATGAAAAGGAGATTTTAAATAGTAATGATTACCTAAAATATAAAGATAGATTACAGCATGAAATAGATATTATTATAGAGATGAAATATGCGAGTTATTTCTTAATTGTTTCCGATTATATAAAATGGGCTAAAAAAAACGATATTCCAGTAGGCCCTGGTAGAGGTTCTGGCGCTGGATCGCTAGTGGCTTGGTGTCTTTCAATTACAGACGTAGATCCCATTAAATTTAATTTGATTTTTGAAAGATTTTTAAATCCAGATCGTATTTCTATGCCAGATTTTGATATTGATTTTTGTGAGGAAAAAAGAGATTTAGTTTTTGAATATCTGACAAAAAAATATAGAGAAAGTGTTGCACATATTATCACTTTTGGGAAATTAAAAGCTCGAATGGTTATAAGAGATGTTGGAAGAGTGTTGGGATTATCTTACGGGTTTGTCGATAGTATTTCAAAAATGATACCCTTTGATCCTTCTAGACCACAAAATTTAACTGAATGTATTGTTACTGAGCCCAGATTACAAAAATTAATTAAAGAAGATATTAGAGTTAAAAAACTTACTGATCTTTCTCTAAAATTAGAGGGCTTGAATCGTAATGTTGCTACTCATGCTGCCGGCGTAGTAATTGCTGATAAAAAGCTAACCGAAGTAGTTCCTTTGTATAAAGACACAAATTCTAATTTACTATTACCTTCTACGCAATTTGATATGTATTCTGCTGAAAATGCCGGTCTTATAAAATTCGATTTTTTAGGTTTAAAAACCTTAACAGTCATTAATAATACTCAAAAATTAATAAGAAAAAAACATAAAGATTTTAATATTGATAACATTAATTTTGATGATCAAAAAGTTTTTGATTTACTCTCCTCTGGCAGGACCGTAGGTTTGTTTCAGGTTGAAAGTGCAGGTATGAGGGAAGCTCTTATGCAAATGAAGCCAAATCATATTGAGGATATTATAGCTTTGGTAGCTTTATACAGACCAGGACCTATGAACAATATATCAATTTATAATGATTGTAAGCATAAAAGACAAAAACCTGATTACCTACATCCGTTGTTAGAAGAAATTTTGAAACCAACATATGGAGTAATAATTTATCAAGAACAAGTTATGCAAATAGCTCAAAAATTGTCAGGCTTCACTGCAGGGCAGGCAGATATATTAAGGCGAGCAATGGGTAAGAAGAAAAGAGTTGAATTAGAAAAACAAAAACAAAGTTTCATCGAAGGAGCAGTTAAAAATGGAATAAGCAAAGATGTTGCAGCGGGTATTTTTCTAAAAATCGAACCATTTGCTGAATATGGATTTAATAAAAGTCATGCTGCAGCTTATGCAATAATTTCCTACCAAACAGCCTTTTTAAAAACTTATTTTCCAAAAGAATTTATTGCTGCCTCAATGACAATGGATATTTCGAATCAAAGTAAACTTAGTGAATTTTATGAAGAGCTTAAAAGATTAAATATTGAGGTTATACGACCAGATATAAATGAATGTTTTTCCGATTTTAGAACTGATGGAAAAAAATTTTATTATGCTTTGGGAGCAATAAAAGCTGTAGGATATGATGCAATTTCAAACATTGTTGAAGAAAGATTAAAAAATGGAAAATTTAAATCAATTTTTGATTTTTTAGATCGTGTAAATCCAAAAGATATTAATAAATTACAATTAGAAGGTTTAGTTAAGTCTGGATCTTTCGATAATTTAAATTCTAATAGACAATCAATATTTAATTCAATACCAAATTTTATTACAAAATCAAAAAATATTTTTGAGGATAAATCAGCTAACCAAATTGATTTATTTGGTGAAGAGTCCAATCAAGAAAAAGATTTGATTTTTGACATTGATGATTGGAAATTTGAAGAAAGGCTATCTAAAGAATTTGAAGCTGTTGGTTTTTTTATTTCAGATCATCCTTTAAATCAATATAAAAATGTTTTTAATGACTATAAGATAATTGATTATAAGAATTTCTTAAATAATGATAATTTTACTGAGGTTAATATAGCAGCAACTTTATTAAAAATTCAGGAGAGAAAAACTAGCAAAGGAAATTCATATGCAGTTTTAAAACTAACAGATTTGTCTTCCGTTTTTGAATTATTTATATTTTCTGATATTTTAGACTTAAATCGAGAAATCTTAAAAGAAGGAAATTCATTTTTACTTTCGATTGTAAAATCTTTAACGGATACTGAAAATCGTTACAGACGTATTAATGTTAAGAAAATAAGTTCTCTAAAAGATTTAATAAATCAACCTATTAAAGAAATCACTTTTGATATTAAATCTCTTGAAGAATTAAAAAAGATATCTATTTTTCTTACTAAGCATGGAAACACATCTGTAATTATTAGGTTTAGCGATAAAAAAAGTAAATTATATTTTCAATTAGGAAATAAGAGAAATATAGATCGAAAAACAATAAACTTACTTAGAAATAAAGAAATATCTGCAATTATAAGTTAAATTAAGCTTGTTTATTAATTGAATTTTTTGTAAATACACTAAAATTAAATTAACACGCACACAGTTTTTGGTTTTATACCTCCGGTCCTTAATTGGAACTACTGTGGTGGCTTAACCGGGAATAAATATGAAAATACCTAACGTAACAATACAACAATTATTAGAAGCAGGGGTCCACTTAGGACACAAAACGCTAAGATGGAATCCTAAGATGAAAAAATATATTTTTGGAAAAAGAGACTCAATACATATAATTGATTTAACTCAAACATTAGAATTGACAAAAGTTGCTCTTGAAAAAGTTCACCAAACAATTGCGAATAATGGTAAGATTCTGTTTGTTTCAACCAAAAAACAAGCTTCAGAAGCTATAGCTGACGTCGCAAAAGAAACAGGGCAATACTTTGTGAATTATAGATGGTTAGGTGGGATGTTAACTAATTGGGGAACGATATCTAATTCAATAAGAAAATTAAAGAAATTAGAAAATGATTTAGTTTCGGAAAATAGAGGCTTTACAAAAAAAGAACTTTTAAAAATGAGCGTAAAAAAAGATAAGCTTCAAAGATCTTTAGGTGGAATTTCAGAAATGAAAAAAATTCCGGATTTAGTATTTATAATTGATACAAATTATGAGTCATTAGCTATACAAGAGTCTGTAAAATTAGGTATTCCTATAATAGCTATATTAGATAGTAATTCAAATCCTGATGGAATAGATTATCCAATTCCTGGAAATGATGATGCAAGACGAGCTATTGATCTATATTGTAATTTAATAAAAGAGACAATTATTAATGCTGCAAAAGTTTCACCAGAAGCTGATACAAAAAAAACTTTAGAAAAAAAAGTTTCTAAAGATAAAAAAGATAAAACTATTGTTGAAATCGATAGAGAAAAACTTGAAAAAAAGTTTTCAAAAAAAAAAGATAAATTAAACTAATATGAGTGATATCGAAAAAGTTAAAAAACTCAGAGAGGCTACTGGAGCTGGTTTTAAAGACTGTAATTTAGCAATAAAAGAATCTAATGGAGATTTAGACAAAGCTGTTGAAATATTAAGAGTTAAAGGAATATCAAAAGCTTCAAAAAAAATGTCTAGAGATGCAAAAGAAGGAGTTGTTGCTGTAAGTGGAGATAGTAAAAAAACATCTATCATAGAAGTTAATTGTGAAACTGATTTTGTTGCAAAAAACGACGATTTTATAAATTTTGTAAAAGAGCTAAGTGAACTTAACAATAAAAATGACTCGAATGTAGAAAGTTTAAAGACATCTAAAATGAAAGATGGAAATACAGTAGAAAACAATCTTGTTGCATTAATTGCTAAAATTGGAGAAAAAATTACTATTGGTAAAACCAAGACAATTTTAAATAATTCATCTAATAATTTTCGTTATCTGCATACAGTTGTAAAAGATAATTTAGCTAAATTAGCAGTAGTTGTTTCGTTGGAGACAAAAGAAAACTCAGAAATCATTAACGCCTTTGGAAAACAATTGTCAATGCATATTGCCGCTTCCAATCCATTAGCAATAGAGTCAAGCTTAATTGATGAGGAGATTATTAATAAAGAACAGGAATTAGTAACTGAGGAATTAAAAAATTTAGGAAAGCCGGAAGATATTGCAAAAAAAATAAGTTTAGGAAAAATGAATAAATTCAAAGAAGAAAATTCTCTTTTAACTCAAGCTTGGGTTATGGAACCAAAAAAAAAAGTTCAAGATGTAATTAATGAACTTGCAATAAAAGACTTAACTATAAAAGAATTTAGTAGAATTAAAATTGGTGATTAGATGTTTAATGAAAAATCATATAATCTTAAAATGGATAAAGCAATTGAGGTTTTTTCAAAAGAACTTTCATCTTTAAGAACAGGGAGAGCAAATGCAGCAATGCTTGATCTAATTAAGGTAGATGTGTATGGTCAACAAATGCCAATCAATCAAGTTGGAAGTATAACTACACCAGAACCAAGAATGATCAATATTCAGATTTGGGACCAAAATAATGTAAACTTAGTTGATGCAGCAATTAAAAAATCAGAGTTAGGTTTAAATCCACAGATTGATGGTCAACTTATAAGACTACCAATCCCTGAACTTAATGAAGAAAGAAGGACTGAATTAAAAAAACTTATTAAATCTATGGGAGAAAAGTGTAAAATTTCCATAAGAAATATTCGAAGAGATGCAAACGAAGAATTAAAAAAATTATTAAAATCAAAAGATATTGGAGAAGATGAGGAGAAGATATTTGAAAAAAACGTTCAAACTATTACTGACAACCATATTAAACTAGTTGATGAAAAAGTTTCCTCAAAAGAAAAAGAAATAATGACCGTATGAACCCACTAAATCATGTAGCCATTATCATGGATGGTAATGGGAGATGGGGAATAAAGCATAAAAATTCAAGAAATTTCGGACACAGAGCTGGTTTAAAAACTGTGGAAAAAATAATCAGAGCTTCGATTAGAAATAAGATAAAGTTCCTAACATTATATGCCTTTTCTACAGAAAATTGGAAAAGACCTAAAAAAGAAGTCAATTATCTCTTTAATTTGCTCGAAAATTTTTTAATCAATAAAATAGATGATCTTCATAAACAAAATATAAAATTAAAGATAATTGGTGTAAAAAATTTTTCTAAAAAATTAAATAAATTACTAAATTCTTCAGAAAAAAAAACTTACAAAAATAAGAAATTACAGATTAATTTAGCTCTTAATTATGGGTCTAAATTTGAATTAATTAATGCTTTTAAAAATCTATTAAAAAACAAAAAAGTTATTAATGAAAAAAACTTAAGAAAATATTTACAAACTAAAGATATTCCAGATCCAGATATATTAATTCGAACAGGAAATACTAAAAGATTAAGTAATTTTTTATTATGGCAATTAGCATACTCTGAGATTTTTTTTGAAAAGAAATTATGGCCAGATTTTTCAGAAAAAGATTATAATAAAATAATTAAAAAATATAAGTTAATTAAAAGAAATTTTGGTAAAGTGTAATGTTTAAAGAATTTGAAAAAAGATTATTTAGCTCTTTAATATTAATACCGATAGCATTTTTTTTTATTATTCAGGGTTCTATATTTTTTTTATTTTTCTTAAGTATATTATTTTTTGCCACATGTTACGAATGGTTTAAAATGAGTGAGAAAAATGACCTTCAGAAATTTTTAGGTATCGTTTTTCTTCTTTTTTCTTTTTATTCAGCATTTCAAATTAGAGAAGATTATAATTTCAAAGTTTTTTTATTTATAATATTAATATGTATTTTTACGGATATAGGTGGTTATCTATTTGGAAAGATATTTAATGGACCTAAATTAACTAAAATTAGTCCTAAAAAAACTTATGCAGGTGTTATTGGAAGTTTTCTTTTATCTCTTCTAGCAGGTTTAATCTTTAATTATTATTTTTTTATTGAGCAAAAAATTTTTAATGAAGATTTGATTATGCTTTTAGTAGTTTTGTCAATTTCTTTAGTGAGTCAAGCAGGAGATTTGGTTATTTCCTTTTTTAAGAGAAAAGCAAAATTAAAAGACACAGGAAAAGTCTTACCAGGTCATGGAGGTTTACTTGATAGAATTGATGGTATGATTTTTGTATTTCCAACTTACTTTTTAATTTCAATATTATGAAAAAAAAAATTGCAATTTTAGGCTCTACAGGATCAATAGGTAAATCATTAATAGATATTATAAAGAAAGATAAAAAAAACTTTGAAATAATTCTATTGACTGCTAAAAAAAATTACAAAAAATTACTTCATCAAGCAAAAATTTTTAATGTTAAAAATTTAATCATAACTGATAAAAACAGTTATAAAACTTTGAAAAATAGGAAATATAATAAGAAATACAATATTTATGATAATTTTAAAGTTATAAATAAAATTTTTAATAAAAAAATTGATTATACTATGAGTGCAATCTCAGGTTTAGATGGACTTGAGCCTACCCTCAAAATGATAAAATATTCCAAAAAAATTGCTGTTGCCAATAAAGAGGCAATAATTTGTGGTTGGACATTCATTGATAAAGAATTAAAAAAAAATAAAACTGAATTTATTCCTGTCGACTCAGAGCATTTTTCAATTTGGTCTTTGATTAAAAGAAATAAAAATCATTTAATAGATAAGGTTTTTATAACAGCCTCAGGTGGACCTTTTTTGAATTGGCCTTTGTATAAGATTAAAAATGTTCATCCTAACAGAGCTCTAAAACATCCCAATTGGTCTATGGGAAAGAAAATTTCAATTGATTCTGCTACTATGATGAATAAAGTATTTGAGGTAATTGAAACTCAAAAAATTTTTGGCTTACCAAAATCTAAAATACAGATTCTAGTTCACGAGAAATCTTATGTTCATGCAATTGTTCAATTTAATAATGGTCTCAAAAAAATTTTAGCTCATGACACTAATATGAAGATACCAATATTCAATACAATTTATGATAATGAAAATAAAATTCTTAAAAGCAAAAATCTTAATATAAAGAATTTAAATAATCTAAATTTTAAATTTATTGACAAGAAAAAATTTCCTTTGGTAAAAATTTTAAATTCTATACCTAATGAAGATTCTCTATTTGAAACAGTTTTAGTAAGTGCAAATGACGAATTAGTAAAATATTATCTTAATAAGAAAATTTCATTTATTAAATTCCAAAAAACACTTCAAAATTTAATTAAATTAAAAGAATTCTCAAAACTTAAAAAGAAAAAACCAAGAAATATAAGCGAAATTAATGCTCTAAATTGGTATGTTAGATTGAAAATTAAATCGTTATGTATATAAGTCCATTATGTTGAAAATAGTTTTATATACTTTAATTTTGTTTTTAAAATTTTCTTTAGTAAGTGGAGAAATTATAAAAGACTTTGATATAAGTGGTAATAATAGAGTTTCAAAATCAACAATCATAAATTTTAGTGATCTTAAAAAAGGCCAAGACGTAACAGACTCAGATTTAAACGATTCTTTAAAAAAATTATATGAAACAAGTTTTTTTAGGGACGTAAAAATTTCAATTAATCAAAATTTAGTAACAATTAAAGTATCTGAATATCCTATAATACAGGAAATTATAATTGAGGGAATTAAACGAAAAGAAACTGTTAAAGAATTAAAAGAGCAAGTTTCTTTAAGAGAAAAAAGTCCTTTTAATCAAACTTTGATTAAAAATGATTTAAATAAGATTTTAAATATTTTCAAAAACTCTGGTTTTTATTTTGTAGAAGTAGATGTTCAAATTCAAAATAATGATAACGAAACTGTAAACATTATTTATAAAATTAACAGAGGAGAAAAAGCAACGATAAAAGAAATAAAATTTATAGGAAATAAAATTTACAAAGATAGAAAATTACATAGTGTTATAACATCAGAGGAAGATAAATTTTGGAAATTTATTTCAAAAGGTAAATATTTGAATATTGAGAGAATAAATCTTGATAAAAGACTATTAAGAAATTTTTATTTAAATAAAGGATATTATCAAGTTCAAATCAAAGATGCTTACTCAAAAATAATTGATAATGAAAATTTTGTTCTTACATATAATATAGACGCTGGAAAAAAATTTAATTTCGGTAAATTGAGCCTAAATTTACCTCCTGATTTTGACTCAAAAAAATTTAAAAAATTAAACAAGATCTTTAAGAAATTAGAAAATTCAAACTATAGTTATTCAAGAATCGAAAAGATATTAAAAGAAATTGAAAGTATATCTTTAATTGAAAATTATGAGTTTATTGATGCAGAAGTTTTAGAGACGATAAATAACAACAAGATTGATTTTGTTTTTAATATTAAAGAAACAGAGAAAGTATTTGTTGAAAAAATAAACATATTAGGCAACAATATTACTGCAGAAGAATTTATAAGGGATAATCTAATTGTTGATGAAGGAGATCCATTCAATAAAGTTCTTCATCAAAAATCAGTCAATAATCTTAAATCTTCAGGATTGTTTAAAACAGTAGAGTCTAAAATTACGTCAAATGAGCAAAACAACAAGATTATTGACTTAATATTTGAGGAAAAGCCCACGGGTGAAATTTTTGCTGCGGCTGGAGTAGGGTCTGAAGGATCTACTTTTTCTTTTGGAATTAAAGAAAATAATTTTAATGGTAAAGGAATAAAACTTTCCACCAATGTAGCTTTAAGTGAGGACTCTATCAAAGGCATTTTTGATTATACCCACCCAAATTTTGCTTATAGCGATAGGGCTTTGACCACATCATTAGAGAGCACTGTTACTGATAAACTAAGTGATTATGGATATAAAAGTAGTCTAAACAGCATTGCATTAGGTACAAGGTATGAACAATTTGATGATCTATTTTTTTCACCTTCAATCTCAATATCTAATGAAAATTTAGAGACGACTACAGATGCATCATCAGCTTATAAAAAGCAAGAAGGGTCATATTTTGATACAATTTTTAGATATGGACTAACGTATGATAAGAGAAATTTTAAATTTCAAACTACTGACGGGTACATAAGTAGTTGGATTCAACATATACCTTTAGCTTCAAGTAGTCCCTCAATATTAAATGGTTATACATTAACTGCATATTCTGAACCAATTGACGATATGATAATTTCTACAGGTTTTTATGGAAGAGCAATCAATGCAATTGATGGAGATGATGTTAGGGTATCTAAGAGATTATACGCTCCATCCTCTAGATTAAGGGGTTTTGAAAGTGGCTCAGTAGGTCCAAAAGATGGCGATGATTATGTAGGTGGAAATTATGTTGCTACTATAAATACTTCCTCAACTATACCTTATATTCTTCAAACTCAAGAAAATATGGATCTAAAATTATTTTTAGATATAGGAAATGTATGGGGTGTTGATTATTCTAGTTCTATAGCTGATAGTGATAAAATAAGATCTTCAAGTGGTGTAGCTTTAGAAATCTTAACTCCAGTGGGCCCTTTGTCCTTTTCCTATGCTGAGGTAATTACAAAAGCAGATACAGATAAAACTGAGTCTTTTAAGTTCCAATTAGGAACAACTTTTTAAATGAACAAGGTTTGTTATTTTATTATTTTATCATTATTAATATTTTTTAAAGTTTCAGCATCTGAAAAAATCGCAATTGTAAATATTGATTTTTTATTAAAAAATTCAAAAAAAGGAATTTCAATTCAAGAGGATTTTAAAAAACTAAATGATAAAAATAAAAAGATTTTTACAAAAAAAGAAAAAGATTTAAAAGAAAAAGAAAGTAAACTGGCAGCAAAAAAAAATGTTTTATCAGAAGAGGATTTTAACAACCAGTTAAAAGTATTTTCTAATGAAATTAAAAAATATAATTCTGAGAGAAAAAAAATTTTTGATGAATTGAACGCTAAAAGAAATACTCAAATAGTAAATTTATTAAAAGATATAAATTCAATATTGATAGAATATTCAAAAGAAAACGATATTTCCACTACTATTGACAAGAAGTATGTTATTATAACTAAAAGTGAAAATGATATTACAAAAGATATATTAAATTTATTAAATAAAAAATAATAATGGAAAAATTAAATAAAAGCCAAATTATAAAGCTATTACCCCACAGAGAACCAATGTTATTAATTGATGAATTAATTAATATAAAAAAATTATTTTCTGCTACGGCTATTATGAATGTAAAAAAAAATAAATTTTATGTCGATGGTCATTTCCCTGGCCAGCCTGTTTTACCGGGCGTTTTGATAATAGAAGCTTTCGGACAAGCTGCAGCAGCACTTACTGCTCATGGTATTGATAAAGAAACTTATGAAAATAAATTAGTTTATCTCATGAGTGTTGAAAAAGCTCGTTTTAGAAATCCTGTAATTCCAGATTGTAAATTAGAATTAAATATAGAGGCGATTAGATCACACGGAAGAGTTTGGAAATATAAAGGTGTAGCTTTTGTTGAAAAAAAAAAAATGGCTGATGCTCAATGGTCAGCTACAATAGTAGATAGAAAATAATTAGTAACAATAGTTGATACAAAGAATATCAAAACTTTTGATAGATATTCTTTTATGTCAAATCCTTTTTTTAAAAATGCTGGTCCTTTCAATATAGAAAAATTACTTACTAAGATTAATATTGAGAATAAAGAGAATTTCAAAAAAGATAAGATTTATGATGTTTCTGATTTAGCAACCGCTAATAATAAAGACTTAACTTTTTTTCATTCAAAAAATTATTCTGAATTAGCATCAAAAACTAGAGCATCATACTGTGTTACTTTAGATAATCTTTCTCAATTTTTACCAAGTTCATGCAAAAAAATTATTGTTAAAAATGTCTTATTAACAACTGCAAAAATTACAAAAGAATTTTATCCAAAATCAATTACTGATGATTTTGATGACTCTTCAAAAGATATCTCTAAAACACCTTTAAAAAAAAAGGTAAAATTTGGAAAAAATGTTTTAATAGGTAAAAATGTTAAAATAGGAAAAAATTGTTTAATTGGACACAATACAATCATTGAAAAAAATGTAATTGTTGGCTCAAATTGTTCCATTGGTTCTAATGTTATTATAAGAAACACAATTATTAAAGATAATGTAAGTATTTTAGATGGATGTGTTATAGGCAAAAAGGGTTTTGGTTTTTTTCCTAATAACAATAAAAATATAAGATATCCTCATATTGGGATTGTTATAATAAATGAAAACTGCGAAATTGGATGTGGCTCTACAATTGATAGGGGTTCATTATCAAATACCATAATAGGTAAGAATACATATTTAGATAACCAAGTACATATAGCTCACAATAATAAAATTGGAGATAATTGTATTATTGCAGGCCAAGTTGGTTTTGCTGGAAGTTCAACTTTAGGTAATAATGTTATGATTGGGGGTCAAGCTGGTGTTTCAGGCCACTTAAAAGTTGGAAATAATGTCCAAATAGGAGGTGGGAGTGGTGTAATCAATGATATACCTGATAATACAAAAGTTATGGGATACCCTGCAAAAAATTTAAGAGAATTTATAAAAAACAATAGATGATAGATAAAACTGCAATCATAGATTCAAAAGCAAAAATAGATAAAAATGTTCAAGTAGGCCCTTATTGTGTAATAGGCCCTAATGTTGAGATTGGGGAAAACACAGTTATCCAATCACATGTAAATATTTCTGGAAATGTTAAAATTGGCAAGGGGAATAAGATATACCCCTTTGTTTCTATTAATGACCCACAAGATTTAAAATATGCTGGAGAGCCAACTAATTTAGTTATTGGAGATAATAATAAAATCAGAGAATACGTTACAATAAATCCGGGAACAGTTGGCGGTGGAGGTAAAACAGTTATTGGAAATAATTGTTTATTCATGATCTCATCCCATATCGCACACGATTGTCAGGTTGGAAATAATGTAATTATTGCAAACAATGTACCTTTAGGTGGCCATGCAATTATTGAGGATAATGTTGTGATAGGGGGAAACTCTGCAGTTCAACAGTTTACAAGAATTGGAAAAATGGCAATGATTGGTGGGATGACAGGTGTACTGCATGACGTAATACCTTATGGATTATCAACAGGAAATAGGAACTCATTACAAGGATTAAACTTAATAGGCTTAAGAAGAGCAAAGTTTGAAAATAAAGACATATTAGGTTTAAGTGAAGCTTATAAAGAGATTTTTGCCACAAAGAATATCAATGAAAATATAAGTAAATTGAATGGTTCTTTTCAAGAAAATCCATTAGTTAAGAATGTAATTGATTTTATAACAAAAGATAAAAAAAGATCTATTTGCACACCATTTTCGTAAAATGATAGGATTAATTTTTGGTGATACTGATTTTCCGAAGGAAATTCTTAAAACTGTCAAAAAAAGAAAAATAAAATACTTGATAATTGATTTGTCAAAATCAAAGAAATTTAAAAAAGATAGAAAATCTTATTCAGTTTCTATAGGTCAATTTGGTAAAATTATAAGTATTCTAAAAGAAAATAACTGTAAAAAAGTCTTATTTGCTGGAAAAGTAAATAAACCAAACTTTTCTAAATTAAAATTAGATTTTAAAGGTATTTATTATATCCCTAGAATAATCAAAGCATCTAAACTTGGAGATGCAGCAATACTTAAAGAAATCATTAAAATATTAACTCAAAATAAGATAAAAACTGAAAATTCGCTTAAATATAATCCTGAACTTTCATTAAAAAAAGGTAATTATTCAAAGATAAAACCAAATAAACAAGATCAACTAGATATTAAAAAAGCAATAAATACTCTAAATAATTTAAGACAATATAATTTTAGCCAAGGTGTTGTAGTTAGAAATAAAAAAATAATTTCTATAGAAGGAAAAGGTGGAACTAAAAAAATGCTTGAAAAAAGCAGAAGTAAAAAATTTAGAAATCTAGGAGTTTTAGTTAAATTTCCAAAAAAAAAACAAGACTTAAGAATAGATCTACCAACAATTGGATTTAAAACTATAAAACAAAGTAAGACTGCCGGATTGAGAGGCATTGTAGTTAAAAACAAACAACATATTTTTTTAGATAAAAATGAATGCATTAAATTTGCTAACAAAAATAAGATGTTTATATCAGTAAAATGAAAAAAATTTTTATATTAACCGGTGAACCTTCTGGAGATAAACTTGCTTCAAAAGTTATATCTAAACTTCAAAAAAAAAATTCTAATATCGAATATTCTTGTGTTGGTGGAACACATTTAAATTCATTAGGAATAAAATCTATTTTTGATCTTAAAGAAATTACCTACATTGGTTTCACAAGTGTTTTGTTAAATATTTTTAAAATAAGGAATAAAATAAACAAAACTGTAGAAGAGGTAGTAAAATTTAATCCAGATATTTTGTTTAGTGTAGATAGTCCCGATTTTACATTAAGAGTTGCTGAAAAAGTTAAAAAAATAAATGATGAGATTAAAACTGTTCATTATGTAGCTCCTCAAGTTTGGGTTTGGAGAAAGGGTAGGGTTAAAAAGTTTAAGAAGTTCTTAGATCATATTCTATTATTATTTGATTTTGAAAAGAAATATTTTGATGAGGAAAATATACCTAGCACTTTTGTTGGTCATCCATTATTAGAACAAGAATCAAAAGATAAAATAGATCTATCTAGCATCATATCAAATGATAAAAAAATTATTTCTCTTTTTTGTGGCAGTAGATCATCTGAGGTAAAATTACTTTTACCTATATTAATTGATTTTATAAATATGATGAATATAAAATTTGATAATCTAACTTTTGTATTTCATGCAACTGATGAAAATAAGAATTTAATAAGCAAAAAGATTGATAATGAAAATTTAAAAAATGTCGAAGTCATTTCTGAAGAAAATATAAAAAAACAAATACTAAATAAATCTACTTTTGCAGTTTCTAAATCTGGTACAGTTTCTCTCGAAATCTGTAATGCAAAAGTTCCTTCTATAATTATCTATAAAATGAATTTTTTAAATTTTTTAATTGTTAAAATGTTAGTCAAAATAAAATTTGCCAACATCATCAATATAATAAATAGCAAAGAAATAATTCCTGAATTAATACAAAAAGAGTGTAACGCTAAAGAGATTTTCAATTCAGTTGTCTACTTTTTAAAAAATCCAGAATTAATGAAAAAACAAATTGATGATTGTGAGGAAACTTTAACTAAAATTAGATCAAAAACCTCATCTTCTGATGAAGCATCTTCGGTATTAACTAAGTTTCTTATTGGTTAATCTTTTTGTTACTTCTTCTTTTCCAAGAGAAATAATTATATCATATATTCCAGGTCCAAATTTTGAGCCTGTTAAAGCTATCCTTAAAGGCTGCCCAACTCCTTTAAAATTTGTATCATTTGTTTCAATTAATTCGTTAACTATTGGCTCTAATGTTTCTTTGCTTAGTTTATCAACATTGCTAAATTTAGCACTGAAATCTGATATGACTTTTTTGGCCTTATTATCAATTAATTTAATATCATCTTGATTAAAATTAACCTCATCTACCATTATATATTGACCATTATTAAATATATCTTCAAGGGTTTTAGCTTTATTTTTTAGGAAGGTAAGGGATTTTTTAATCTTATCTTTTTTATCTGGTTTAATTTCACCTTTATATAATTTGCAATATTCAGTCAATTGATTGAATAAATCATTCTCATCGATATTCTTTATATAGTGCTCATTCATTGATAAAATTCTACTCATATCTAGCTTAGATGGAGATTTACCAATTCCTTCAAGATTAAAATATTTAATACTTTCATCTAAAGTGAATATTTCTTTATCTTGATAAGACCATCCTAATCTAAGAAGATAATTTCTTAGAGCATCTGGCATAATACCAATTTTAGAGTAATCATCTAGCGTAGATGCCTTATCTCTTTTAGATAATTTTTTTCCTTCAATTGTGTGTATCAAAGGTATATGAGCAAAGGACGGCATCTCCCATTTCATTGCTTGATAAATCTGAATTTGTTTAAAGGTATTAATTTTATGATCATCTCCTCTAATTATATGAGTCATACTCATTTGGTGGTCATCAACTGATGCTGATAAATTATATGTTGGTGTTCCATCATTTCTTAAGATAATAAAATCTTCAATAGTATTATTATCGATTTTAACATTACCTTGAACTAAATCTTTTAATATAGATGTTCCGTCTATCTTACTTTTGAACCTAATGACTGGTTTAATATCTTTTGGAGCATCAGTGTCTTTTTTGTCTCGCCATTTTCTATCATAGATATAAGGAATTTTTTTTTGTCTTGCTCTTTTTTTTTGTTCTTCTATTTCTTCGCTTGAGCAATAACACTTATATGCATGACCATTTTTGAGTAATTCGTTTGCAACTTTTATGTGATCTTCAATTTTTTTTGATTGTATATATTCCTTTCCGTCATAATTAATACCAATCCATTTAAGAGATTTAACTATTTGATCTTTATATTCATCTTTTGATCTTTCTTTGTCAGTATCTTCAACCCTTAAATAAAATTCACCTTTTTGGTTTTTAGAATATAGCCAATTGAATAAAGCTGTTCTCACACCACCAATATGCAAAGGTCCAGTAGGAGATGGAGCAAATCTTGTTGCTACTTTTTTCATTGAAAATGTTTAGACTATTTTACTAGAAGTTTCTATATAAAGATACTAATACGCCCTGTACTTTTACTCTATCCGGGCCAAAAATTTTAGTTTCGTAGTTTTTATTTGCACTTTCAAGCGCAACAACTTTACCTTTTTTTCTTATTCTTTTAAGCATAGCCTCATGCTCATCAATTAATGCAACAACTATTTTTCCATTATCAGCTGTATCGGTTCTTTTAATTATAACAGTATCGCCTTCATTAATTCCAGCTTCAATCATTGAGTCTCCCTGAACTTTAAGACCAAAATAATCTCCATTTTTTTCTAAGTTGCTTGGTAATGGAATTCTTGAAACTTCATTTTGAATAGCTTCTACAGGTGTTCCTGCAGCTATTTTTCCTAAAACTGGCACTTCTGCATCGTCAGACATAGGTTTATCATCATCTAAACCACCTTTAATCACGCTAGGTGAAAAACTGTTGTAAATATCATTTGCTGAAGCTGTTTCTGGTAATTTGATTACCTCTAAAGCTCTTGCTTTATGAGCAAGTCTTTTAATAAATCCTCTTTCTTCTAGTGCACTAATTAATCTATGAATTCCTGATTTAGACTTTAAATTAAGTGACTCTTTCATTTCCTCGTATGAAGGAGATACGCCAGAGCTTCTCAACTTCTTGTTGATAAATAAAAGTAGGTTTTTTTGTTTTTTTGTAAGCATAAGAACAAATATCGTACAAAATATGTTCTACAAAAGTTCTCTACAATTCACAATAGTTAAAAAAGCTAATAAAATAGGGGATTATTTGATTAAAGAACTGAAAAAATAGAATTATTATCTAGATCCTTCAAAAGTGATTCACCAATTAAAAAAGTTTTTATAGAAGTTTTGTTTGAAAGTTCCAACAGTTCATCTTTTGTTTTAATACCACTCTCAGAGATTAATGGACCAGGGTGATCAACTAAAACATCATGAATATCAAAAGTTGTATTTATGTCAGTTTTTAAAGTTTTTAAATTTCTATTATTTATTCCAATTAAAGCATCTTTAAATCTTAAGGCACTCTTTGCTTCATCAACTGTATGAACTTCAACAATTACTGACATGTTTAATTTAAGTGCTTCGTTATACAAATCATCAGCAAGTTTGTCACTGACTCCGGCTAATATAATTAATATTGCATCAGCTCCATAACTTTTTGCCAAAGGCACTTGAAATTTATCTATAAAAAAGTCTTTACATAAAATTGGTAAATTAACTTTTTGTTTAATCTTACTAATATGTATCAGGTTGCCTAAAAAAAAATCTTCCTCAGTTAAAACTGATAAACAAGTAGCTTTATTATCATTATATATATTGGCAATATTGACTGGATCGTAATCTTTTATAATTATACCCGCAGAAGGGCTAGCTTTTTTTATCTCAGCAATTATTGAAAATTTACTTTCTTTTAAATTATTTTGAATTTTTTCTTTAAAATCAATAAATGTTTTATTTGTATTAATTAATACATCCAATGACTCTAAAGAAATAGTTTTTTTTAAATTTACTATTTTTTTGCTTTTCTTTTCAATTATTTTTTCAAGAACATTTTCAGTCATTTTGAATTTTTTCTAAATGTTTTATAACTTTATTTGATAGAATGTGTTCTCTTGCATTATTATATGCATCAGCGAAATTTTGGTGAGTTTCATTTACTATTAGTCCTGCCGCAGCGTTTAAGCAAACAGCCTTAGAAAAATCGTTGTCCTCACCTTTGAATATATTAATCATTTTGTCTGCATTAAATTTTGCATCATTACCGACTAGATTTTCAAATTTATCTGCATCTACATTTAATTCTTTAGGGTCAATAGTAATTTCAGAAATCTTATTATCTTTTAATTGAATAACATTCGTTTTAGCATAAGGTGAAATCTCATCTAATCCATCTTCGCTATTAACAATCCACGCAAATTTAATATCTAAGCTATTTAAAGCATTTGCAAATATTCTTAAAAGTTTTTTATCAAAGACACCAACTACCTGTCTTTTTACTAAAGCAGGGCTACTTAACGGTCCGATCATATTAAATATTGTTCTTTTTCCAATTTTTTTTCTAGTTGGACCAACAAATCTCATGGCACTATGGTAATTAGGTGCAAACATAAAACCAAAATTATTCTTTTTAATTTGAGCTTCTATTTCATTTGGTTCTAAATTAATTTTTATACTTAAAGCCTCTAATACATCACCAGATCCACATTTAGATGAAATAGCTTTATTACCATGTTTAGCTACTTTAACACCCATACTTGCAAGCAACAATGCAGAGGCTGTTGATATATTAAGAGTATTCATTCCATCTCCGCCAGTACCACATGTATCAATACAATTTTCCACTTTTACTCTTTTGGACTTATTTCTAAGAACATATACTCCACCAGCTATTTCGTCAGAAGCTTCACCTTTCGCTGATAAAAGTGTCAAAAAATCAAATATTTCTTGGTCTTTAGCTTTGCCTTCCATTAATAAATCAAAAGCTGCTTTACTTTCTTCAAAAGATAAATTTTCTTTACTCTTAATTTTTTTTATGAATTGTTTCATAAATTCTAAATTCTAATAAAGTTTTTTAAAATTTTAATACCTATCGCTGTTTTAATACTTTCGGGATGGAATTGCACTCCATGAACGTGGTATTTTTTGTGTCTTACACCCATTATTAACCCATCTTTAGTTTCAGCAGTAATTTCAAGGTCTTTGGATAGAGATTTCTTATCAATAATTAAGCTGTGATAACGAGTTGCCTCAAAGGTTTTTGGAAGATTTTTTAATACACCAGTCTTTTTTGATATTATTTTACTTGTTTTTCCGTGCATTAGTTTCTTTGCCTGAACAATTTTTGACCCAAATACTTGACCTATTATTTGATGACCTAAGCAAACACCAAATATAGGTATTTTTTTATATAAAGATTTTACAATTTTTAGACAATTACCTGATTGATTAGGATTACCTGGTCCTGGTGAAATTACAATTTTGTTATATCTTTTTTTTATTATTTCTTTTGATGTAATTTGATCATTTCTAATCACATCAACATTCACCCTTAAAGAAGATAAATAATGATAAAGGTTAAAAGTAAAACTATCGTAATTGTCTATTAAGATTATCTTATTCATTTTAATGCATTAATTAAGGCTTTTGCTTTATTAACTGTTTCTTCATATTCTTTTAAAGGTTTACTGTCGGCAACAATACCAGCTCCTGCTTGAACATAAAATTTATCATTTTTAGCGACTGCAGTTCTTAAAGCTATACAAGTATCGAATTCTCCATTTGCTGAAAAATATCCAATCCCACCTGCATAAACTTTTCTTTTTGTTGTTTCTAGTTCATCGATTATTTCCATCGCTCTTATTTTAGGAGCCCCAGAAACAGTGCCTGCAGGAAAACCAGCTAACAGTGATTTAAACTTTGTAAATTTCTTATTATAATCTCCAACAACATTTGAAACTATATGCATTACGTGTGAATATCTTTCAATTATAAAGCTTTCAGTAACTTTGACAGAATCTATTTTTGAAACCTTACCAGCATCGTTTCTTCCCAAATCTAATAACATTAGATGTTCTGAAAGTTCTTTTTTATCTTTAAGAAGATCTTTTTCATAATAAAGATCCTCTTTTTTTGATTTACCTCTTGGTCTTGTTCCAGCAATAGGTCTTACTGTAATTTTATTGTCTCTTAATCTTACTAATATTTCTGGACTCGCGCCTATAATTTGAAAATCACTAAAATTAAAAAAAAACATAAATGGAGAAGGGTTAGTGACTCTAAGTTTTTTATAAATATCTATTGGTTTTTTTGTTAATTTTGCCTCAAACCTTTGGCTTAAAACAACTTGAAAAATATCTCCTAATTTAATGTATCTTTTTGCTTTCTTTACCATGTTAATAAACTTATTTTTAGAGGTATTTGATTTTACTTTTATATTTCTAGATTCATTACCAATATTATTATTAAGATTTTTTATTGATGATTGAATTAGTAATTTATAAAGATTTGATTTGATTTCAGTGTATTTAGAGTTGTAATCTTTTATCTTTTCATCTTTAAAAACATTATTAATATAAAAAATTTCTTTTTTAAAATTATCGTGAATTACTAGTATTCTAGGACGTAAAAGTCTTACATCAGGTAATTTTAAATCATTTTTACAACTATTAGGAATTTTTTCTATATATCTAATAGCATCATAGGAAAAAAAACCAGAAATTAAAGAACAAATTTTTGGTAAATTTTTAGGAGTTTCAAATTTGAATTCCTCGATAATTTTTTCAATTAATTTGTCCGGTTTTTCTTTTAATATAATTTTTTTTCCATTCTTAATTTGATAAGAATTTTTATTGTTAAATTCCCAAATTTTATCAGGATTTTTCCCAAAAATTGTGTATCTACCTTTGATTTTTCCTTTTTCGACTGACTCAAAAATAAAGCTATTTTTTTCTACTAAAAAATTATCGATAAGATTAATTACCTCTTCGTCATTTTCAACCTTTTTTGAAGTAAATATTATTTGATTTTGATTGCTTCTATGTCGAAACTTAAAATCTTTGAAGCTTCGATTAATTATCATTGAAAGAAATTTTTAACTCGTTCTATTGTTTTTTGATTTAATACCACATTATACTTTTCATTTAAAAATAAATCATAAGTTTTAAGAATATTATTTTTACTTATACTATTTTGTTTTATTATATATTCTTTGAATTTATCGTCATTTTGATCAATGATGACGTCTTCAAATTCTATTACTTTAGCTAAATATATGTTATTTTTATCGTCATTAATAAGAGTATATGATTTGGTTGGCAAAGAGTATAAAAGTTCCACAGAATTAATTTCAAATTTGTTATTATCTTTTATTGAGTTTAATACAATTAGTTCAGTTTTATTTTGACCCATCTTTTTAAAATCATCATCATTAAAAGATTTTTGATTAATTTTGTCGAAGAGAATTTTATTATATTCAAATTTATTCTTTTTAATAATTAATTCAATGATTTCACTTTTAAGTTCATTATCTTTTATATTTGGTAGTTTTTTTTCTATATTATTAATTTTGTATAAAATATAGTTATTTTCATCTTCAATAATGTCGAACTTAATATTCCTAGCTTCGTATATTTTTTTTTCAATATCTTTTATATTTTGTGAATATCTTAAATTTGAAACCTTAATAGGTTTTAAATTAAATTTTGAAGCTATTTTATTTAAATCTAAATTATTTGAAATATCTATTTCAATTTCGTCAATCTTGTCAAAAAATGTCTGATTGAATTCATCAGTTCCAATTAAATTTATTGGATTTATAACTAAATAGTCAAAATTGATATAATCTATCTTTAGTTTTTTTTCATTTTCAGAGATAAATCTTTTTATATCTAAATTACTTATTTGAGATTTTTTTTTATAAAAGCTTTCTAAATTTATTAATTCAAATTTTAATTTTCTATTCTCTTTAATAAAAAGTTTTTTTGCTAAAAATTTGGGAGTTGTAGTTCCAGCCCCAATATAATCAAAAAGATTTTTTTGTAATTCTCGACCTCTAAGTCTTAGTTCAAAACCAGGTGCTGATTGATTATTTTCGAGTAAAAACTTTTCGTATTTTATTCTTTCAAATTTTCCATTTTCGTTCAAAAAGTTCTTATTTGATTTAATTTTTTTAGACAATGTATTTTCGGTAATTAGAATATTAAAGTCTTTTATCTCCATATCTAACAATGAAGTAGAAATTAGATTTGATAATAATTCTTCGATTATATTTTTGTCTAAATTATCTCTTATTGTTTTTTCAGGTATGTTCGATTGTCTTATATGATCGATGAATTCCTGAGTTGATATATTGTTATCATTAATTTTAGCAATGTTATTTTTATTTCCACTGCTAAACATGCTACCCATACCCCAAAATACAAAAGGTATAATCATTATAAAAACTAATAACCCAGCAAATTTAGTCTTTGCAAATTTTCTAAAACTACTAATCATTATTTATAAATTTATTGATCTATAAAAAGCAAACCTATAGATTAAAATATAACAGATGACAAATAAATATATGTATTTTATAGCAAATTGGAAAATGTTTGGCAGTCTAAGTTCTTTAAATTCGGTAACTAAAGTTGTACGTTTTTTAAAGAATTTTAAAAAAAACAAATTTTTAAAAATTATTTACTGTCCTCCAAATACTCTAATATATCCATTAAGTAAAAAACTTATGAAATCAAGGATTGATATAGGTGCTCAAAATTGTCACGAGCAAGAAAGTTATGGTGCTTTTACTGGTTCCATAAACTCTTTTATGCTCAAAAACGTAGGTGCTAAATATGTGATAATAGGTCATTCAGAAAATAGGCATGCCGGGGAAAGTGATAAAATGATAAATAAAAAAATAAAGAGTGCTCTTAAAACGGGTTTAAAAATAATTTTTTGTATTGGTGAGACCATTCATGAAAGAAGAAAAAAAAATACTAAATCTGTTTTATCCAAACAAATAAGATTAGGTTTAATGAATATAAAGAATAAAAAGGATATAATAATTGCTTATGAGCCAGTCTGGTCAATAGGAACAGGAATAATTCCAAAGTTAGATGATTTATCTAAAATTATTTATTTTATAAAAAGAAAGGTAAGAAATTGTAAAATTTTATATGGTGGATCTGTAAATCCAAAAAATTTAGATAAGTTGAAATTTATAAAAAATATTGATGGTTATTTAGTAGGCGGAGCTTCTCAAGATTCAAAAAAATTTATTGATATAATTAAAAAAACCTATAATTAACATCCATGGAAAATATACTCTTAACATTAAACATTATTTTTGCAATAATTTTGGTTTTACTTGTTTTGATGCAAAAATCAGAGGGTGGGGCTCTTGGGATTGGTGTTTCGCAAGAAAATTTTATGTTTTCGAGGACAGCTGGTAACTTCATGACAAAAGCAACAGCAATCGTAGCAACTCTATTTATAGTTTGTAGTTTAGGATTAACAATAGTTTCTAGGGCTGACCTTATGCCAACTAATTCAGTATTAGATACAGTTGAGGAAAAAACTGAAGATATGCCATCTATTCCAGAAAATAATAATTAATACTTTCCAAATTCTTTTTTATTCGCTATAAGATACTTCCATGGCGCGATATATTTTTGTCACGGGCGGCGTGGTTTCATCTTTAGGTAAGGGTCTTTCGTCAGCGTCATTAGCTTATCTATTGCAATCAAGAGGTTATAAAGTCAGGCTGAGAAAACTAGATCCATATTTAAACATAGATCCTGGAACAATGAGTCCTTTTCAACATGGAGAAGTTTATGTAACTGATGATGGAGCTGAAACAGATCTTGATCTAGGTCATTATGAAAGATTTTCAGGAGTAATAGCAAAAAAAACTGACAATATTACCACAGGAAAAATTTATAGTGACGTTTTAAAGAAAGAACGTAAAGGAAAATATCTTGGTAAAACTGTTCAGGTTATACCTCACATAACTGATCGTATAAAAGAATTCATAAAAAACGATTCTTCAAAAGAAGATTTCGTTATCTGTGAAATAGGTGGTATTGTTGGAGATATTGAAAGTTTACCTTTTATAGAAGCAATAAGACAATTTGCTAATGATATCGGAAAAAAAAATGCATTATTTATACATCTTACTCTTGTACCATATTTAAAATCATCAGATGAAATTAAAACAAAACCTACTCAACATTCTGTCAAAGAATTAAGAAGCATTGGTGTACAGCCTGATATAATTATTTGTAGGTCTGAAAGACCGATCCCACTGGAACATCGTAAAAAGATTTCATTATTTTGTAACGTGAATATCAAAAATGTTATTGAGACAGTGGATGTTAAGACTATTTATGAGGCACCTATAAGTTTTTATAAAGAAAAATTGGATTTAAGAGTCTTAGATTATTTTAAATTAAAATCTAGGAAATCTATAAATTTGGATCCATGGAAAAAAATTACTAAAATTATTTTAAAAACAAATAAGCAGATAAATATAGCCATAATAGGTAAATATGTTGAGTTAAAAGATGCCTACAAATCATTAGATGAGGCACTTATACATGGTGGTATTGAAAATAATATTAAAATAAATTTAATAAGAATTGACTCAGAAAAATTAAAAGTTTCAGATATACATTCAAAACTTAAAGATATTTCTGGAATTTTAATACCAGGTGGTTTTGGTAAAAGAGGTACAGATGGAAAAATCGCTGCAATCAAATATGCAAGAGATAATAATGTTCCTTTTCTTGGAATTTGTTATGGAATGCAAATGGCCATAATTGAATTTGCAAGAAATATTTTAAATCTTAAAAAAGCTACCTCTAGTGAGTTTGATAAAAAGGGACTTCATGTTGTTGGGTTAATAGAAGAATGGGTTAAAAATGGTAGAACTATTAAGGGAACGGATAAAGATCTAGGTGGTACAATGAGATTAGGATCTTACGAGGCAAAATTAAAAGATAATTCAATGATTAAAAAGATATACGGAAAAAAAATAATCAATGAAAGACATCGTCATAGATATGAAGTTAATATCAATTTTAAGGATAAATTTGAGAAAAAAGGATTAATTTTTTCTGGTTTATCTCCAGATGGTTTATTGCCTGAGATTATTGAGCTAAAAAATCATCCATGGTTTATTGGAGTACAATTTCATCCAGAATTTAGATCTAGACCTTTGGCTCCTCATCCTTTATTCTCATCATTTATCAAGGCATCAAAAAATCATAGATGAGTAATATTAAAGTTAATTGTGGAAAAATAGAAATTTCAAACGATGAAAAAATTTGTATTATTGCTGGACCTTGTCAACTTGAAACAGAACAACACACTTTAGATATAGCAGGAAGTATAAAGGAAATTACAAAAAAATTTGGTCTAGGTTTTATTTTTAAAACATCTTTTGATAAAGCAAATAGAACAAGCTTAAAGAGTAAGAGAGGTGCAGGTTTAGAAACTTCACTTCCAATATTTGATAAAATTAAAAAGGAGCTAAATATACCTGTTCTGACAGATGTTCATAATATTGAACAGTGTTCATTAGTTGCAAAACATGTTGATGTTTTACAAATACCAGCATTTTTGTGCAGACAAACTGATTTATTAGTAGCCGCAGCACAAACGAACAAGATTATAAATGTTAAAAAAGGTCAATTTTTAGCTCCATGGGATATGGTCAACGTTACCAAGAAAATATCAGACTCTGGAAACAAAAATATTTTAGTAACTGAAAGAGGGGCAAGTTTTGGTTACAATACGCTAGTGTCAGATATGAGATCAATTCCAATAATGGCAAAGAATGGTTACCCAGTAATATTCGATGCAACTCACTCTGTTCAACAACCAGGAGGTCTTGGAGAAAAAAGTGGAGGTCAAAGAGAATTTGTGAAATATTTAGCTAGAGCAGCTGTAGCTGTTGGTGTAGCAGGAGTTTTTATTGAAACTCATCAAGATCCAGATAATGCTCCATCAGACGGACCAAATATGATTCCATTAAATAAATTAGAAAATTTATTGAAACAATTAACAGATATAGATGATTTAATTAAAAATTAGTGAGTAAAATTACAAAAGTAATAGCACGTCAAGTTTATGACAGTAGAGGAAATCCTACTATCGAGGCAGAAGTTTATACAAAAAATATTAGTGCAAAAGCTATTTGCCCGTCAGGAGCATCTACTGGTACTTATGAAGCATTCGAGAAAAGAGATATAAAAAATAAAAAGTATTTAGGAAAAAGTGTTTTAGGTGCAATCAAATTAGTTAAATCTAAGATTTCAAAGAAATTGATAGGTGAAAATATTCATAACCAAGAAAGAATAGACGCATTGATGATTAATTTGGATGGCACGAGGCAAAAAAAAAAGTTAGGAGCAAATACAATTCTTGCAGTTTCGATAGCTGTAAAAAAACTTTCTGCTAAAATAAAAAAAAAACCTTTATATAAAACTTTCTTAATAAAAAATAATTTTAAATTACCTTATCCATTAATGAATATAATCAACGGTGGTGCGCATGCAAACAATGGATTGAGAATTCAAGAATTTATGATTAGACCTGATAGAGCAAAAAGCTTTTCTGATGCAATGAGAATATGTTTTATTGTAATTAAAAACTTAAGTGAAATAATAAAAAAAAAAGGATTATCCACATCTGTTGGAGATGAAGGTGGCTTTGCACCAATGATAGCTAAAAATAATCAAGCATTAGAGCTAATAGTATCAGCGATCAAAAAGTCTGGATTTATTAATGGAAAAGATGTCTCAATTTGTTTGGATGTTGCTGCAAATGAGCTCTATAAAAATAAAAGATATTCAATTCATACAAATAAATATATTTCTGCTAATAAATCAATTCAAGAATATAAAAGAATAATAGATAAATACAAAATTAAATCTCTTGAAGACCCATTTGCGGAAAATGATTGGAAATCATGGAATAAATTAATGAGGTCATTGAATAAAACTCAAATTGTAGGAGATGATCTTTATGTAACCAATTTAGAAAGATTAAAAAAAGGTTTTTTAAATCTCTCATCTAACGCAATTTTGATTAAATTGAATCAAATTGGTACAGTGTCCGAAACATTAGATGTGATAAAATTCGCTCAAATTATTGGATTTAAGACTATTATTTCTCATAGATCTGGAGATTCTGAAGATACATTTATTTCCGATTTGGCTGTAGGCACAAACTCAAGTCAAATAAAAACTGGATCTCTAGCAAGATCTGAAAGAGTAGCAAAATATAATCAATTAATTCGCATAGAAGAACAACTTGGAAAAAAAGCTAGAATGAATAAGATTAAATAATGTTTAAAAATTTAAAAAAAAATTATTTTTTATTTATTTCGAGTTTTTTGATACTCTATTTTTTTATTAATCTTCTTTCTGGTCAAAGAGGTTTAATTTCGTATCTTGATAAAAAGCAAAAATTAGATGATTTAAAAAAAATTGAGATAAATTTGTTATCTCAAAATAAAGAATTGAATTTTAAAAATTCATTATTAAGTGACAATCTTGATCTTGATTATATTGAAATATTGATTAGAGAAAGATTTTTATTTGGAAAAAAAAAAGAAAAAATTTATATTTTAGAAAATAATGACACAAAAAATTAGACCAAGACATCCAGAAAAAATTAAAAATCCAATTAATCCTATTAAAAAAAAACCTGATTGGATAAGATCAAAACTGATAGATAGCAGGGAGTTTTTTCTCACAAAGACAGTTGTTAATAAAAGTAACTTAGTTACAGTATGTCAGGAAGCTAATTGTCCAAATATTACAGAATGCTGGAGCAAAAGACATGCAACTTTTATGATTATGGGAGATACTTGCACTAGAGCTTGTGCTTTCTGTGATGTAAAGACCGGGAAACCAGAAATGTTAGATCCATTCGAGGATATTAAAATAGCTAATGCAGTTAAAAAACTTAATTTAAAGCATGTTGTGATAACATCTGTTGACAGAGATGATTTACCTGATGGTGGCTCAAATCACTTTAAAAAAGTAGTTGATACAACAAGAAAGAAAAATCCTAATACCACAATTGAAGTACTTACACCTGATTTTTTGAGAAAAGGTGACTCTTATAAAAAATTACTCGAGGCTGATTTAGATGTATTCAACCATAATATTGAAACTGTCCCAAGACTTTATATTAAAGTAAGGCCTGGAGCGAGGTATTTTGCATCGTTAGAACTTCTTAAAAATGCAAAAAAAGATAATAAAAAAGTTTTTACTAAATCTGGAATTATGGTTGGTCTCGGTGAAGAACATGATGAAATTATTCAAGTTATGGATGACTTAAGATCTGCAAAAGTTGACTTTATTACAATTGGTCAATATTTACAACCTTCAGTTAAACATCATCCACTTGAAAGATATTATCACCCGCGTGAATTTAAAGAATTAGAGTTAATTGCAAAATCAAAAGGATTCCTTTTGGTCTCATCATCACCCTTAACAAGATCTTCTTATCATGCTGATGAAGATTTTGCTAAACTTAAACAAAATAGAATTAATAGTCATTAATGCCGAAAGCTTCAGTTAAGCGATTAATTGAATGTAAAAAAGATGATTTAATTAAATTAGTTTTAGATATAGAAAAATATCCCGAATTTGTTCCATTTTGTTTTAATGCAAAAGTTTATGAAAATAAAAATGAGGGTAATTTAACAAAAATTATTGCAGATTTAACTATTGGTAAAGGACCATTTAAAGATACGTACAAAAGCGATGTGGTTTTTGATAGAAATAAAGATATTATATTTGTTAAAAATATTGATGGTCCATTGAATCATTTATCAAATAACTGGACATTTAGTGAAAAAAAAAACGGAATTACAGAAATTACTTTTGATATTGACTTTGAAATTAAAAATAAATTTTTGAATTCTTTAATGGTTGTTTCATTTCAATTCGGATTAGAGAAAATAGCTGACGCATTTCAAAAAAGAGCTGAAGATTTATTTAGTAGCTCTAAGAACTAAATTTAAAGCTTTTCTAACAGTAGCTTTTTGTATTGATGATCTTTTTTTACTTTTAAATAAACATTTATTTATTTGTGTTTTATTACCTTTTTTAACACCAATATAAACTAAACCTACAGGTTTTTGTTTAGTACCACCCTTAGGTCCAGCAATACCAGTTATGGAAATATTGATATTTGCTTTTGATATTCTAGATAAATTTTTAACCATCGCCAAACAACACTCATAACTTACAGCACCATACTTTTTAATTATATTTTTATTTACTTTTAATATTTTAATTTTAGCTTGATTGGAATAAGTTATTAAACCTAAATTAAATACTTTTGAAGCACCACTAATTGACGTGATAGTGCTAGCCAATAATCCCCCCGTACAAGACTCTACAAATGAAATTTTTAGTCTTTTTTTTTTAAGTGTTTTTATTAAACTTTTCATTAAATAAAATAGCTGCTTAAAATCATAAAACAAATTATTGATAAAACAACATAAAATCCAGCACAAACATCATCCATGATTACGCCAAAACTGTTTTTAAAATTTTTATCGAAAAAATTTACAGGAAAAGGTTTTGAAATGTCAAAAAATCTAAACAACACAAAACAAACACCATAGAAAATAATTGCTTCTTTAGATGATTTTTCTAATCCATGTGAAACTTCATATAGATATATAGGTATAGACTGACCAATAAATTCATCAATAATTATTTCTTTTGGATCTTTATTTTCGTAATTTTTAATATGAGCTGAGACTGCGATAAAAGAGAAAATAAAAATAATTATGAGAAATATTAATATTAGATTGGAAGATAAATCAAATATATGAAAGAGAATATAAAGTAAAATCACAGTAGCCAAAGATCCAAAAGTTCCGGGAATTCTTGGAATTTTTCCCAAACCAAACATGGTTACAAATAAAGTATTAAAGATTTTAATCATATTTTGTAATAGAAATTATTACCTCACAAGCTATTGCTTTTTCCTTTCCTATTAAACCTAATTTTTCAACAGTTTTACCTTTGAGATTAATTAAATCTTTGTTTAAATTTGTTTGCTTAGAAATTGAATTAATTATTCTTTTTCTATATTTTGAAACTTTGGGTTGCTCACAAATTAAGTTGATATCTAAATTATTTATAAAAAAATTTGATTTATAGAGACTCTCTATTACGGGTTTTAACATTTTTGGTGATCTTATATTCTTGAATTTTTTAGTATTTGGAAAATATGTGCCGATATCTTTTTTTTTAAGTGCACCTAAAATTGCATCAGTAATAGCATGTAAAATGACATCGCCATCAGAATGCCCTTTTAAGCCAGAATGATAAGGTATTTTCGTACCACCTAGAAAAAGTTTTTTATTTTTGATTAATCTATGAATATCAAATCCCAACCCATGAAAAGTTTTAGATATTTTTATATCATCTAAATAAGTAATTTTGTTATTTAGTTTTTCACCCTGAATAAATCTTATTTTGTAGTTTTGATTTAGAAACAATGAAGCTTCATCATCAACTTTAGATTTACCTTTTTTTGCAAGGTTATATAACTCTTTAAATCTAAAAGCCTGGGGTGTTTGTGTTAGTAAACAATCTTTTTTTTTTAAATTAAAAATTTCATTTTTAACTCTATACTTTACTGAATCTGTTGATTTTAAAATTGGTACTACTGCCTTGTTTTTTTTTAAATTTTTTGTGATGGATTTTAGTAATTTGATAGAAAAATTTGGTCTCGCAGAATCGTGGATATAAACATTTTTTGGTTTATATTTTTTAATATATTTTAATGCATTTATAGAGGAGTCCGCTCTTTCTCTTCCACCTTTTATTATCTTTACTAATTTTGGATATTTCTTTTTTTTTAGATATCTAGGATTATTTGATACGATAATTATTTTTTTAAATAACTTAGAATTTAATGATTTTTCTACAGAATGATCTATAATTTCTTTATTCTTATATTTGTAGAATTGTTTGGGTGTATTTCCACCAAATCTCTTACTTTTTCCTGCTGCAAGTATTACAAAATAGTTGTTCATT
>CACJOA010000004.1 GCA_902594915.1 uncultured Pelagibacteraceae bacterium | reverse complement strand
TAAATAATAAATTTTTAGAGTTTAAATTATTTTTTGATACAAAAATGTGTATACCATATTTTGATAATTCTTCGGGTGGAAATATTTCAGTTTATAAGAATAATAGAATTTTAATGACTATAGGTGATTGGGTTTGGGTTAATGAAGATCTCTTCCCTAAGAATTCTCAATTAAATCCGCAAAATAAAAATGACTTTTTAGGAAAAATACTTTCTATAAATTTAAGCGACCCCAATGATGTCAAAATTTTTGCAATGGGAACGAGAAATTCACAAGGACTATTTTACGATCAAACTAACGACTTGGTGTTTTTTTCAGATCATGGACCTCAAGGAGGTGATGAAATTAACGTAATTAAATCTGAATATTCTTTACCAAATTATGGTTGGCCAATTGCTTCTTATGGTCATCATTATGGATACCCTGAAAACAAAATGGAAAAAGAATACGCTAGAGCGCCGCTTAAAAAATCTCATTCAAAATATGGATTTATTGAGCCCCTTAAATATTTTCCAGATGAATCTCCTGCACTTTCTCAAATAATAAAAGAAAATAAATTTGAAAATTATAATGATGATAAAATTGTTTTGTACCAAGCAACATTAGGTGATTTAAATTATGGCTCAAAAACGATTTTTAAATTTGTTTTAGATAGCAATCTTAAAATTATAGAAAATGAAAATTATCTCATTGATGAAAGAGTTAGAGATATGATTTTTCTTGATGAAATTAACAAAATAATTATATATCTAGAGACTTCAGGCTCAATTGCTTTATTAGAAAATAACTAAATGAATAATACTGAAAAAAGAACAATCAAAAAATATCTTCAGAAATATTCTAAAAATAAAAATAAGTTTATTTATCCATTACTTGAACAAACTTTGTCTTCAGATGATATTCTAGCTGGAATAAAAGTTATGTTTTCTGGTCAGATGACTATGTCCAATGTTACAGAGGAATTTGAGAGAAAATTTGCTAAATTTGTTGGTTCAAATTATGCTATAATGGTAAATTCTGGATCATCGGCAAATTTATTAGCAACTTTCGCATCTTGTAACCCGTCTAGAAAAAATAAATTTAAAAAAGGAGATGAAGCTTTGATCCCTGCTTTATGTTGGCCTACGTCTCTATGGCCGCTTGTCCAATCCGGCTTAAAACCTGTATTCATTGATCCTGAATATAAAACTTTAAATGTAAATGCAGATGATATAATCAAAAAAATCAATAATAAAACAAAGGTAATTTTCTTAGTTCACGTTTTAGGAAATGGTACTAATGTCCAAAAAATAAGAGTCTTTGCCAAAAGAAAAGGGATTATATTGATTGAAGATACATGTGAGTCTCTTGGGTCAAAACTTAATAACAAGTTTTTAGGTACGTTTGGAGATTTTGGTACATATTCTTTTTATTATTCTCACCAAATTTCATCTATAGAAGGCGGAATGGTTGTGTGTAATTCTTTTTCAGACTATCAACTTCTCCGAACCATGAGATCTCACGGTTGGTCAAGGAAAATAAAATTAGATAAAAATTTAAAAAAAAAATATCAAAAAATTGACTCAAGATTTTTATTTATAAACTCAGGTTTTAATATCAGACCAACAGATATAAATGCTGCCATCGGTTTAAGTCAGTTAAAAAAATTAAAAAAGTTTCAGAAAATTAGATTATCTAATAAAAATAAAATAATTAATAAGCTTAAAAAGTCAAATAAATGGGATAATCAATTTTCATTTTTTCATAGCTCAAAGTCGATAAATGCGAATTATTTTGGATTTCCAATTTTTTTGAACAAAAATTTAGACAAAAAACAAAAATTCATTAATTTTTTAGAAAAAAAAAAAATTGAAACTAGACCAATTATAACTGGGAATTTTGTTAATCAACCTGCAATTAAACTTTTTAAACTTAATAAAGAAAAGAAAAAATTTCTTAATGCTGATAGGATTGAAAAAAGAGGTTTTTTCATTGGCTTACATGCGAAACCTATAAGTAATAAAATATTAAATTATTTAACTGAAAATTTATTAAAATTTGATGAAATCAAATAATTTATGGAAAAATATATCGTTATAACAACAATTAATAAAACTACAGAAGCCGTAAAACTGTATGATAGAAAAAAAGATTGGAATTTAATTGTAATTGGTGACAAAAAAACTCCTAATATCAAACTTAGAAACGGAATATATCTTAGCTTAAAAGATCAAAGTAAATTGGGTTTTAAGTGTGAAAAAAAAATTCCAATAAATTGTTATCAAAGAATAAATATTGGTTATCTAGCAGCTCTTAAAAATGGTGCAAAGATGATTGCATCTATAGATGATGATAATATTCCATTAAAAAATTGGGGAAAAAATGTTTCGGTGAATAAAAAAATAAAATCTAAATTTATCACTTCATCTAATAAATTTGTAGATATCCTATATGCTCACAAAAATATAACAAATAAAAATATTTGGCACAGAGGATTTCCAATTGACCAACTTCATAATCGATATAAACAAAAAATTAAGTTAAAAAAAAATTGTATAATTGATGTTGAAGCAGGTCTGTGGAATACAGAACCAGATGTAGATGCTATTTGTAGAATAGCTAACGGACCCTTTAATCTTAAGTTTCAAAACAAAAAATTTATAATAGACAATAATTGCTTTTCACCTTTTGATACACAAAATATAATTTTTTCTAGAAGAATTCTTCCAAGTATGTGTGTTTTATTTGATATAGGAAGAATGTGTGATATTTGGGCGAGCTTTATAACTCAAAGAATTATGAGAGAACTAAATTCTTATCTTTTATTCACTGGGCCAACTGTTAATCATATTAGAAATGAGCACAACTTAACTCAGGATTTATTTGAAGAGGAACTAGGTCTTAAATATACTGACCAATTAATTAAAATATTAAACAATATTAATTTTAGAAAAAATGATGGCGTTTTAAAAATGTATAAAATTATTATAGATAAAATGAGTGAATTAAATTTTGTAAACTCTAGAATGAATATTTTTCAAAATTATTGGCTTGATGATATTTCAAAATATTATTAAATTTAGAAGACTATACTATTTCCTTAATTCCATTTTTGTTTAATTCAAAAATTTTATCACAATAATTAAGACTACTTTCATTATGTGAAATTGAAATTATAGTAATTTTTTCTTTAAGCTTTAATAGATCATTGTTAAAATTGTGCTCTGTTTCACTATCTAAAGAATTTGTGGCTTCATCTAATATTATAATTTCAGGTTTTTGATATAGGGCTCTTGCTATTGCTATTCTTTGCGCTTGCCCACCTGATAAGTTTTGACCATTATTAGAGATAACAAAACTTAATTTTTTATCCAAATTTTTAACAAATTTTTCCGCTGACGCTAATTCAAGGGCTTTCCAAACTTCATTTTCATCAATATCAGATACATTTTTACCAAATGCAACGTTATTTAGTATTGTATCATTTAGTAGAGATAAATTTTGGGAAACATAAGACATAGAATTCATGTATTGAAGTTTTATATTTTTAAAATCTAATTTTTCATCAATCAGAATTTTTCCTTCTGTTGGTTCAATTAAACCTGTAATTATTTTAATTAATGTAGATTTACCTATTCCACTTTCTCCTTTAATGCCTATAAAATCATATTTTTGTATTTCTAAATTAAGATCCTTTATTAAAAATTTATTAGAATTCTCAAATTTGAATGAAATTTTTTTTAATGTAATTTTTTTTTGGAAATTTAACTTTTTTTTATTTTCTTCAAATTCATGGTTGTCTATTAAATAACTTTTTTTATTAGTATTTAGTTCTTCATTTAAATAATCTACAGCAAAAAGATAGTTTTTTTGCCTAATTTTTGAGACATTTAAATTCACAAGCGATGGAAGAGTCCTAAATGCAGCATAAAGATAAACACTTAAAATTGGAAGTATGGATATACTAATCAAGGAGTTTGATGAAATAATTACAACAAATAATAATGGAATAATCAAGAAAATTTCAAATAAAGGTCTAGCGATAGAACTTATAAACTTATTTTTAAGAATTAGATTTGACCAATTATTTACTGAGGCAAGATGCTTCGACATGAAAAAATTATTTTTGTTATGTAATTTTATTTCGTGTATCAAATTTAGTGTGTCTATTATATTTGTATAAATTTTACCTGACAAAATATTTCCCTCTTTGCCCCAAAGTTTTGCTTTTTTAAAAAAGAAAAATTTGTAGATTTGAGTTGCTATAAAAATATATATTAATATTGAAAATGTCGCTTTGAAATCAAAAAATATTAGACTAATGGTTATTATAACAATATTTAAAATACAAACATAATAGTTTAAATATACGTCTAAATAATTTTTAAATTCTATTGGTATTTCTCTTAAATTTTTGAGTATAATAGATTGTTTTAAATCAGTAAAATATAAGTAATTTTTTGAAATTATATTTGCAAAAAGTCTCTCAGAAATCTCAATGTAGACTTTTTCTAGAGTTTCAGCTGTTTTGAACTTTATGACAATCAAAATAACATTTTTTATTAAGATCACTCCAATAAAAAAACAAAATATGTAAATAGATTTGTTATTTAAGTCTAAATTTAATAATATAAGCAATCCATCTATTATATTGTCGATTCTTGAACTTTCTTTATTTACAAGTATAGAAACTAAAGGGTAAATTGTAAGTAAAGTTAAAATATCCAACATTACATTCGCTAAATTTAAAAAAATTACTTGAGTATATTTTTTTTTAAGTTTCGGAGATATTAGTTTGATCGCTATTTTAATATACTTTTCAAAAAACATATATTGTTATTTTTATCTTCAGTTTTTAAAAAATTTCAAAATTGACTTGATCTCAAATCTATTTTGAAAAAGGAACACAAGTCTATCATAGAAGGAGAGATTTGAAAAAAGTCTATTAATTCTAAAAAAAATATATTGAGGATAATTTTTTAAAATTGAAATTTTTTGTGAAATGCTAAATTGACCAGGCTGTATAGATTTGTGGACATGATAAAAAAACCTAGGCAACCTTACACCTGCTCTCATATAAATATGCAGATAAATTAGATTAAGAATATTTTGAGTCTTAATTTTACTAAAAAATTTTGAAAGTTGTATGCTCAATATTTTATTATAGAGATCGTTATTTTTATAAAAATCATTTATATGCCACCCTCCTAACTTATCATAATAATCAATTCCTGAAGTTTGAGCAAATTGATGGTTAAGTCTTGTCATCATTAATTTTGAAGAGGCTTTAACATTTCCACTTAAAAGATTGTATGTTGCAAAAGTTATAGTCATCAATTTATGACTTACTGTATGTTCAATTTTTTTTATAGGATTTTCAATATTTTCACATAATTTTTTGACTACAGAAAATATTTTTACAAAATCTTTTTTTCTATAAACACCGTATGCAAAACCTTCTTGATAATTAAATTTTAAAAATCTTTGATCGTAACTTCTTCCAATTATGTTAAGAGGTTTTACGTTAGCAAATTTAAAATTTGATATTTCTGATCCAATTTTTGAAAAATTTATATTAGCTGTCGCCATATTTCCATTTAATGTAACAAAATTACTATTTTTATTTAAAAATTTAATGCCATTTTCAACAAATTCTCTCCCAGGTAAGTCATCGTCATAACTAAATAAACAATATCTTGTTGATACGTTTTTGGCCAAAGTGTGTATTATCTTAAGTTGATTTTTCGAAAATATATATTTTATTTTTTTTTTATATTTTTTTTTATAACTATTAATTATCTTTATGTTTTCTCTTTTAAATGAATTTTCACTCCCATCTATAAAAATTAAATTACAATTAAAATTCCTTTTTAGAAAATACTTAGCCATAAGATCAACAAATTTTGGTCTATTAAAAGTAATTATAAAAATAGTTATATTCATCTTAAATTTCCTGCTGATATTAAGCATTTATTTTCTATTAATATTTTTTGATAAAAATTTGATAATTTTTTGTATGAAATATTTTTAAAATTTAATTTTTCATTGTTTGATATAAATTTTATGAATTCATCTAAGCTTTCTAGTATTTGTCTCTTATTGTTATAAGTAATATCATAATTTTCTGCTTCAAAATATTTTAAAGATATTTTTTTTGACTCCTCAAAATTTCTTATCTTTTGATTTAGACAATCTTTTTCATACATCTTTAAATAATTTAAACAATCGACAAATTTTTTATTTTTTTTATCAAAAATATTTTTATATAAAATAATCGAATTAGGAGTCTGATTAATTGGTGGCCAACAATCAATATATAAAAACTTACCATTATTAAATTTCATTACCTGATTTGCACCTCCAGAATTCATAATATGGAAATTGGCTAATGTTTGGATTGTCAGTTGATAATTATTTTTTGATATTTTTTTCTTAAAATTTTTATAACAAAACAAATTTTTATGATTAATATTTACTTCATCAATATCACCTGTAATAAATATTTTATAGTTATATTCTTTTAATAATTTGTCGATAATAACTTTAAAATTTTCAATTTTTCCATCTCTTAAATAGTTTGTCCTATCATTGTTTTTAAAGTTTTGATTTCGTTTTCTGATACAAATATTAATTGAATTTTTAATTTCATTTACACTTAATCCAAAATTATTCTTAATATTATTTACCACGTTTTTATTTGGATAAAAAAATTTTTTATCTTTCTTAAAATAATTTTGGTCATTAAGCGATTTTAACGAATGGAAAAAAATTATTTTTTTTGAAATCTTTTCTTTTATGTATTTGGATAAAATTTTATTAAAATAAAAGTTATTATTTCTGCTATACACGAGATCAACAATATTGATAAATTTACCATTGAAAAGCTTGTTACAAAATTGGTTTAATTTTTTTTCATATTTTATTGGGTATTGAGAAAAATCTTTTCTAAAAATTGAAAATATAGAATAGACTTTCTTTATTTTACATTTTTTAGTAAAATTTTGTATTTCAGTATTAATCTTTTGATAGTCTAAAATTACAATTTTTTTTTCATTTTTATTAATTAAATTTAAATAAAATATTGACTGTATCAACACTCCCCAACCAATATTAAATAAAGAATATCTTTTATTCTTTTTTGTATTAATAACTAATAAAAAATATTGTATCTTAATAAATAATTTATCTACAAATAGAATAATGTTATAAATAAAATTTTTAGTCACAAATAAAAAAATTATTTCTTTTCAACAATATATTTATAATTTACTACCAAGCAGTCTAACTTTGAATTTTTTAGAGTATATAAAGCTTGACTTATATTGTTTACCATTGGCTTACCATGAAGATTCAAGCTCGTATTTAAAAGGGCAGGTATTTTTGTTTTTTTATAAAACATATCTATCAATTTATAGTATTTTTTATTAAAATTTTTTTCTAAAATTTGTGGACGAACTGTTTCGTCATATGGGTGTGTTCCACTTGAAATAAATTTTAAATTTTTCTTTATTGTATCAAAGCCCAAAGTCATATGAGGAGAGTCTAGAGATTTTTTATTAAAGATAAATTTTTTATGGTATTTTTTTAATATGCTGATTGCAAATGGCATCCAAAAATCTCTATTTTTAACTGCCTCATTTATATTTTTAACAGTATCTTTTAAATCTGGCCTGGCTAAAATACTTCTATTTCCTAAAGCTCTCGCACCAAACTCAGCCTGTCCATTATATAATCCAACAATCTTACCCTTTTCTAAATTCTTGATAATTGGTTTTACATTTCTAATTTTTTTTATTTTAAATTTTTTAGATATTTTTTTAAAATCAATTTTTTTATCCTCATACCCAAGATATAGATCTTTCAATGGATAAGATTTTTTATTTCTATTTAGATAGTAACAAGCGCCTATGCTTAAAGACTCATCACCTGCAGAACCAGAAATAAACATTTTTTTAATTTCATCTATCTCAGATATTTTTTTATTCAATTTAACATTCATATATAGACCACCACTACCAACAAAATTTCTATGCTTAGTTTTTTTCATGATCTTTTTGATATAAGTAGATACTAATTTTTCTGTATACTTTTGGATACCTCCAGATATCGCATCAAATCTATAGTTAGTCATTTTTTTTTCAAAAAATTCAAATAAAGATAAATTATTTCTATTTAATTTTTTTTCTAAAATATCGAAATTTTTAATTTCACATAAATTTTTAAATTCATCAAAAACCTCATTCGTATATTGACTTTTTGAATAAGGTGCTAAACCCATAATTTTATACTCATGTTCCATTGGCTTTAAAGAAAGCAAAACACATACAATTTTCCAATATTTTCCAAGAGGGCACGAATTATTTCTTGAGAGTAATTTAAATTTTTTATTTCTTACTGACCATGTGGTTTGCTTATAACCATCTCCACCACCATCAATCGTTGAAACTAAACAATCCTTGCCATTAAGATTTGACGAAAAATATCCATAATAAGCGTGACAAGTATGATGATCGATAAATTTTATATTATCTTTGCTAAGACCAATGTGTGAGCTAAATTTTTTTAATCTTTCTTGTCTAAAAAAATTTACCTCTAAGTGAGGTTTATTTAAAATATTGTCATTCAAAAAACTAAAATCATAATATTCAAATTTATTTTTGTATTTATTCTTTATTTTTTTCAAATATTTAATAGTATTTTTATCTCTTTTTTTATTTTTAATAAATTTGGCATCAGCTCCGTTTTTTGTAACAAAATAATTAAAATTAATTTTCGTCTTCCACCATTTTTTAAAATCGCTTGGTTTAAAATTATTATACATCTTAATTTTATCACCGTAAGGATTTTTAAATGTACTGGCTATTCCACCAAAATCTAATTTTAAATTTTTTTTTCTTAGAAAATTTAAACAATATTCTACGCTTTGATACGGGTATCCAGTGTAATTTTTAATCTCATTAAATCGCTCCTCTTGAAGGGCAAAAATAATTTTACCTTTTACCATTAAAGATGCAGATGCATTATGTCCATCTTGTATGCAAAGAATATTCATTAAGATAATTTTATATATTTAATTTTTTTTTTTACGATAAAATAAAGATAAGTTATGAGATAAATTCTTACAAAATACAAAATTAATAATTCAATTTGTAAATATGGATAAATTAAAATTTTTGAAATAAAATACATAAGTCTTAGAAAAAAATTATGTCTATGAAAATAAAATAATTTTCTAATATAGTTTAACTTAATTAAGTAAATAATTTTATAACTCCATTTATGTCTATACATTGCATTAAAATAATAATTTTTGATATTTTTTTTTCCGAAAGCTTCTTTAAAAGATTTTTTAATATACAAGAATAAATTTTTTATACTAAATCTTGAAAAAAATAATTTAATTCCAAATTTCGTTGGCAAAAAAATTAAAAAGAAAAATTTTATATGATCAAAAAAACTATTATTAAATGATGAATATGTTTTAAAATCAAATTTTTTCATAAAAGGAAACATACAGCATTCTAAGATAAATATTTCATGATTTGAAAAAAGTTTAAGTTCTTCTTGGTAACTGTAACTATCTTTAACAAAAATTGATTTATTCTTTTTTTTAAACCCTTTGTATACTTTGTCACCCCACCAAATTTTGTTATTAAAAGTTGGTATTTTAAATTTTTTATAATTAAATTTAATTTTCAAAAAATTACAAACCTCTTTTAAAGTTTGTTCATTCTTAATCTTAAGATTTTCAAAAGTAAAAAATTTACATTTATTTTTAAACCTATAATTTAAATTTTTGAAGTTTATAAATAAATCCCTTAGCCTGTTTAGATATCTATAATTTTTAATATATTCACAATCTGTAAAATCGTATCTATCTTGTTCCACTTTTTCATCAGCATACCCTCTTCTCCAAAAATTTATTATTGGACTTCGTGTTAAAGCAATTATTTTGGACTTTGGATAATTATCAAGTATGAAAGAATTAAAAAATTCAATATCATGAGGATGAAAAACAATATTTTTTCCCTTATTCTTTTGAGTTTTTTGGTACGCAAAATGAATAGCGTCGTAAAGATTTTTAGGTTCAAGACTTCTATATCTCAAATATCTAAGAAAATTTTTTGCAAACTTTTTTTCTGGAATTTTAATGTACCCATTTTTATTTTTACCTAAATTGTTTAACCCATTAAATCCTTTTAAATATCTAGTATCTAAGACCGATTTATGATGTTTAATTATTAACTTTAATATCTTTTTAGAGGTAAGAAATTTATTTTGATTAATCCACTCTCTATATAACGATGGAAAATATTTAAGCGGGTATGCTGGTATGGTAAAAATTTCATCTGAATTACTTAATTGAGCTTGTAACAATTTAGAACCAGCACCTAAAAAAACTAAAATAGAAGAATATTTTTTTTTATCTTTTTTCACTATTTAAAATTTCAATCATCTTTTGTAAAACTTTTTAATTTCATCACAAATATTTTCGATCTCTAATTTTGATAGAAATTGATTTATAGGTAAAGTTAGTATCTTTTTAACTAAACGAGAAGCAACTGGGAATTTTTTTTTATTTATTATATTAAATTTTTCCTTATAAGCATTTTGATCAAATATTAATTTTGGATAATGTATTGCTGTAGAAATTTTTTTTTTTTGAAGAAATTTCTTCAATTCATCTCGTCTATTGACGGTAATTATATATGTATGAAAAGTTTGAAAAACATTCTTTTGTAAATTTGGTAAAATTATGTTTTTCATATTTTTTAGGTTTTTATAATATATTTCTGCATTCTTGCGTCTCTTAGAAATAATCTTACCTAATTTTTTTAATCTTAAATTTAATACACCTGCCTGAAAGTTATCCATTCTTGACACATACCCAAATTTTAAAACTTGATCTCTTTTTTCAATTCCATGATTTCTTAATAATCTTGCTTTCTTTGCAATTTTATCGTTGTTTGTAACAAGGTATCCTGCATCACCAATCGCATTCAAGTTTTTCAAAGGATGAGCTGAAAAACATCCTACTTCACCAAAAGTTCCTACAAATTTTTTTTTAAATTTGGTTCCTATGGCCTGCGCCGCATCCTCCAATACCGGTATTTTATATTTTTTTGATATTAAGATTATTTTTTCCATATCACATGAGTTTCCCGATAAATGAACGGGCATTATAACTTTTGTTTTTTTTGTAATTTTTTTCAATATTTCTTTTGGGTCTATAGATAGGTCCGTTTTAATATCTGCAAATACTGGTTTTGCTCCAAGATGTACTATTGCTGCAGTAGATGCAATAAACGAATTTGGGGGCGTAATTATTTCATCACCTTTTCTTACACCTAACAAGAATAAACCTAATACTAATGCATCAGTTCCACTATTTAAAGCTATACAATTTTTAATCTTTAAATATTTACAAATGTTTTTTTCAAATTTTTTCACTTCATTTCCAAGAACAAATTGTCCATTAGCAAATAAAGAATTTAATATCTGATTGATATCTTTTTTTTCAGATTTAGATTGTTTTATAATATTAATATAAGGAATTTTTTTTTTCATGAATATAGATTTTTAATTTTTTAAAAATTTCCTAAATAGAGCTACTCTTGAAATTTTCAAATTGATATTTTTGATTTAATTATTGACCTTACTAATTATCTCTTTCATCCAAGGTCCCATGTCTTTATAATGTGCTGTGGTAATTATATTGTCATCGATGACTGCTGGTTTATCAGTGTAGATACCTCCAGCGTTAATTATATCATCTTTCATACTATAATAACCTGCAATTTCTCTTCCCTTAACAACCTTAGCTGAAATTAATAACTGAGCTCCACTACAAATGCAGCCAATAATTTTTTTTTGTTTGTTAAAATTACTTATAAAATTAATTATTTTTTCCTCCTGTCTTACTTTTTCCATCGCTTTTACACCCCCAGGTAAAATTAAAACTTTGTAATCGCTAACTTTTACCTCATCAATAGTTTTTACAATTTGATCTTTATTTGGAGGTATTGATGTTCCGAGTATACCTTTCACTGGTTTCCCCTCAAGTAAACATACATCTACCTCAAATTCTTCCTCTAAAAGTCGATAATATGGAAATATAAATTCGTGATCTTGAGCAAGATTACCAGAAATTATAAGAGCTTTTTTCATAATTTCTATAACATATTTTCTTTAATTTCATCTGACAATAAAAAAGGATACATGTCCTCAAATTTTGTTGGAACAGATTTACCATTTGGAAGCCTTTTGTTTATTGCTTTAGGCATCTGCTCTTGATTATGATCAAGCATCAACTCGCAAATTTGTGGACTATTATTGGATATAATTTTTTTGATTTTTGATTTAAGATTTTTATTATTAATAATTTTTGAGTATTTAATTTTATGGGAATTTGCTATCTTTTTATAATTTGGAAATGAAAGCCCTGTTTCAGAATTAGAACCCATTATTCTACTGTTAAAACCCAATTGCTGAGTTTGTTTAATTGTTAAATATCCCCCATTGTTATATATAAAAGTTTTTATAGGTAATTTATTATGCATTATTGTAGCAAATTCTTGAATATTCATTTGCAACCCACCTTCACCAGTTAAACAGATTATTCTTTTTTTTTTTGAGGCATAATAAGCTCCTATCGCTGCCGGCAAACCCCATCCCATTGGAGCATGGCCTGAATTAGTAAATAACCTTTGACCTTTTTTAATCTTAAATGCTTGATGAGTGCCAACAAAGGACAATCCCATATCAGTTACAATAATATCATCTTTGTTCAAAACATCTGAGAGGACATCAATAAAATCATAAGAGTTAATTTTTTTTTGTTTTCTATATTCTTCAAGAACTATTGGATACTTTTTACGAATATCTTTACAATATACGTGCCATTCCTTAGAAATTTGATTTTTATTTGGCATATTTTTAAGCAAGGTTTTTAAAAAATATTTTGCATCACAACATATCTTTTTATAAGGATTAATATGACTTTTCTTTATCTCATTTTTATCAATATCAATTATAATTTTTTTAGCTTTTCGTGCAAAATCTTTGGAATTATATCCAGTCACCATATAAGGCAATCTAGTTCCTATTGAAATATATAGATCACAATTCTGAATTATAAAATTTGTACCTCTTTCTGCAAAAGCCCCCGGTCTGCCTACATAACATGGATGACTTGACTCAATAAGATCTGAGGCATTCCAGGTCAAGGCAAATGGAATCTTGAACTTTTCAATTAATTTTCTTAAATATGAAGAGGCGTTTGAAATTTTTACTCCATGACCTAAATGTAATATTGGTTTTTTACTAGTAGATAACATTTTAGCAACTTGTTTAATATCTTTATCTATTTTAGGAAATTCTTTGTCTCTTTTTTTAATTTTATATCCGATAATTTTTTTTGGATTAATAACAGCATTTTGAATATTTGCTGGTATATCAATCCAAACAGGTCCGGGCCTACCATCTGTTGAAAGATGATAGGCTTTTTCCAAGTGATATTTTATACTTTCTGGATTTTTTATAATTACTGAGTATTTTGTGGAAGATTTAACCATACTAACAATATCAAATTCTTGAACTCCTAATTGTCTAAGGCCAGAATTTTTAATTGTTTGATTTAAATAAACTTGTCCAGATATAAAAATTGATGGCACAGAGTCAATCCAACAACATGCAACGCCGGTTGTGCAGTTTGTACCTCCAGGTCCAGTTGTTATTATTGCGGCTCCAGGCTTATTTTTGACTCTAGAATAACTTTCGGTTGCAAAAGAAACTGCCTGCTCATGATGACATGATACATATTTTATTTTTTTTGATTTATATAAAGCATCACACAAAAAGATTGATCCTCCTCCACTTACAGTAAAAACATTTTTGATACCCTTATCCTCAAGGAATTTAATTACAAAATCTGCTACTCTCATTTTATACAATTACTTTACACCCAAAGATTTTGCAGAAGAGAAATAATAGTCTCCTCTAAAATTAATTTTCTTAAAAAGAGTTTTCCACTCTTTTTGTAGTAAAATACTTGTTCCGATTAATGTCCATTTGTAAAATTTATTTCTCTCGCTATCGTTCTCTCCCGATGCTAAAACTACATAACTATTCTTTGATACTCTCTCAATCTCTTTTAATGATTTAATTACATCTCCAAGGTTATGCATATAAAGTGAGTTAAAAGCGATAACTAAATCAAAATATTTATTTTTGAATGGTATTTTATAATATTCAGATAGAATTAATTTACTTTTACATTTAATTGATTTTTTCAGAGCATATGGATGATTTTCAATACCGTATGATTTTATACCTGGTAACAGAATATTTAAATCTTTAAGAAGAAAACCCTTTTTACAACCCAAATCCAAAACTTTTGATTTACTTGTTAATTTATATCTTTTTATAAGTTGAGGTAATAATTTAAGCCATCTACCATCATATTTGAAACCACCATAACCATCTAATCTATTTCCATCATAATATTTTTTATCAAGCTGCCAGGCATTTATTTTGTTTAAAACAGTCCTCTCCTTAGCAACTTTAGCTCGTACTTTTACAGGTTTTTTAAAATACCCTATATCTATATGTTTTCCCATATTTTACCCCCACTCACTTTCATCACAAAGTTTAATAATAATTCTTCCTGCTTTACCAGTTCTGAACAAAGAAATTGCTTTATTTATATCCTTCAACTCAAATTCATGTGTTATAAAGTTTTTTAAGTTAATTTTATTATTTTCCAAAAGTTTAATATATCTTGGAATATCATGTTCTGGAAATGATGCTCCACCATGAGAAGCTTTAAGTACTTTTTTGAAAGCTAAAGGTAGTGAATTTATCTTTATTTTATCATCTGGAACTCCCACAAAAATTGTTTTTCCATCATGAGGCGTCAAGTCATAGGCTTTTTCCATTAATTTTGAATTTCCAGTTGTTTCAAAAATAACTTCTGGACCTTTTTTTCCAAGAATTTTGTCTATTTTATTTTTTAAATTTTCTGACTTTCCATTGATAGTATGAGTAAGACCAAATTTCTTTCCCATATTTAATTTACTTTTATGAATATCTATACCTATAATTGGATAAGCAGAGACTAAAGAGGAAGCATATGAAATACTTAGACCCATGCCACCGACTCCAAAAATCAAAACAGATTGCCCAATTTTAACATTTGCGTCATTGTTAACAGCGCCAAAACCAGAGGTAACAGCGCATCCAAATAAAGCTGCTATTCGTAAATTAAAACTTTTTGGAATAACAGTTAGTCGATTTTCTGAAATTACTGCTTTTTCGTTAAATGTTGTCACCCATCCTGCATTAACTTTTCTTCCTCTCCAATTATAAATTGCTGTAGGTGCTTGAATACCAGAACTTGGTCTCCAATGAAGTACCACATGATCACCTTTTTTAACTGTAGTTACGCCATTACCTACTTTTTCTACGATACCAGAGCCTTCGTGGCCTAGTAAATGAGGTAAAAATTTATCAGGGCCTTTCACAGCATCTATCTCATTAATTTGTGCCCCACAAATTCCACTATAGCAAACTTTAACTAGCACTTGGCCAAAATCTAATTTTTTTGGTAAATCTATATCTGTCACTACAAGAGGTTTTTTGCTTTTAACTAATATAGCTGATTTCATTTTATTTTTTTATAAAATTCTCTCACACATTTAATAATGTATTTCATCTCACTTATTTTTAAATGCTGATCACATGGAAAAGTAATTATTTTTTTTGTATGTTCATCTGTTACTGGAAAATCTCCTTTTTTATGTTTAAGATATTTAAGACTTTCTTGTAAATACATAGGTTTGGGATAATGAACTTTAGCTTCAATACCTTTTTTTAAACAATAATCTAGTAGTTTATCTCTTTTTTCAGCAAATATTATATAAAGATGATATACAATTTTCGAATTTTTTGATCTAGGAGGTATTGTAATTTGAGATATTTTTGAAAATTCATTATCAAAATATTTTGCATTTTTAATTCTTTTTTGAGCTATTTGTTTTGCTTTAGGTAGCAGCCAATTACCAACAACTGCTTGAAAAGTATCTAAACGAGAATTATATCCACATATTTTCACAGTATCTCTATCAATTAAACCATGATTTCTTAAGAGTTTAAGTTTATGAAAATATTCAAAATTGTTTGTTGTTATTATTCCACCATCAGACCAAACATTAATATTTTTTAATGGATGTAATGAAAAAGCTCCAAAAGCCCCCCAAGTTCCTGCATTTTTATTATCAATATTTGCTAAGATTGATTGACAAGCATCTTCAACGATTGGCAAATTATATTTCTTAGAAATTTTCACTAATTTTTTCATTTGTACCATATAGCCAGTAAAATGGACTGGAACAATTGCCTTAGTTTTACTTGTAATTTTTTTTTCAATTAATTTTGTATTCATACAAAAAGTATCATCACAATCTACAAAAACTGGTTTTGCTCCAATTTCAGTTATAGCACCTACAGTTGCAACAAAAGTATTTGCGGCTGTTATAACTTCATCACCTGGCTTTACATTGAGAACTTTAAGCGAGAGTTTTATTGCATCAGTGCCAGAATTTACACCAACAGCATATTTTGTACCAATTAATCGAGCAAAGTTTTTTTCAAACTTTTCGAGTTCCTTTCCTAAAGTAAAATCACCACTAGCTACAAACTTTTTTAACTTTATCCATAGGTCACTACTGTTTGCAAATTGTTGCTTTAAATAAGAATATCTAACTTTCATTTTCTTCTTGAAACTCTCAAAATTGTTAATGGTTTTTTTATCATAAATTTATCTGAAAGAATTCTCAATGTACTTGTCTTAATTATTTCACCATAAGAGATTACATTTTGACCATTTTTATCCACTAAACTTCCTCTTAATATAGCTGAGGTGCTTTTATCATCTTTTTTTTTAAAACTCTTAAAATTTTTTTTAATTTCAATTGAAATCTCTACGTTGTTAAATTTATATAAATTTTGCTGACCCGGCTTTGGATTTTTAAATTTTAAAAATTTTGGATCTAAAATTTTTGTAAATTGCTTACCTTCATAATCTTTTTTTTGTCTACCGTAACTGTCCTTAAATCTAACCAAGTCTCTTTTTTTATAAGGGGTTTCAAATTCAAGAGCATAAAGACCATTTTTAGAAACTGATTTTAAAGAGTGAAATAAGCCTGGTCTGAAAACTAATCTTGATAATGAATTAAAGTATTTTTTATTCTCCTCATATATACCTATTTGTACCTGCGCTTTACCAGATAGAATTATAAAACCAGTTTTTTTTTTTGGATGGCAATGTAAAGAAGTTTTGTGTCCATAATTTATTTTAACTAATGTTATAGCAAGTTTATCAGAATTTTTATATATAACATATTCATAACCCCAAGGTTTGTGGACTAGTTTATTAGAATAAAAATCTTCTTTACTTAGCATGTATTAAACCATCTTTAATGTTTGCATTCTCTTAATATTAAAATATTTTTCATCAGAAAAAGAGTTAGGTAAAAGATTTTTTTCAAAAGCTAATTTCAAATCATTTACAGCATCTTTAATAGTAAGGCTGGTTTCAAAACCTAATATATCTTTTATTTTTTGTGAACTGACGTGATAAGATCTGTTATCATCGGACTTAGTGTTGATTATTTTAATATCATCACCAATAACACTTACAACATCTTGCGCGAGTTCATTTACAGATTGATTTTTATATCCTACATTAAAAATTTCACCGTTAATTTTATTGCTTGGTGCATTAATGATTGTTACATACGATCTTACCATATCATCTATATGAACATTAGGCCTTAGCTGTGCTCCACCAAAAACTTTTATTTCTCTTTTATTGTATGCATAATTAGTTAAAATATTTACAACTAAATCTAACCGTTGCCTTTTTGCGTATCCACATACTGTTGATGGTCTAATTGTTGTTGTAATAAAGTTTTCTGATTTGTAATTATTCAATATTTTTTCACAATCTCCTTTAAATTTAGAATAATCTGTAAGAGGTTCTAGTTTCATATCTTCAGTAACATTTTGTACTTTTTTAATTCCATAAACAGAAGAAGATGAGGCATAGATAAATCTTTTCACTTCACTTTCTTTACATATTTTTACTAGGGGTTCAAACGCATCAAGATTTATTGATTTGCCTAATTTTGGATTTAACTCAAAACTTGGATCATTAGATATACAAGCTAAGTGAATTACAATATCATGTCCTGGTATTATTTTTTTTAATAATTTAGAATTTCTTATATCTCCAGTTATTTTCGTCAATTGAGAGTGAGTTTCGAGAACATCAGAACCGTAAATCATTAAATCAATTACCGTAATGCCATGACCTAGGTCTATCAGTTTCGGAACCAATTTTGATCCCACATAGCCAGCACCACCTGTAATTAAAATCTTCATTATAAAATGTTAAAAATTTTAATATTTTTAATCTTCATCTAAATCTTTAAGTCTATATGGAGTTAAAAAATGATTACCTAGAATTCTCTCAATTTTTGTAATTTCAGAATATGAGTAAATTTTAAAACTTCTATTATCTTGATAAGAAGCATCTTTATTTTTAAAATTTTTTAAAAGAATTGGTAAAGATAATCTTGGGTATAAGGTTGGTAAAGATCTATGAATTAGAAGCGTACTAAAAATTATAACATCACCGTATTCTAGATTTAATTTTTTTGTAAAAAATTTTTTTGGAAGAAGTGTCGGTTTTCTGTTTATGTGGGGTACATGGCCCCATTTATGAGATTCTTTAATTAATTCCATTTGTCCATTTTTTGAGTCTTTGTGTATAAGTGGTGTCCATATTTGAATTGTTGATGGATTTGCACCTGACCAAATTTCTTGGTGCCAATCTTTAAATAAATAGTTTTTTTTTGGGCTCGCCTTATTAGGTATATTAAGAGTTATTCCTGTATCTGTACAAAAAGCTAAGTCTTTTCCCATAAGATCAACTGTTGCTTTATAAAATTTCTTTTCAAGAAACATTTGTTCCAAAAACCCCTTATAATGAAGTGTCTCAAAGATTGGTTTTGTAAAGTCGTACTCATTCATTTTTAAGTTTTTTACTATGGAGCAAAATTTTTTATATCTCTCATTTTCTTTTTTATTTTTAATTCCTAAAACTTTATAAATTTCAGATTGGATATCTTTTATTAATTTTTTACTTATTGCGTTACGAATAATTGTAAAACCTGTTTCTGAAAAATTATTAATCATAAATTCTGTTATTTTATACAAATTGCAAAAACATAATGACACATCTTATCGTAGCCGGTATGTAAAACTTCATCATTCATTCCAAAAGTAAATACATTTTTAAAAAATACACTTAAATAATTTTGTAAACGATCTTTATCAAAACAATTTACATGAAATTTTTTTGAATATTTACTTGCATATTTTTGCGAACTCTGACTAGGACAACCAATAATTAATATACCTCGATTTTTAATACTATTTTTGATATTGCTTATAAACTTGGTACATTGAGACTTTTTGATGTGCTCGATTACATCTAATGCATATATTGCGTCATATTTTTTTTCAAGTTTATGTTTTGTAAAATCATGGATGAAATAGTAATTCTTGTTGAATTGCGAAGCTTTAAACTGATCCTTAGAGGATGATGTAACATCACACAAATCCAATTTTTTCACTTCTGTGTCAACTACCCTGGATTTAAAGCCATCTCCTGCTCCAATTTCTAAAACTTTTCTTTTTCCTGATAACATTTTAGATACAAATTTATATCTTGATAAACTAAAAATTAAGTGTTTAGGATCATTTGTCCAATCATAGGATGAATATGAGCCAAGCGTAACTTTTTTTTTATCTAAAAAAATCATTTTTTTAAAATGATCATCATGCAACTTATTTCTTCTTTTCTTTTTTATAGTCATAATTAATAATAACTTAAAATATAATTTATTTTAACTTTTATAATTTATTTTTTGGATTTATCATTTTATATAAATTTAACCAATTAGTTTTATCACTTTCAAGAACCTTTGATTTAGAAAACATTTTTGCCTCTGAAATTGCACTTAATATAAAATTTTTTCCCTTTCCACTAATACCCTCCAAAGCAAAATGAAATTCAACATTTTTCATTGTTTTAATTAAATCATTAATTCTTTTTTTTTCTTTTGGCAATTGATGTATTGAACAAAGAATTACTTTATTAAATTTATTTTCTTTATGAAGCCACTGAACAGTCGCAAGGGCATTAGACATCATTGGTTCCGGGATTACAAATTCTATTATCAGATTATTTCTTTGAGCGTAATTATTCATTATCATATTTTGCCCATTACTTGGAATTTTAAAAGGACCAATATTAATATCCGTGGTAACGCTTGCAGTTGACATTATCAATTATGGGATTTTATAATATTTAAGATAGTCAGTATTTTTTTGTAATAATGGCTTTTTTATACTTTGAAATCTTACGTTACATGCAATCCTTGCTAAGCTAGATTTAAAATTTACATTCCCATGTAAAATAAAAGGATTAAAAACTATGCCTTGACCAAACTTAAGTTTTGCTGGTTTTTGATTTTGCATTAAATTTAAGATTCTAGGGCCATTCACAAGTCCCTCATTTTGTTCAATCCTCATCATCCTTAAAGATTCTTTTTGGTCAATATAATAAACTCCACCACTATCATCTAAGTCATGTAATGGAGTCCATATTACGAAAGTAAATGGAGAAATCCCTGACATTAACTCATAATGTGTCCATTGTTTTTGTTGTCCTTTACCTGGAACATTTATAATAGTGTGTGCTCTTCTTTGAATGAAAAGTTCTTTTCCACATAAACTTTTTACTAGAGATGGACAAGAATTTATAATCATTTCAGACAAGTTATTAAAAGAAAGTAAATTTATCATTGATTTATTTATTTCTGATTTTGGCATTTTTGCTAGTTTTTTTCTCACATTATAAATATCTGCATTACCATTATTAGTTATATTTATTTTTTTTACAAAACTATCTCTTAAAATTTCCAATTCTTTCATATTTTCAATTGAAAATATGCTATAACCTTTGCCTTTGATAAGTTCGTCTTTTAATTTCATTTTTAACTATTCAATTTAATATTTTTTTTACAAACAAGGATTTGGATCTGATTTATGTATTTCATCAATTTCTTCAAACATTTCCTTTGTAAAATTAATATTTATAGAATCTATATTTTCTTTCAAATGATTTATTGAAGTAACTCCGATTATACTGCTAGTTACAAATGGTCTATTCAAAACGAAAGCATTAGCAAACTTACTTGGCGAAATTTCAAACTTTTTTGCTAATTTTATATATTTATCAATAGCTACTTCTCCTCGTTTTGTATAATGTCTTGAAAATCTTTTTGGCCATAGACTGTATCTGGAGTTTTGTGGTTTATTCCCATTGACATATTTGCCAGTTAACCTTCCTCCAGCTAAAGGAGAGTATGCTAATAACCCGCATTTTTCTCTAATAGAAACCTCAGAATTTGCGATATCAAATACTCTATTAACTAAATTGTAACCATTTTGAACTGACATGACTCTGGGTAAATTTTCATCTTCTGATAATTTTAGAAAATTTAAGATGCCCCAAGGTGTCTCATTTGATAATCCGATGTGTCTTACTTTTCCGATTTTAACTAAATTATTTAAATTTTCCAATACCTCCTTAATAGGAGTCCAATTATTATCATTTGGGTCATATTTAAAATCTAGTTCACCAAAAATTGCAACATTTCGCTCCGGCCAATGCAACTGATATAAATCTATATAATCTGTCTGTAATCTCTTTAATGTATCATCTATTGCTAAATTTATATTTTTTTTACTAAATGAGAGATTCTTTCCTCCTCCTCTTATCCAAGTAAGTTCGGTTGCTCCGATACCTTTAGGATGGCCAGATGCGATTTTAGATGCAACAATGATTTTATGTCTATTTTTTTTATTTTTCATCCATTTACCTATTATTCTTTCGGTATCTCCTTGTGTCTCTTTTTTTGGGTATACTGGGTACATTTCAGCTGTGTCAATAAAATTTATACCTCTCTCATTAGCGAGATTCAAAAGATCAAAAGATAGTGTTTCTGAGACTTGTTCACCGAAAGTCATTGTCCCAAGACAAATTTTACTTACTTTTAAGTTTGAAGTTCCTAAATAATCATATTTCATAGAAATTTTTTACCATCGACCATGCACATCTGACTTTATATAGCTTTCATACACCTCTTTTATTTTTGGAAATATTTTAGAAATTTCATCTAATTCAGAGGCTCTACAATTTTTTTTAACATGATTTTTATTAGTTGCTCCTGGTATGACTACAGTAACAGCATCATGAGATAGGATCCATTTTAAGGCTAAGTCTGCTAAAGAGAAATTTCTTGGTAAAATATCTTTTAATTCTCTAACAGCTTTAAGACCTTTTTCTAAGTTTACGCCAGAAAAAGTATCACCTATGTCAAATGCTTCTCCATTAATGTTATAATTTCTATGATCATTTTCTGGAAATTTAGTATGCTTATCAATTTCACCAGTTAATAAACCACTGGCTAAAGGGCCACGAGCAATTATAGCAATATTCCTTTTTTTAGCTTGCTCAAAAAAGTAATCTATCGGCTTTTGCCTAAAAATATTAAATACTAACTGAATGCTTTTTACATTTGGATTTTTTATTGCCTCTAATGCGTCTTCAATAGTATGGACACTAACACCATAATGCAAGATTTTTCCTTTTTTTATAAAATGATCCATGCTTTCGAAAGTTTCTTTTTTCCTCAAAGTCTCTAGAGGGGGACAATGTAATTGAACCAAATCAATACATTCAACATTAAGATTCTTGAGTGATCTATCAATAAATTCTTCCATAGGATGATGTTTGTATCCCTTAGGATATTTTGTTCCTCTAATTCTTCTCCCAAGTTTTGTGGTAACGTATATTTTTTCTGATGTACTTCTAATAATTTCAGATAAAAACCTTTCACTTCTTCCATCTCCATAAGTGTCAGAGGTATCAAAAAAATTTATACCATTATCTAAAGAATTTTTAAGAATGTCTCTTGCATCTTCATCAGATACATCTCCCCAACACCATCCGATTTGCCAGCAACCGAGACCAATTTCAGAAACATTCCAGCCTAAGTCTGAAAATTTTCTATAATTCATTTTAATTCTAACTGTATTTAGATACTTTCTTGAACTGCAGCTTGAGCTTGTTTTGCCTTTTTAACAGTGTCCAGTCTCTCTTTATAAGATTTATTTGGAGGATCATATTTGTCAAAAACGTTCATGATGTTTTGCGTAAAATCTTTACCAATTTCAGTTAAAAAAATTCCCTCTTCAGTAAATTCCACAAGACCATCACTATGCATATCTTTCATAAATTCGATTTCTTTTTTAAAATAATCTTTACAATTTATACCAAACTGATCTTCAAAATTTTTATAATCAATTTTAAAATAACTTCTTATTTGTTGAGTAGCATGTTGTCGAATTTTATCGTCTTCATTTAACTTTGTTCCTCTAAAAGATGGTAATAAGTTTTGATCTAAAGCCTTCTTATAAGAGGGAATATCATAAAAATTTTGGACATAATAATCATTACCTAAATTACTCATGGACGAGCTGCCAACTGCTATAAAATTTACTCTTCCACCAGTTTGGTGCCCTGATGCACCATAGTGGGCATTACCTTCCTCAAAAGCTTTGGTCATTGGACTATCGGGTAAAGAGTAACACTCAAAACCAGTTCTTATATATCCTCCATCTTTTAACTTTTTATGTATCACCTGTAGCAATTCTTTTCTTTCAAAGAAATCGGGTAAAGGACCCTCTGCTAACATTTGCACTTGGTATTTAGCTACCCAAGGTTTATATGCCATTAATGATAATTGGACCAATGTTGGCCTCAGCTTGATTACTTCATCGCAGGTTTTTGACATCGACTCTAAAGTTTGTCCTGGTTGCCCAATTAGAAGATCAAATGCAATTTCTTTGTACATTTCTCTTACTTTTGGAGTAAGTATATCCTCAAATAATTTAGCAGGTTGAATTCTATTTACTCTTCTTTGTACTTCTGGATCTAAATCCTGCATACCAAAAGATATTCTGTTTGTCCCACAAATTTCATGATTATATATTAATCTATCTTCATCTACTCTTCTTGGATCACTTTCTACAGTAAAAAACTCTACGTTTGACCAATCGAACAATCCCCTAAGCTTATCTACTAATTTTTTTAGGTCTTCTCTATTTAAAATTGTTGGTGAACCTCCTCCAAAAAAGACTGTTCCCACATTAAGTTTTATATTGTTTTTATTAAAATGCTCAAAAAGTAAATCTATCTCTTTATAAAGATAATTAAGGTAATCAGTTACTTTCTGGTAGTCTTTATTAATAAATTTACTACACGTGCAAAACCAACATAATTCTTCACAAAAAGGAATATGCACGTAAAAGAATATTTTTTTATTTTTATTTTTTGGAAACCAGTCTAAAATTGCCTTCTTATATTCATCGTTTTTAAAATCAAAATCCCAATGATCTTTTGTTGGATATTCTGAATAATTAAAGACTAAATCTTGATGATACTTTTTAATCAAGTTTGCATTTAAAACATTTTTTTTCATAATTATAATTTAATCAATAATAACTTAATTGGGTAAGAGAATAAATAAATTTATTAAATTTGATAAGATCTTCCTTCACCAGCATCCATAGGTATTAAACATCCCCCCATCATTTCGGAGTGTTTTGAGCATAAAAAAAGTAGCATAGGTATTATTTCATCAGCTTTGCCCATAACTCCTCTTGGAAGTCGACTTTGGATAAACTTTTTATATGCAATAATATTCCTTTTTTTTAATCTTTCCATTGCGTTACCTTTGGCAATAAAACCTCCTGGCAAAATTCCAGTTACTAAAACTTTTTTATTGTAAAGCTCTTTTCCTAAACTTCTAACATATGCCGCTAATGCAGACTTTACAACATTATATCCGACTGACCCTACTGCTTCATTTGATGCAATTGAACCTACATGGATGAGCTTTAAACTTTTATTTTTTTTTTTATCTTCAACAACAAGTTTATTAATCTCTACTGCTGCACCTAAATTTATTTGAAATAATGTTTTTAAATCTGAAATTTTTATTAAGGAATCTTTTAATCCATAACCTCCACCAGCAACATGAATAATTATATCAATTTCTTTTAGAAATTTTTTTGCTTTTTTAACTGCTAAACTTATAGAATTTAATTTCAACAAATCTACTTTTATGGAAATATGATTTGAAGAATTTTTCATAAATTTTTTTAATTCATTCATTTTGATTTTAGATCTTGAAAACATAGCAATTTTTGCTCCTCTAAATGCCAATGCTTTACAAATTTCTGCACCAAGACCTTTGGATGCACCTGTAACAATTATTCTTTTATTGGTAAACTCGTTGTCTAAATTTAAGGTTAACATTTTTAGATTTATTACTTTACACTACCAGTTAAATCTTTTGCGGTAATTCGATTTTGCACATGATCGCTATCATTAACAAACATGCCTATAAACCATCTACCTTTCTCACTATTCCAAATTAATTTTTCCTTTGGATCTACTTTATCTACACCGTGGGCAATAGAGCCGTAAAAAATTACAGCGTCGCCCTCATCAAGACGCTCTTCTATGTTAAGTTTATTAGACTTTGAAGATCTAAAATAAAAACCACCTTTTTGAAAATCTTCACCCAATTTACTCATTATTATTCCTGAGACTATTCTTTGATTTTTTCTTGGATCAACATGATCTCTTAATTCACCACCGCCAGCTGGATATCTAACTATTTGAAGTCTATCAATCTGTCCATCACTAGGTATATTTTCTTCAAACCTTTTTTTTCCATTCCCGGCTAGAGATTTAATATATCGCCAGTGTTTATAGACACCATTTTTAAGATCCTTTTCAAGTTTAGTCCTTATATTCCAATTATAAAAATAAAATGAATGCTTAATTGCATACAGGCTATATTTTTTTGTGATTTTTTTATCAATTACTCTATGAAAATTTGGACATCCATCATGCATCTTATGAAAACTAGATTTTTTTTTCTTATATTTATTTGCTAAATCTAGAACTGTTTTTTTTAATTTTTTAGGTGCAGAATTTTTTAGTATAAAAGCTTCCTTATTAACATACATACGTCTAATTATTTTTTTCACAAAACTTATATCTTTATTGTCAATTGCTTTTTTAAGAGTTAGAAAATCTAATGTATTCACCTTAGTAACATACCTAGGAGGATGATTTTTTCTTTCAAGGTATGACCAGTAACTTTGAATTGTATGATTAAAATTCATAATCATTTTAAAATACTTTCTAAGGTTTTAAGAATCTTTATTTTTTTAATTGTATTTTTATTTCCAATTGACTCAACTGATTGAGCGGCTGCTAATGAACTTATTAATAAAGTTAAATTGTAGTCAATTTTTGATTTTAAGCATAGGCCAATTACAGAAAGCATGGTGTCTCCCGCTCCAACTTTGTCAATAATTTTATGAGCAAAAGCGTCTGCGTAAAAAAATTTATTTTGTTTTTTAGCATACAAAATTGAACCTCTACTTCCAACTGTCACAATTATATTTTCGATTTTTTTCTCCTTTGAAAGATTGCTCATCAAAAATTCTAATTTATTTACCTTATCTCTCATTTCATGTCTTATTTCTTTTTCATTTATTATAAGAGTGTCAAAATTATTATAATTCCTGATTGTATGATATCCTATATTTGACGCATTTACTTGTGCATTTAAAGCTAAAAATTTAGAATTTTTACAAATCATATTAGCACTTTTTTTTGAAATTAGCCCATGACCATAATCTGAAACGATAACCAAATCGTGCTTTGGTATTTCACTTTTAAGAAATTTAATAAATTTAGACTCATCCTTTTTGCTTAATATCTCGTCATTAATGTTATAAATACCAATTACTTTACTCTGACTTATATTATCCACATATCTTTTTTTTACAATAGTGGGAGAATTTTTCTTAAAAATAAATCTTTTTAAAATATTCTTTGGTAAGTTTTTATTTATATCTTTTAAATATTCTTTTTTCTCACCAAGCATAGATATAACTGTAATATTTTTACAAATTTCTGAAATATTACGAGCAATTCCTAAAACTCCTCCCAAATATTGGTCTTTCTGTGTTTCTTTTAAAACTAAGATTGGTTCTTTGCCCGATTTGCCGAGTGCTTCACAAAAGTTGTATTGATCTATAATTGTTTCACCAATTATTAAAACTTTAAATCTATCAAAATCATTAATTATATTTTTAATTTTTTTAAAATTTAATTTTTCGTTTATTTTTCTTATAATTCTTTTTTGCTTTTGTGAAAAAAAATTTGTTGACCTGTTAATTAATCTACTAGAGCTAAAAGTCATCTCTTCTGTAAAAAAAATTCTGCCTTTTATTTTTTTTATCTCTTTTAATTCATTCTTAATTTCACCTGTTATGTCATCCTTGAAATTTTTATAATCTGTACCTTTGCAGTATATATTTGGCTTCAAAATTTTAATTGGATTAACTGCGGTAGATGAGTCGTTTATTGCTACATAATCTACTACGTCTAAAGCTGCGATTGCATCACATCTCAAATTCTCGTTAAATACTGGTCTACCAGGTCCTTTATTTACATACTTATCAGAAGTTAATGTTACTATTAATTTATCACCTTGTTCTTTTGCTTTTTCAAGATGTTTAATGTGGCCAATATGCAATAAATCAAAAACCCCATGACAATGGACAAATACCTTCGACTTTTTTTTTTCTTTATGAACAATTTTTGATAAGTCTTTTAATAAAAAAATTTTATTTTTCATTTTTAAGATGTTTAAACCAAAGTTGAGTGGCTTTGTTAATTTTTTTTGGTGTCCAAACAGGGGCTTTTTTCCAATAATTAATCTCTTTTAAGAGTTTCTCAATACCTTTCTCTATACTGATTTTAGGAGACCAGCCAATTAATCTTTTAATCTTAGATATATTTGCAAATGTACAATTAGGTTCTCCGGGCCTTTTTTTGATAAAAATTTTTTGTCCTTTAAGTAAGTGCACAATCTTATTAACACTAATTGTTCTACCGCTTCCAACATTAAAAATCTCATTTGAAATTTTAGATTTACTGCATTTAAGAAATGCGTCTACAACATCTGATACGTATGTAAAATCTCTTGTTTGATTTCCCGATCCTACTATAGTGAATGGATGCCTTGCTAATTTTTGCGCTAAAAAAACGCCAAACATGGCCCCATATGTTCCAGAGGTTCTTGATCTAGTTCCATAAACATTGAAAAGCCTCAGTGAAATATAGGGGATATTAAAAACTTTTGACCAATGAATAATTAAATCTTCTCCAAGTTTTTTTGTTAAAGCGTAAGGATATTTTGGATTTATAACCTCAGTCTCTCTCGTTGGATATCTTTTGGGAATACCATAACAAGAAGAGGAGGCTGAATACAAAAACTTTAAAATTTTTGCTTTTCTACATGCCTCTAGAACATTTAATGTACCATTTACGTTTGACTCAAAATATTTTTGAGGGTTTTGAATACTAGGAACAATATCAGCTAAAGACGCAAAATGAAAAACATAACATTTACCTCGAAAAAAATTAGACCATTTTCCTTTTTTTGAAATATCACATTTAATAAACTTTATCCTATTCTTAAATTTTTTTATATTTTCTTTTCTACCAGTCGAAAAATTATCTAAAACAATTACATTTTTTTTTTGCTCAACTAGTCTCTCAACTAAATGACTGCCTATAAAACCAGCTCCACCAGTAATTATATATTTCGTCATATGGTCTATTTATAGTTTAAACAATGCTCCGCACTTAGTAAAAATCAAATTTTTACATAATTTTTCATTACAGGTTATTTTATACTGGTCTAAATAAATTCCTTTCTTTAGACACAGTAGCCATTCGATTACCAATCAAAACTTTCAAATTAATTTTATTTTCATTGATAATACTAAAAATCATTCTGGTAAACGGTCCAGAAATGAATTCATAATTTTTACATTTTCTAAAATCAAAAAAAGAAGATTTGATAAATCCTTTTTCATCTTCATTTTCTTTACACTTTAAAATGAATTTTTCTATTTCATCTTGAGCACTTAAAAAATCTGTTAAAAAATACTTTAAACCTCTTGTATACTTTAAAGAGCTTAAAATAGATTTTTTTTCAAAATCTTTATGAAAACATAATATGTAATCTCCAAGTAAAAAACTTTCTTTGGTTAATAACTTACTTTTATTAAAAATATTTAATTTTAATTTTGGAATAAAAAATTTTACATCATTACCAAGTTTGACTAAAAAATCTTTTTTTAATAAAGATAAGTTTTTTTTATTAATCTTTATGATAGTCCACATCTTATTTATCTTCCTCAATTTCAGATTTTAATTCATCATATTCTTTCATTTTTCTTTTCATGAAATTTAGGGTTAATTTCGTTTTTGCAGCAATACCTTTTGGCGTTAGAAGATAAACATATTTAATCTTATTAGGATTTTTTTGAAAATTTTTTATCTTAATAAGGCCTTTTTGATTTAGTGCTTTAAGACAATAATTAAGCTTTCCCAAACTAAAACCTAGTTCAGATGCTAATTCTCTTTGGGACGAATTAGGTTTAGATTTAATTTTTCTCAAAACGTTAAAATGGTCCAAATCGTCATTCATATTGTTCAAATTTTGAACATTTATATCGTTCATTTATTGAACAATAAAGAAAAAACATCAAAAAAAAGAATGTACCATACTAGATCTTGTATTTTTTTTTAAAATAAACCAAAATATTCATATTATTTAATAAATAATTTAATTAAGAGGTAAAAAGCAATAACTGAATAATTTTAATATGAAAATTTTATGTCTAATACCTGCAAAAAAATATTCATCCAGGTTACCTAATAAAAATTTTTTAAATATTAGAAAAAAACCTTTAGTAGAATGGACAATTATTTTAGCTAAAAAAATAAAATTATTTAATGAGATAGTTGTTTCATCTGATAGCAAAAGAATACTCAAACTTAAAAAAAAATACACAAAAGTTTTTTTTGACAAAAGACCAAAAGAAATATCTAAAAAAAATACTAAAATGGAAAAAGTTATAAAACATGTGTTAAAAAAATATAAAAAAAATGGAAAAATCTTTGACGCAATTGCTATTCTTCAGCCAACCTCTCCCTTAAGAAAAAAAGAAACCATTATTAAAGCTGTTAATAAATTCATAAAATATAGACCTGATTATTTAACTTCGATAAGTGAAATTAAACATAATCAAAATCCAAAAATGTTATTTAAGGTTGATAATATAAATTTGCAAAAAATAAATATACCGATCAATAATCAAAACAATCCATATCATTGTTTAGATGGTGGTGTAATATTTATTTTTAAAGTTCCTAATAAAAATTATGCATTTAAAGGCAAAGCGTCATTTATTAAAGTGAAGTTTCCAGAAAATATTGATATAGATACTATAGATGAATTCTTATTAGCAAAAAAATTTTTTAATTAAAAATGAATTTTATAAAAATTGGAAGACATAAAATAGGCTTTAATCACAAACCTTTTATAATTGTAGAAGCATGTGTTAACCATCAAGGTAATTTTAATATAGCAAAAAAGATGATTTATTTTGCCAAAAAATCAGGTGCTCAATGTATTAAATTTCAACATCACATAGTAAGTGAAGAAATGCTAATTGATAAAGTACCAAAATCGTCGAATTTTTCAAAACCATTGTCAAAAGTAATTGAAGAAACTAACTTCACTTTAAAACAACATAAAACGCTAAAAAAAATTTGTGAAAAAATTGGTATAGAGTATCTTTGCACTCCATTTTCTATCAAGGCCGCTAAAGAACTTAATAGTATCAATGTTAAAGCTTTTAAGACTGGATCTGGTGAACTAACTAACTTGCCATTTATTAATCATATCGCAAAATTTAAAAAACCAATGATAGTATCTACCGGCATGTCTTTACCAGAGGAAATCCATGAGACAGTAAAAATCATTAAAAAACAAGGAGCACCTCTCGCTTTAACACATTGTATTTCGGCCTATCCTTGCCCATACGAAATTATGAACCTTAATTTTATTTCCGAACTTTCGCGAAAATATAAAATTCCAGTAGGCTTATCTGATCATACACCATCAATATATAACGCACTAGGTGCGGTTTCACTAGGAGCGAGTATAATTGAAAAACATTTTACTTTTGACAAAAAATTACCTGGCCCCGATCACAAATCTTCTATTGATGCCAATGAGCTTAAAATGCTCGTAGAAGGTTCAAACGCCAACTTTTTAGCAAGAGGATCAAAAAAAATTATTTTTAAACAAGAAAAAGAGATAATAAACTGGGCGAGAGAATCTGTAGTATCAATTAAACAAATTCCCAAAAATCATATTCTAAGTAGGGAAAATATATCAACAAAAAGACCTTCACCAAAAAAGGGGCAGATACCTGCTAATAAATTTTATAAAATTTTAGGGAAAAAAACTAAGAAAAATATTTTCAAAGATAGGATCATTAATTTTAAAGACATAAAATGAGTAAAATTCTTCTAGTATTAGAGTCAAGAGCTAGCTATGGGTATAGTAAAAATATCTACAAATTACTCAAAAAAGATAAGAAATTTAATGTTAAAACTTTAGTAACGGGCACACATTTATCAAAAGAGTTGGGATTAACTCTTAATAACATAAAAAGGGATAAGATTAAAATTGATTATAAAATCAATTTTTTAAACAAAGATTTTTCTCAAGGAATAGGTAAACTAATATTAAATCTCAACAAAATAATTAAAAATTTTAAACCTGAAATAGTTATGATTTTTGGTGATAGAGTTGAATTAATGAGCGTTGCAATATGTTGTTGTTATAAAAACAATATATTACTGTGCCATGTTCAAGCTGGTGATAGATCTGGACACATAGATGATATGACAAGGATGGCATTAGCGAAATTAGCACATCTGCATTTTCCAGCTACAAAAAAAGCTTACAACAGATTAATTAGGCTTGGAGAGGAAAAAAAAAGAATACATTTAGTTGGAGCACCTCAAATAGACGATATTAATTATAAAAAAATAAAAAAGATAAAAAATTTAAAAATAGGAAAAGTAAAGATAAAACTTAAAGAAAAATTTTTGGTAATTCTTCAACACTCAGTATTTAAGGATCAAAATGAATACCAAAAATTATTCAATGAAACTCTCAAAGCTTGTGAAAAATTTAATATTAAAAAATATATCATATATCCAAATTATGATCCAGGCTACCATCTTATCATTAATAACTTAAAAAAATTAAAAGATAAAAATTTTTACATTTTTAAAAATTTGGATAGGCAAGACTTTTTAACAATGGTAGCCCACTCACAATGTTTAGTTGGAAATTCTTCTTCTGGTTTATTAGAAAGTCCAAGTCTTAAAATTGGTGTTGTAAACATTGGCGATAGACAAAATTTAAGAGAAAAATCTATGAATATATTTGATGCAAAATATGATTATAAAGATATTACATTAAAGATTAAAAAGGCAATAAAAGTTAAAAATAACTTACACAATATCAAAAATATTCATGGTGACGGGAATTCCTCAATAAGAATATATAAAATTCTCAAAAAATTAAGAATTACAAAAAGTCTGCTAAACAAAAATACTACTTACTAAATTTTTTAAAAATAAGTTTTATTAATTTTATTTCTAAACCATAATAAGTTTGATTTGGTAATTATGTTGATCGTAGAATTCTTAAAACTAAAATTTTTTGAAATAAAATTATCCTTTTTTTTTATCGTTGATAAGCTTTCAAATTTATTAATAAGCTTGTAATCGATTGTTGTCTTTTTTTTAAGATAAGAAAAAATTTTTTTAGTAATATCTAAATTTGATAAGTTTAAATTTGACTGAATATTGTAGATCATAAAACTTTTTTTTTGATAGTTTATCATTTTAATCATTTCTAAATTTAGTTTTGCTATATCTAAAACATGAATATAATTTCTTATTGGAAAATTTTTTTTCTTATCTAAAAAAATTGTAATCTTTTTATTTCTAATTATTTTTGAATATACAATTTTAAAAATTCTTGAGATATGAAAGTTTCTATCCCCTAAATCTCCTTTTAAACTAGCACCAGATACATTCGGGTAACGCAAAATAAGCACTTTAAAGTTTTTTGATGATTTTTTTTTAAGATAATTCTCAATTTTCAATTTATATTTTGAATAAGGTGATAAATCTTTTTTAATATTACTTTTATCATAAATTGAAAGGCTGCTAGAAAATATAAAATTTTTTATTTTTACTGATTTACATAAATTTATAAAATTTATTTGATCAATAAAATTAATTTTTTTGTATAATTTTTTTTTCTTTAAACTTTCTCTTACACAAGTGTATGCTGCTAAATGAAATACTGTTTTTATTTTGTGTTTAATCAATATTTTTTTTATTTTCTTTTCATCATCAAGGTTCACTTTGTAATTTATACAAAATTTTTTGGAATATAAATTTGCCCTTGATAAGTTATCAATACTTATTATTTTTGAATATTTTTTTTTTATCAATTGGCTTGTAAATGAACCAACATAACCCATACCACCAGTTATTAATAAATTTTTCATAAAAATTTTATTTAAATGTTTAATATCCTTTAATTTGATATAAAGACAACCAATAATTATGAATATATGTTTTCTTTCATATTCAAAATCTGGTGGGGCTGGAAAAGCGACAGTCAAATTATTTAATTCTATTAAAAAAAAAAAAATAAAATGTTCTCATATATTTAAAATAAAAGATAAGAGGGTAAATTATGTTGAAAATTTTAAAGAGAAAATAAATAGGCACAGTCAAAAATTTGAAAGAAAAAAAATTGATAGTTTTAAAAGTCTTTCTCTATTTTCTTACCCATTATGGAAACGAATTAATAATTCTAATTTCGATATAGTGCATTTAACCTGGATTAATGAATTATTATCAATCGAAGATATAAACAAAATTAATAAACCTATAGTGTGGACACTTTGTGATATGTGGCCAATTACAGGCCTTAATCATTACGATAATTATAAAGAAAATGCTCTCTGGAAAAAAAAAAATTTTTTTAAGAAAAAATCATTTAGTTTAGACAGATGGCTGATAAGCCGAAAAATCAAATCCTGGAAAAATATTAATATCGTTTCACCAAGCAAATGGCTTTTTGAATGTAGTAAAGAAAGTGTGATTACTCATAAGTTTAAAAAATACATTATACCTTGGCCCATCGATCGAAATATTTTTAAAAGACGAGATAAAATTAAGTTGAGGAAGAAATACAAAATACCAATTAATAAAAAATATATTATTTATAATGCATATAATGGAATAAAAGATCCAAGGAAAGGTTGGGATTACTTACTCAAAGCCATAAAAATTTCAAAGGAGAGTTTTGATCTATTAATTATAGGTGAAAAAAAAAATCTTAAAATAAAAGAAATTAAAAATAGAAAGATTTTTTCTTTAGGAAAAATTAATAGCGATATTAAAATTTCAGAAATATTAAATTGTGCTGATTTGATTGTAATACCGTCTAAAATTGATAATCTTCCTCAAGTTGGTCTTGAAGCACAATCTTGTGGTCTGCCAGTTGTGACATTTAATTGTAATGGACTTAAAGATTTAGTTGACCACAAAAAAAACGGTTTCCTAGCAAAACCCTACAGTCCTACCTCATTCTCAAGCGGTATCGATTGGATCTTAAGAAGAAAAAGTCAAAAAAATCTTATTCAAAACTCTATAAATAAGACAAAAAAAAATTGGGATAGCAATATTGTAAGTAAAAAATATATTGGATTATATAAAAAAATTTTAAAAAAAAATAGAATTTAAATAAGTCTTCTCAATTGGTTTTTCAAAATTTTACTATTTTTAGAACTATAAATTAAATTCTGAATTTTAGAAAAATTTACTTTTTTATAATGTTTTGTAATCTCAAATATTCTTTCATTCAATATTTTTGTAATTTTTTCATTTTTTGACATTAATATCTCAGAGATTTTTTCTGTATTTTTTAAACCATAAAATGACTTTGAAATATTTTTATTTGGAGATCTTCCACTTAAAAATAACATTTTGACTACTAAATCTCTGATTTTTATCGGTTTTCCCATATCGCAAACAAAGGTTCTACATTTATTATTGTTATTTTTTTCTGAAATGAATTTAAGAGATGAAATTATTAAGTTTGTTGCCTCTAAATTGCTCATAAAAAATCTTTCAACTCTTGGATGACTTAATCTAATCTTTTCTGTATTGATTATTTGGTTTTTAAAACTTTCAGCTGCTGAACCGTATGAATTGAAAACATTGCCAAATCTAACAATTCCTATTTTCATTTTATCAGAAATAAAATTATGACAGACATACTCTGATAATAATTTTGTGTAACCCAAAACACTTTTTGGATCTGCTGCTTTATCTGTTGAAATGTGTATGAAATATTTAACCTTAGTATTTTTTGATATATCTAAAATATTTTTAGTTCCGATCACATTTGTCAAAATTCCTTGTTGAATATTTTTCTCCAAAAAAATTACATGTTTTAAAGCTGCTGCGTGAAATACAATTTCAGGTTTTGCCTCTTGCATAGTCTGATATAACATCTTTTTATTATCTATATTAGTTAGATAAAATTTAATTTTCTTTAAAGATTCAATGTCCAATGAGTTTCTTAATTTAAAAATATTATATTCATTATTATCAATGACAAAAATTTTTTTTACATTATGACTAATTAATTTCTTTACTAAACCGCTTCCTATAGATCCAGCACCACCAGTTATTAAAATTTTTTTTTCTCTGATAAACTCTGATTTTTTTGAAAATTTTAATTGTAAAGTTTTTCTTAAAAAAAGTTCTTCAAATGAAAAATCTCTAAATGGTTTTTCAATTATGAAGCCATGATTTTCAACTTCTGAGTTGTTTGATGATTGAACAACCTTGATTTTTTTTTTAAGAAAAAAGGCAATATTATTACTTACTAAAGGTATAAAATTTTTATTGCATATTGCTAAAATATTCACTTTTTTTTTGATAATCCTGTTTTTTAGTTCATTAAAATCTAAATTTTTGGGATTGGTTTTTTTTTCTATTAATTTTAAATTATATTTTGTTTTTTTATCTTTAATATGATCAAGAAATTTTTTAAAATTGTTGTTGTATCCTAATATACATATATTAAAGGCTCTCATAATGTTAGCTTATAATAACAAATTAATAATATGAAAAGAAAATTATACTTATTCACGGGCTTAGGATTTATTGGTCTCAATATAATAAAAAGTTTTAATTATAGGAAATTTGATCTTAAAGTTATTTACAAAAAAACTAAGCTCCCATTTAAAGTGTCAATTAACAAAAATAAAGTTAATCTTATAAGACAAGATATATTCGATATTATCAAACTTAAAAATCAAGATTTTACAAATTCAACCATCATAATTTCTACGGTTAATTCAAAATCTAAAGGATTTAAGAAGAAATTTAAAAAACTTATAAAATTTCTTTCTAGCAAGAATTCTGACCAGATAATTTTATTATCCTCTGTTAGCGTTTATGGGAATACTAATAAACAAAAAATTCAACTCAAAGACCAGTACGCAAGAAATTGTTTTTTTGCTGAAAAAATTTGTGGTCAATATTTTAAAAATTTAAAAATATTGAGAATAGCTAATTTGTTTGGAATTTTAAGACCAAAGCCTGGCATAATAGAAAAAATAATGATGCAAAATTTAAAAATTAAAAAGTTTGGTTTTTTTTATGAAGATACATTAAGATCGTTTATTAATATTGAGGAATTTATAAATATTTTAAGAAAAATAATAGGTAAAGATCTTAAAAGAGGAGTTTACAATATTTCAAATGAAAATTATTTTTTTTATATTGAGGAAATATTAAAAATTTTTAGAAAAAAATATAAAAGAAACATAATACTTAATAGAATTCCAGGAAGATCAGAAATTAAATTATCTAAAATAAAAAACTCTAAAATTAGAAAACTTATAAGACATAAGTTTAGTAACAGTTTTTATTCAGATTTAAAAAAAATAGAATTTTTTTACAAAAACTATTTTATCAAAAAAAATACCTATAAAATTTATTAAAATTTTTTTCAGTGCATAAATCAAGCCAATTGAGCTATTAGTACTGGTCAGCTGCACGCATTACTGCGCTTCCACATCCAGCCTATCAACGTGGTGGTCTACCACGGCTCTATAGGAAGAACTAGTTTTGAGGTGAGTTTCCCGCTTAGATGCTTTCAGCAGTTATCTCTTCCATACTTAGCTACCCGGCACTGCAGCTGGCGCTACAACCGGTCCACCAGTGGTATGTTCAACCCGGTCCTCTCGTACTAGGGTCAACTCCTCTCAATTCTTCTACACGCATAGCAGATAGGGACCGAACTGTCTCACGACGTTCTGAACCCAGCTCACGTACCACTTTAATTGGCGAACAGCCAAACCCTTGGGACCTGCTCCAGCCCCAGGATGTGATGAGCCGACATCGAGGTGCCAAACACTGCCGTCGATATGAGCTCTTGGGCAGTATCAGCCTGTTATCCCCGGCGTACCTTTTATCCGTTGAGCGATGGCCCTTCCACTCAGAACCACCGGATCACTATGACCGACTTTCGTCTCTGCTCGACTTGTCAGTCTCACAGTCAGGCAAGCTTATGCCATTGCACTCTACGAACGATTTCTGACCGTTCTGAGCTTACCTTCGCACGCCTCCGTTACTATTTGGGAGGCGACCGCCCCAGTCAAACTACCCACCATACAATGTCTTGATGCCGGATAACGGCAATCAGTTAGATATCAAGAAAAACAAAAGAGGTATTTCACTGGTGACTCCACAAAAGCTGACGCCTTTGCTTCAATGTCTCCCTCCTATACTAAATATGTTTTTCCTAACACCAATGTAAAGTTGCAGTAAAGGTGCACGGGGTCTTTCCGTCTAACTACGCGAACTCCGCATCTTCACGGAGAATTCAATTTCACTGAGTTGATGTTGGAGACAGCGGAGAAATCGTTACGCCATTCATGCAGGTCGGAACTTACCCGACAAGGAATTTCGCTACCTTAGGACCGTTATAGTTACGGCCGCCGTTTACTGGGGCTTCAGAAATGAGCTTGCACCCATCGCATTAACCTTCCAGCACCGGGCAGGCGTCAGACCCTATACATCCACTTACGTGTTAGCAGAGCCCTGTGTTTTTGATAAACAGTCGCTTCTCCCTGGCTTGTGCCACCCATTTATAGTTGCCTATAAAAAGGTCTTCCTTATTCCGAAGTTACGGAAGCATTTTGCCGAGTTCCTTCAACATCATTCTCTCAAGCGCCTAAATATACTCTATTAATCCACCTGTGTCGGTTTAGGGTACGGTCTTATGATGGAGCTATTTCTTGGAACCTTTTCGCGGCAAGCTCAATCCATTAAGAACTTACAACTTATAAGATTCGTCACTACCATCTGGTCAAGGAATATTAACCTTGTTTCCATCGACTACGGCTTTCGCCCTCGCCTTAGGTGCCGACTAACTCTGCGCGGATTAACCTTGCGCAGAAACCCTTGGATTTTCGGCGAAGAAGTTTTTCACTTCTTTTATCGTTACTTATGTCAGCATTCGCACTTCTGATACCTCCAGGATCCTTCACAGGTATCCCTTTACAGGCTTACAGAACGTTCCGCTACCAGTTATAATTTTCGAAAAAATTATAAATCCACAGATTCGGTATATGATTTTAGCCCCGTTACATCTTCGGCGCAGAAACTCTATTAGACCGGTGAGCTGTTACGCTATCTTTAAAGGATGGCTGCTTCTAAGCCAACCTCCCGGCTGTTAAGGAATTTCCACATCCTTTCACACTTAATCATAATTTTGGGACCTTATCTGGTGGTCTGGGCTCTTTCCCTCTCGACCATGGACCTTAGCACCCACAGTCTGTCTGCTGAAGAACAATGTTTAGCATTCGGAGTTTTATTAGGTTTGGTAAGAATCTCTTCCCCCTAGCCCATTTAGTGCTCTACCTCTAAACATCTATTTATTCAACGCACTACCTAAATAGTTTTCGCGGAAAACCAGCTATCTACGAATTTGGTTGGCCTTTCACCCCTTACCACAAGTCATCCAAAGACTTTTCAACGTCAACTGGTTCGGTCCTCCGGTAAGTGTTACCTTACTTTCAACCTGCTCATGGTAAGCTCATTCGTTTTCGGGTCTAATTCACTAAACTATTCGCCCTATTAAGACTTGCTTTCGCTACGCCTACACCTAGATGGCTTAAGCTTGCTTAATAAATTAAGTCACTGACCCATTATACAAAAGGTACGCCGTCACTCTAAAAAGAGCTTCGACTGATTGTAGGCATGCAGTTTCAGGTTCTATTTCACTCCCCTAATAGGGGTTCTTTTCACCTTTCCCTCACGGTACTAGTTCACTATCGGTCACTGAAGAGTATTTAGGCTTAGAGGGTGGTCCCCCTGTATTCAAGCAAGATTTCACGTGTCCCGCTTTACTCATGAATTTTATTAAACATTACTTTTACGGGACTATCACCCTCTGTGGTTAACTTTTCCAAGTTATTCGAATTATTTTAATAAAACTACTGGCCTAATCCGCTTTCGCTCGCCACTACTAACGGAATCTCAATTGATTTCTTTTCCACTGGTTACTTAGATGTTTCAGTTCTCCAGGTTGTCTCTTTAAACCTATGTATTTAGTTTAAAGTACCACATAAAGTGGTGGGTTTCCCCATTCGGAAATTTTCGGATCAAAACTTACATACAGTTCCCCGAAACTTATCGCAGTATATCACGTCCTTCATCGGCTTTCAGTGCCAAGGCATCCGCCACACGCCCTTAAACGCTTGATTTATGCACAGAAAAAAATTCTGTGTTGAATCAAATTTTTTTGAACATTAGATTATAATTATCTTATGTTCGGATATAGATATTGATATTAATTATTATTTTATTTACGATTTTTATAACTAAGTGTTTGGTGGAGGATAGCGGGATCGAACCGCTGACCTCCTGAATGCAAATCAGGCGCTCTCCCAGCTGAGCTAATCCCCCTTAATCTTGATTATTGGTGGGCCGAGAAAGACTCGAACTTTCGACCCCACCCTTATCAAGGGTGTGCTCTAACCAACTGAGCTACCGGCCCCCATGCAAGAGACACTAATTCAAGAAGAGAAACGAGGACGGTCAACATTATCCTGTAAATTATTTAGAATGAAACAATGTTTCACTCATCCTTAGAAAGGAGGTAATCCAGCCGCAGGTTCCCCTACGGCTACCTTGTTACGACTTCACCCCAGTCGCTGACTATACCGTGGTCAAGGGTTTTAAACCTTGCCTTAAGGTAGAACCAACTCCCATGGTGTGACGGGCGGTGTGTACAAGACCCGGGAACGCATTCACCGTGGCACGCTGATCCACGATTACTAGTAATTCCAGCTTCATGCACTCGAGTTGCAGAGTGCAATCCGAACTGAGGTATCTTTTAAGGATTTGCTTAACGTCGCCGTTTTGCTTCCTGTTGTAGATACCATTGTAGCACGTGTGTAGCCCAACACGTAAGGGCCATGAGGACTTGACGTCATCCCCACCTTCCTCCAGCTTATCACTGGCAGTTCTTTCAGAGTGCCCAACTAAATGATGGCAACTAAAAGTGAGGGTTGCGCTCGTTGCGGGACTTAACCCAACATCTCACGACACGAGCTGACGACAGCCATGCAGCACCTGTGTTTCGTCCGGCCGAACCGAAAACTTTAATCTCTTAAAGTCGCGACGAACATGTCAAGTGTTGGTAAGGTTCTGCGCGTATCTTCGAATTAAACCACATGCTCCACTACTTGTGCGGGTCCCCGTCAATTCATTTGAGTTTTAACCTTGCGGTCGTACTCCCCAGGCGGTGTGTTTATCGCTTTCGCTGCGACACTGAAAATAAATTTCCAACGTCTAACACACATCGTTTACGGCATGGACTACGAGGGTATCTAATCCTCTTCGCTACCCATGCTTTCGTTCCTCAGTGTCAGTAATGATCCAGAAAGCTGCCTTCGCAATTGGTATTCTTTCTAATATCTACGAATTTCACCTCTACACTAGAAATTCTGCTTTCCTCTATCAAACTCTAGCTGAAAAGTTTTGATGGCAGTTCCAGAGTTAAGCTCTGGGATTTCACCACCAACTTTTTCAACCACCTACGAACTCTTTAAGCCCAGTAATTCCGAACTACGCTAGGTCCCTTCGTATTACCGCGGCTGCTGGCACGAAGTTAGCCGGACCTTCTTATTCGGGTACAGTCATTTTCTTCCCCGACGAAAGAGCTTTACAACCCAAGGGCCTTCTTCACTCACGCGGCATCGCTGCATCAGAGTTTCCTCCATTGTGCAAGATTCCCCACTGCTGCCTCCCGTAGGAGTTTGGGCCGTGTCTCAGTCCCAATGTGGCTGATCATCCTCTCAAATCAGCTATTGATCAAAGTCTTGGTAGGCCATTACCCTACCAACAAACTAATCAAGTGCAGGCTCATCCAATGGTGCATAAAGCTTTCTCCGTAAAGACTTATCCAGTATTAGCACAAGTTTCCTCGTGTTATTCCAGGCCAAAGGGCAGATACCTACATGTTACTCACCCGTCTGCCACTAAGTATTGCTACTTCGTTCGACTTGCATGTGTTAGGCGTGCCGCCAGCGTACGTTCTGAGCCATGATCAAACTCTCAAGTTTAAAAACGGCGCACACTAGCTTCTATATAAATTCTAAGAATAAAATTTATATAAATGTTGAAGTGTGTACGACAAATTTTGGTAACCTTAACCGTCCACACTTCTCTTCTTAAATATTTACTTTTTAAACAGCTAATTGAGTTAAAAAACTCAATAAATCTCAGTTTTTATTGTAATTACAATAATATTTATGAGAAAGTTTGATGCTTATAGGCTAAAATAAAGGGAAATCAAGCAATTAACATGAAAAAAAAATCTAAAAAGTCGCTATTTTAAAGGGTTTTTTTTGATTTTTTGATAATGCTAAACTAATAATTGTAAATCAAAAAAATAATTTAATGTTAAAAAAAATAAAATCAAAAATTGCAAAAACATCTGAATTAGTATCCTTAGGTTTATTAATAATAATAACGATAATTTCAACAACTTATTATAACTATAACAAAAAAAAGATACACAAAAATTATAAAGATTTAATATCAAATGTTTACTTAAAGAAAACCGTAACAAATTTATTTAACAGTTTAGAACCAAAATTTAAAAAAATTGATCATAAAATCTTACCAGGTGAAACTTTTGATAGCATTTTAGAAACGTACTCTGTTGAAAAGTCAGAAATTTCCCAAATCAAAAAAAAATTGTCAAAAAAAATAAATATCAATAAACTAAATACAAATCAAAAAATAAGATTTACCGTTGATCAATCTACTAATTTGATAAAAGAGTTCATATTTCAAATATCTAGTACCCAAAAAATCTATTTAACTAGAAATTCGGAAACAGATGAGTTTAACCAAAGGATTTTACTTACTAAATTAAGTAAAAATATTATTTATAAAGAAAATATAATTCTACAAAGTCTCTATAAATCAGCTTTAGATGAAAAAATTCCGGTTAATATGATTATAGAATTCGCGGGAATCTATGGTTTTCAAGTTGACTTTCAAAGAGATATTAGAAAGAAAGATAGTTTTCAAATGCTCTATGAAGTTTTTGTTGATGATAATGGTAAAGTAATTGAAACAGGTGAAATTATTTTTGCTAATTTAAGATTAAGTGGAGAAGATTATTCCTTATATTATTTTGATAAAGCTGGAAATAAAGGACATTACGATAGAAATGGTAAAAGTGTCAAAAAAGCTTTAATGAAAACTCCAATTAATGGTGCAAGACTTTCTTCTTCTTTTGGAATGAGAAAACATCCAATAGACGGTTTTAATAAAATGCATAAGGGAACTGATTTTGCTGCTCCTATTGGGACACCAATAATGGCTTCGGGGGATGGTATAATTAAGAAAGCAGGTTGGTGTGGTGGCGGTGGTAATTGTGTAGTTATAAAACATAATTCAACTTATCAAACAGTATATGCTCATATGTCAAAGTTTGCGGGTGGTATAAGAACTGGGATTAGAGTTAAACAAGGTCAAACTATTGGTTTTGTGGGCTCAACAGGGAAATCTACTGGGCCTCACTTACATTACGAAGTTATAAAAAATGGGAAAAGAATTAATTCTCAAAAACTAAAATTGCCATCTGGGAAAATACTAAAGGGTGATAATAGAAAATTGTTTGAGACAAAAAAGATTAAGATTGATGTTTTAAAATCTGAAAAAATTATAGGTTTAAATTAAACAACATCTGAAGTTGCTTTATTAATATTCTTTTTCTCCTCTTCTGAATTTATTTCATCTTTATTTTGAGAATTGCTTATAGGAACGTCATTGTTACTATTTAATGAGGAAAATTTTGATTTTTTGAAAATTTCTTGTTCATTAAGAACTCTTGTAAAATGATCAGCATGTTGGAAATAACTTTCTGACAAAATTTTATCACCATTAGATGAAGCTTCCCTTGCTAAGTCATTATATTTGTCTATTAATTTCGAAGCATTATGATTATTTCTTCCTGGAGTTTTTCTTTTGAAATTTTCATTATTTGAGAAATTAGATCCAAATTTAGACCTATCTCCATTTGATTTAAAATTTCTATCGTTTCTTCTAAAACTGCTTCTTCTCGAATTATTATTTCTAAATGTGACCATAATTTTTATAATTAAATTTTAGTGCTTACTATGCACCTATCATTCTTTGCAAGATCTTGATAAGTATTGTTTATATAAAATCCCTCTTTTTTTAATAATTTTAAAACTTTATTTTTTTGATCAAATCCAATTTCTAAAATAAGTTTACCATTCTTTTTAATCAGCTCAGATGATTTTTTTACAACTTTTCTGATTTCTGATAATCCGTCTAAACCACCATTTAGAGCTATTATTGGCTCATAATCTACAATTTCATTATCCAAATATTTTAAGTTATTTTTGCTAATATATGGAGGATTAGAAACTATCAAATCATATTTGCCAAAAAAGAATTTGTCAACATCTGATTTGAAAAATTTCACCCTCTGGCTCAAACTAAGTTTTGTTGCATTAATTTTGCTTATTTTTATACAATTTTTACATATATCTATTCCTGTTCCATAGAAATTTTTTCTCTCTTTTAAAATAGATAAAAGAATACATCCAGAACCCACACCAATATCTAATACTCTCATCTTATCTTTAGATTTTGTCAAATCTAAAACTTTTTCAATAATTAACTCTGTATCAGGTCTTGGTATTAAAGTGCTTTTATTCACAAAAAATTCATAATTCCAAAAAAATTTTTTGTTAATTAAATATGCAATTGGTTTTTTTAATGAGCGTTTTTTAATTAAATCTTTATAACTTTTTAAATACTTATCTTCTAATGGCAGGTTATGATTTAAAATGATATATTTTCTACTCTCACCAATTGCACTTGCTAATAATAATTCAGCATCTAATTGAGCAGATACTATATGATTATCTTTTAAAATATTAGTTCCTTCTTTTATTGCAGTCTTAATATCCATTTATTTTAAGTTACTTAAACTGTCTTCTTGTGCTTGTAATGTTAAAGATTCTATCATTTCATCAAAAGCTTCTCCCTCAAGAAATTCATCTAATTTATGTAAAGTTAAATTTATTCTATGATCAGTAACTCTCCCTTGAGGAAAATTATAAGTTCTAATTCTCTCAGATCTATCTCCAGTTCCTATTTTAGTTTTTCTATCTTCAGATCTCTCTTGATCTATTCTCGATCTCTCAAGCTCGTATAATCTGGCTCTTAAAATTTTCATACCTTTTGCTTTATTTTTATGTTGAGATTTTTCATCTTGTTGTGACACTGTTAGTCCTGTGGGAATATGAGTTATTCGAACAGCACTATCTGTAGTATTCACAGATTGTCCGCCAGGACCTCCAGCTCTAAAAACATCTATTCTCAAATCTGTATCATTAATTTTAAGATCAACTTCCTCAGCTTCTGGCAATACCGCAACTGTTGCAGCTGAAGTATGCACTCTCCCTTGTGTTTCAGTATCCGGCACTCTTTGAACTCGATGAACTCCACTCTCATATTTAAGTGTGGAGTAAATATTATTTCCTTTTATGGAAGCTATCACCTCTTTCAATCCACCCGCATCACTTTTGGATATTGAAATCAACTCTAATGCCCATCTTTTTTTATGACTTACTTTTTCATACATCTTAAAAAGATCTGAAGCAAACAAACTTGCCTCTAAACCACCAGTTCCAGCTCTAATTTCAATTATAGCATTTTTTTTATCTGCTTCATCTTTAGGTAGTAGAAATAATTTTAATTTTTTTTCATTCATCAAATGTTGTTCCTCCAAATCGGCTAACTCTATTTCTGCCATTTTTTTAATTTCTTCATCACTAGAACTATCAGATATAATTTTTTCCAGCTCTTCCTTTTCACTATTAAAAGAAATATATTTTTTGGCATTATTAATTACCTCATTTACATCTGCGTACTCTTTTGACTTCTCAGCAAATAGTTTTTTATCAATAACTCCTGATGATAAATCTTTTTCCAAGGAAGAATGTTTTGAAATTAATTCTTCAATTGTTTTGGTTGGAATCATAATTATTTTTCTAATTCAGATGCCTTTTTTTCCACTTCCACAACAACTTTTTCTACAATGTCGTCTGTTAAAACTTTTGAATTTTGAATTCCAGATAAGTAGAGCATATTGTTACCTTTTCCACCTCCAGTAATACCAATATCGGTCATTGCCGCCTCTCCAGGTCCATTTACAACACATCCTATTATTGAGAGTGTTATTGGAGTTTTGATATGCGAAAGTTTATCCTCTAATATTTTGACAGTTTCAATAACCTTAAAAGCTTGTCTGGCACATGATGGGCATGAAATGATTTTGACACCCCTATTTCTTAGATTTAAAGATTTTAAAATTTCATTACCTATTTTTACTTCCTGAGTAGGGTCATCAGACAAAGAAATCCTTATTGTATCTCCAATTCCATCCATTAGAAGACTTCCCAGCCCTATCGAAGATTTAATACTACCAGACACATAACTTCCAGCTTCTGTAATACCAAGATGTAAAGGATAATCGCAGACTTTAGACAATTTTCGATAAGCAGCAATTGAAAGAAATACATCAGACGATTTTACGCTCACTTTAAAATTAAAAAAATCTTTATCCTCTAAAATTCTAATGTTTCTTAAAGCACTCTCTACCAATGCCTCTGGACAAGGTTCTTTAAATTTTTCTAAAATATCTTTCTCAAGCGAACCAGCATTCACTCCAATTCTAATAGAGCAACCATTGTTTTTTGCTGCTCTTAGTACTTCATGTATTTTAGTTTCTTCGCCAATATTTCCAGGATTTATTCTTAAACATTTAGCACCATTTTCTGCAGCCTCAATTGCTCTTTTATAATGAAAATGAATGTCGGCAACCACTGGTATAGAAACATGTTTGACTATTTCTTTTAATGAATGAGTGGACTCTTTATCTGGGCATGATACCCTCACAATATCAGCTCCTTCCTCTGCAATATCCTTAATTTGTTTAATTGTTGCTTTCACATCTGTCGTCAGAGTGTTTGTCATTGATTGGACGGAGATAGGATTATCTCCACCAATTTTTACACTACCTACATTTACAACTCTAGTTTTTCTTCTTTTGATCTCTCTAAAAGGTCTAATATTCATTTTAGTCTAATTTAAATTCTTTATGTAAAACTGCTACTGCTTTTTTTACATGTTTTGAAGAAATTAATACGGAAATTTTTATTTCAGAAGTTGAAATTACTAAAATATTGATTTTTTTTGAAGCAAGAGCCTGAAACATTCTATAAGTAATACCTGGAGTGGTAATCATTCCAACTCCAATTATTGAAACTTTAGATACATCTTTATCAAAAGAAAGTTTTTTGTAAGATATTTTCTTATTTTGGTTTATTAACTTCTCAGTTTTTTTTAAGTCATCATTTTTAATTGTAAATGTTAAGTCAGTTTCTCTGGTATCTGAAGAAATATTTTGGACTACCATATCAACATTAATTAAATTTTTTGATAAAGGTTTAAAAATAGATGCTGCGACACCAGGCCTATCTTTTACTCCAATAATTGTTATCTTTGCATCATTTTTGGTTGATGAAATACCAGTAATAATTTGGTTACTAAAAGATTTTTTATAACTACCAATTAATGTACCAGATTTTGAGACAAAAGATGATTTAACTTTGATATCGATATTATTCAACTTTGCGTCTTGAACAGATGTTGGTTGCATAACCTTTGATCCTAGAGAAGCCATTTCTAGCATTTCATCATAAAAAATTTTTTTAATTTTTTTTGCTTTTTTATATTGTCTTGGATCTGTTGTATACACGCCATCTACATCCGTAAATATAATACATTCATCAGCTTTAATAAATTTTGCAAGCATGATAGCGGTAGCATCTGAGCCACTCCTACCAATAGTAGTAATTCTAAGTTTATCATTTATTCCTTGAAAACCTGTCACTACGGGTATGCCTCCAAGTTTTAAATATTTTAAAAGATTTTTAACAATAATTTTATTTATTCTAGCTTTTGTATAAGGTCCCTCTGTTAAAATAGGTACTTGCCAAGACTGCCACGATCTAGACTTATATCCTAAATGATTTAACCTACCAGAAATCAAAGCACAAGAAACCTGTTCTCCAGTTGAAACTAATGCGTCATATTCTGCATTGTTAAAATTGTTGCTTAGGAGTTTAGATTTTTTAATAAGATCATTTGTTACACCACTCATCGCTGAAGAAATAACTACAACTTGTTTCTTTTTCTTTTTAAAAGAAGAGATTATCCTGCAAATTTTTTTTATCCTATCAACACTTCCTACAGAAGTTCCACCAAATTTAAGTACAACTATTTTCATTTATCAGATTTAATTAATATTTTTTATTTTATATTTGATAAAATACATCTTAATTGTTATGTCAATACAATAGCTATTATGACGAGCGTAAATAAAAAAGAAATAGAAAAATTTTCTAAAATAGCTGCTGAATGGTGGGATCCAAACGGAAAATTCAAACCGCTCCACAAATTTAATCCAATCCGAATAAAGTATATTAAAGAAAATATAATGGATAACTTTAAATTAAATAATAGTATCGAACCATTAAAAAAAATTAGTATTTTAGATATTGGTTGTGGTGGTGGATTATTATCTGAACCGATGAATAAATTAGGTGCAAGTGTTACAGGAATTGATGCATCTGATAAAAATATAAGTGTCGCAAAAGTTCATGCTAAAGAAAATAATTTGGATATAAACTATTTATGTTGTTCACCAGAAAAACTTGATAATAAAAAAAAATTTGACGTTATATTAAATATGGAAATTATTGAACATGTTGAAGATATAGAGTTTTTTTTAAAATCTTGTTCAAGGTTATTAAAGAAAAATGGTCTAATGTTTGTTGCTACCATAAATAAAACTTTAAAGTCCTATTTTTTTGCAATTGTGGGAGCAGAGTATATTTTAAAATGGCTACCAATTGGGACACATGATTGGGAAAAGTTTGTAAAACCTGAAGATTTGAAAAATATTTTAGAAAAAAATAATTGTAAATTTAGTAAATTAGATGGAATGAAATTTAATGTCATAAAAGATGAATGGAAAATCTCAAGTGATTATTCTGTAAACTATATAGCTAAATTTATTAAAAATTAATTTTTTTTATCTTCAATCCAGGGTATCATTTGTGTGTCTATACCTTCTTCATTTAACTCTTTTAATTCTTTATCAGATGCATTACCGTAAATTCCTTTTGATTTCTTTTTATTTCCGTAATGAATGGATCTTGCTTCATAAGCAAAGTTTTCTCCCACGTATTTAAAATTTTCTTTAATAAATTTTTGATAATTTTTTATAGTTTTTTTAATTTTATCATACTTTTCTAGTCCTTGATTATCATTTAATTTATTTTTGTTGTTAATTAGCTTTGGTGCCATTAAAGTTTTTTCAACTTCTTGAGAATTACATATATGACATGTTATAAGACTTTTTTTTTTTAATTTTTCATATTCACTTGATGAAGCAAACCAACTATCAAATGAAATATCGCAATTTTTACATATTAATCGATATTTAATCATAACAATTACTTAGTAATATATTTTTTAAATTCAATAACTTTAACTTCTATAATCTGCATTTATTTCAATATATTTTTTTGTCAGATCCATTGTGTAAGCTGTAAAATTTTTTGACCCAGATCCGGCATCAACATTAATTTCTATATCATTATTTTTCATAAATTCCGAAATTTCATCTTCATTATAATTGATGTTTAATTTGCCATTTTGAATTATATTGATATCTCCAAATTTTAAAGATAACTTTTCAAGATTAATCATTGTTTCCGATTTTCCTATTGCCATAATTATTCTCCCCCAATTCGGGTCTTCTCCAGCAATAGCAGTTTTAACTAATGGAGAATTCGAAATAGAAAAGGCAATCTTTTTTGCATCAATCTCTGTTTTACAATTCTTTACATTCACTGTAATAAATTTGGAAGCGCCCTCTCCATCACTCACAACTCTTTTAGCCAAATTTAATAAAACTTTATGTAAAGATTCATCAAAATTTTTAATTTTTTCATCGTTAATACTATTAATCCTTGGATGTTTAGCTTTGCATGTTGAAAAAATGGTTACCATATCGTTAGTGCTTGTGTCTCCATCACAAGTAATCGCATTAAAAGTTGTTGAAATATTTTTGTTCAATAATTTTTTTAAAATTTCGTTTGATATATCAGCATCAGTAAATAGATATCCTAGAGTTGTTGCCATATTAGGTTGTATCATTCCAGATCCTTTAGCGATTCCAAAAATTTTTACTCTACTATTGCCTATTTCACATTCCTCCATTGCCATTTTAGGTTGAGTATCTGTAGTCATAATTCCTAAAGCTGCTTTCATCCATATATACTTATTTTGGGTATACTTAATTTTAGTTATCAATTCTGGAATTTTATTTTTAATATTCTCTTCAGGAAATGTCTCGCCAATAGTTCCTGTACAACCAAATATTATTTCTTTAGGTTTAATCTTTTTTGGCTCATTTTCATCCTCTTTTTGTTTTTCTGATAATTGTAAGGATATGGCTTCTGCTAGTTTTTCCATACTTTTATATCCTTGCTTACCTGTAAAACAATTAGCATTCCTAGCATTCACCACTAGAGAAAATACTTTCTTAGATTTTTGAGCTAAATTCCATTTAATGTTCTCAGATATTATTTTTGATTGTGTGTAAGAGGAAGCATAATTTGCACCTTCTCTGAAATAAAACATTACAAGATCATCTCTACTATTATTATATAAATTAGCACTTACAGTCGAAATTGATACTCCATCAACATGGTCAAGATCTTGAAACTCGTTCATTCTCTTGTTTTTTGATTTAGATGACAAAAAATTTGTTAAATTAATTCCCATAGTATTTAAAAAATTTAATTAATAATTATATTAAAGTATATGTGTAATTGATATATCTAAAACTAATGTTAAATCCTTTAAATCTATTATCCAAGTTAATTAAATCTAGTAATCAGAAAGAATTAGATAGAATAACCAAGATAGTAGAAAAAATTAACTTTTTAGAGGAAGATATCAAAAAATTAAAAGATGCTGATTTTCCAAAAAAAACTTCTGAATTAAAAAGGGGACTTAGAGATGGCAAGAAGGTTTCAGAAATTTTACCAGAAGCGTTTGCTCTAGTTAGAGAGGCTTCTAAAAGAACTAGAAATGAGCGTCATTACGATGTGCAATTAATAGGTGGTGTTGTTTTACACGAGGCTAAAATTGCTGAGATGAAAACTGGGGAAGGAAAAACACTTACCATTGTACTTTCCGCATATCTTAACGCACTTTATGAAAAAGGAGTTCACATAGTAACCGTTAATGATTACTTAGCTAAAAGAGACTCGATCGAAATGGGAACAATTTACAATTTCTTGGGTCTAAGCTCAGGTTTCATTAATAATGACCAAAACGATTTTGAAAGAAAAAAAAACTATAATTGTGATGTTACATATGCAACAAACAGTGAGCTTGGTTTTGATTACCTAAGAGATAACATGAAATATTCTAAAGATGAGATGGTTCAAAGAGAACATTTTTTTTCAATTGTTGATGAAATCGACTCTTGCCTAATTGATGAGGCCAGAACTCCTTTGGTAATTTCAGGTGCCGCTGAAGATAAAACAAATCAATATTTAGCGATTGATAAATTAATTAAAAATTTAGGTAAGGGCGATTACGAAATCGATGAAAAAGATAAAAATATTCTTTTAACAAACAACGGTATAAACAATGTAGAAAAGATCCTATCAGATGCTGGTATACTTAAAAACAACAATTTTTATGATCCTGAAAATTTAAATTTAGTCCACTTTGTTAATCAAGCACTACGTGCTAATCATTTATTTACAAAAGGTAAAGATTATATTGTTCAAAATGGTAATTTAAAAATTATAGATGAATTAACTGGAAGAATTCTTGAAGGTAGAAGATTTGGTGATGGACTTCACCAAGCGCTAGAGGCTAAGGAAAAAATTGAGATTCAAGCAGAAAATCAAACTCTTGCTTCAATTACATATCAAAACTATTTTAAACTTTATAAAAAAATTTCAGGTTGCACGGGAACTGCTGTAACAGAGTCACAGGAGTTTATGGAAATTTATAATTTACCCGTAGTTGTTATTCCTACAAATAAAAAAATGATTAGAAATGATTTTAACGATCAAATTTTTAGAACAGAAAGTGAAAAAAATAATGCTATTATTAAAAAAATAAAAGATTGTTATCAAGTTGGTCAACCTTTGTTAGTTTTTACTTCAAGTATCAACAAATCAGAAACTTATTCTCAACTTTTAAAAAAAGAAAAAATTAGGCATACAATTTTAAATGCAAAAAATCATGAAAATGAGGCTGAAATAATTGCTAATGCTGGAAAAAAAGGATCGGTAATTATAACTACAAGTATTTCTGGAAGAGGTGTTGATATTCAACTTGGTGGAAAAAAAGGCTCTGAGGAAAACACTATTTTAAGAAAAAATAAAGAAGAGATTAAATCCTTGGGTGGTTTGTTTGTAATAGGTACAGAAAGAATGGAGTCTAGAAGGGTTGATAACCAAGCAAGGGGAAGATCTGGTCGTCAGGGTGACGAAGGAAGCTCAATTTTTTATGTAAGTTTAGATGACGATTTGATGCGAATTTTTGGATCTGAGTCTATGAATAGCATGTTAGAGAAATTAGGCCTTAAAGATGGCGAAAGTATTGATCATCCATGGATCAATAAAGCTTTAGAGAGGGCTCAACAGAAAGTTGAAGCGAGAAATTTTGATATTAGAAAAACATTGATAAAATTTGATAATGTATTGAATGATCAAAGGCATGTAATTTTTTCCCAAAGAAATGATACAATGAATAATAATAATATTTATGAAATTTCCGACACCTTTTTAGATGAATTTTTAAAAGAACTTTCAATTCTTAAATCTAGAAAACTATCGAGTCCAAAAAACAATGAATTTGAGAATAAGTTAAAAGTATTTATTGGTAAAACTTACACACCAGATGAATTTGAAAACTTATTATTACTAAATACTGAAAAAATAAAAGAAAAAATTTTAGCAGAATTTAAAAATGCTCGTGAAAAAAGAATTGAAATTCTTGGGGAAGATCAGTCAAAAGAGATTGAAAAAAGGATTTTTCTTCAATCTATAGATATGAATTGGAAATCACATATTCAATATTTAGAACAATTGCGGCAAGTCATTGGATTAAGATCTTACGGTCAGCGGGATCCTTTAATAGAGTATAAAAAAGAGGCATTTCTGTTATTTTCAAATTTACTTCAAAAATTGAAAACGGATTACATAACTATCTTAATGAATTTAAAAGTAATAGACTCATCAGCCAAAAAAGAAGAGGGTATTAAGCCAAAAAAAATTGACCCGAGATATATTGGAAAAAAAATGAGTAGGAATGAACCTTGCTTATGCGGATCTGGAAAAAAATATAAACGATGTTGTGGTGCTTTATAGAAAGATCATAATAGATATAAAAAAAATAACAATTATACCTAATGATAAGAGTAATATCTTTTTCGATGTTAAAGTTTTTAAGAAATAATCATTTTTTAAAGCTAAATTGCTCAGCTCCTCCGACTTTGTGACAAATCCCTTATTTCTACCTATTTTTAAAAATTTATTTTTTCTCTCGGTTAAAATTTGATCATTGGTCATATTTTTAAAGGTACCGAGATTTTGAATTATTGATAACCTGATATTTTCTAAAATTAAATTTCTATCTCTATGAGCACCTCCAATGGGTTCAGGAATAATTTCATCAATAATTTTCAATTCAAGTAAATCTCTCGCGGATAGTTTCATAGCTTTAGCTGCATCAAGCATCTTTTGAGGATCTCTCCACAGAATAGTAGCACAGCCTTCAGGAGAAATTACAGAATATATTGCGTTCTCTAACATCAAAACTTTATTTGAAGAAGCTAGAGCGATAGCTCCACCTGAGCCCCCCTCTCCAATGATAATTGATATTGTTGGAACTTTTATTTTCATGCAACATTCAATCGATTTTGCAATTGCCTCTGCCTGACCCCTCTCTTCTGCTCCAACTCCTGGATAAGCTCCCGGTGTATCTATAAAAGAAATAATAGGAATATTAAATCTATCAGCTAACTCCATTAAACGAATAGTCTTTCTATATCCCTCTGGTCGCATCATTCCAAAGTTTCTGTCTATTCTACTGTCTAAATCCTCTCCCTTTTCTTGACCAATAACCAAAACTGAAATCCCATTGAATTTTGCAAACCCTGTCAAAACTGACTTATCTTCACCATAATGTCTATCACCTGCAAGGGGAATAAAATCCTCAAAAAGATTATCAATAAAAAATTTTGACTTAGGTCTATCTTCATGTCTTGCAACCATTGTGGTTTGCCAAGGATCTAAGTTTGAATAAATAGTCTTTAATTTTTCATTCAATTCTTTCTGCATTAACTCTATTTTCTTAGTGTCAACCTCAGTCAGTCCCTCATGATTATAAGGATCTTTAAGTTTTTCAATTTCACTCTCTAGATTTTTTATATCAGCTTCAAAATTAAGATAATTTTTCATTTCAATATAATTATTACATAAGTGAGAAAAATGACAATAAAATGTTGGTGCTTCTAAAAATTATTTGACTTAGTTATTCACTGGTTCTAAAAAACCCCATGTCATCAAACTATCAAAGTGTAAATAATTTAAAAGTATCAAAAGTATTATTGAATTTTGTAAATGACGAATTACTAAAGGATACAGATATTACAAGTGAGAAATTTTGGCTAGGTTTTGATAAGACTATTCATGAATTGGAGCCAATAAACAGAGAATTAATAAAAATTAGAGAAAATCTTCAAAAAAAAATTGATATTTGGCATATTGAAAATAAAGGTAATAAAATAAATTTGCAAGACTATAAAGATTTTTTAAAAAAAATTGGTTATTTAAAAAATGAAGGTCCAGATTTTAAGATTGAAACTAGCAATGTTGATGATGAAATAACTCAAATCGCTGGACCACAACTAGTTGTACCTATAATGAATGCTCGATATGCATTAAATGCAGCAAATGCAAGATGGATGAGTTTATATGACAGCTTATATGGAACTGATGCAATTGAAGAGTCAGAAGATAGCACTTCACAAAGATACGATCCGGAAAGAGGAGAAATTGTAATCAAATATGGCAGAGAATTTTTAGATAAATATTTTACCTTGAGTGATTTTAGTTGGAAAGAAATTACTGGATCTGCAGTTCAAAATGGTGAATTAAAAATTTTGAAAGGAGCTGATGTAACAACTCTGAAAGATAAGAAAAAATTTATTGGCTATCGGGGTGAAACTGATAATCCATCAGCTATTATTTTAAAAAATAATAATCTACACATAGAAATACTTAAAAACCCAAGAGCATTTAGTGCTCAACAAGATCATGCTGGTATAAGTGACATCATATTGGAGTCTGCTGTTTCGACTATTTGTGATAATGAAGATAGTGTAGCAGCAGTTGATGCTCAAGATAAAGTAGTCTGTTATAGAAATTGGTTAGGACTAATGAAAGGTGATCTAATAACTCAATTTGAAAAAGAAGGTAAAACACTAGAAAGAAAATTGAATCCAGACCGAAGCTATATATCTAAAAACGGTGATCGCTCAAAATTACATGGTCGAAGTTTGCTTTTAATAAGAAATGTTGGTCACCTTATGACAAGTCCATCTATAATCTTAAAAAATGGTAATGAGGCTCCTGAGGGAATAATGGATGCTTTTTTTACAACTGCTGCTGCACTTCATGATTTTAAAAAAAAAAGGAATTCTAGAGCTGGATCAATTTACATTGTTAAACCAAAAATGCACGGTCCAGATGAAACTGAATTTACAGATACTATTTTTTCTAAAGTTGAGCAAATACTTGGATTAAAAAAATATACTTGTAAAATTGGAATTATGGATGAAGAGCGAAGAACCTCAGCTAATTTAAAAGAATGTATCAGAACTTTAAAAGAAAGAGTTTTTTTCATCAATACCGGCTTTTTAGACAGAACTGGGGATGAAATGCATACCTCTATGGAAGCAGGGCCGATGATAAAAAAGGGAGATATGAAATCATCAAAATGGATAGCTGCTTATGAGAATAATAACGTTGACGTAGGTTTAAAATGTGGATTCTCTGGTAAAGCTCAAATTGGCAAAGGCATGTGGGCTATGCCAGATAAAATGAGGGAGATGATGGGAGAAAAAATAAATCATTTAAAAGCAGGTGCTAATTGCGCTTGGGTACCATCCCCAACTGCTGCCTCACTTCATGCTCTTCACTATCATCAGATTAATATTTTCGATGAGCAGAAAAAAATTATCAAACGTAAGAGTGCAAAACTGGATGATCTTTTAAGTATTCCTGTAGCTGATCGGCCAAACTGGTCTGTGAATGAAATTAACTCAGAGATTTCAAATTCAGCTCAAACATTATTAGGTTATGTAGTAAGATGGATTGATCAAGGTATTGGATGCTCAAAAGTACCTGACATAAATAATGTTGGTTTAATGGAAGATAGAGCAACTTTAAGGATTTCGTCTCAACATATTGCTAATTGGATTCATCATGGTATTACAACAAAAATTCAAGTTATGGAAATTATGAAAGAGATGGCAAAAGTTGTTGACAAACAAAATGAAAAAGATCCGAAATATATCAAAATGAGTGATGATTATGATAGATCTATTGCTTTTAAAACCGCCTGCGATCTAATTTTTAATGGAAAAAAGCAGCCCTCTGGTTATACTGAACCTCTGTTACATTTTAATAGATTAAAAAAAAAAATTAACCAGAGCTAGTTTTTAATTGAGATCTATTCTTAAAAGCTGAAAATAGAGTTCCATCATCTAAACTTTCAATTTCACCACCGACTGGTAATCCTTGAGCTAGTTTTGTAACTTTCACTTTTGATTTCTTCAAACTATCTTGAATGTAATATGCTGTAGTTTGACCCTCAACTGTTGCACTAGTAGCTAAAATGACTTCGTCTATGTTTTCTTTATTCACACGCTCGACAAGAGAGTTTATTAATAAATCTTCTTTTCTTTGGCCGATAGATGATAAAGTCCCGCCTAAAATATGAAAATACCCTTTGAAAATATTAGAATTTTCAATCGACCACTGATCAGCAATATCTTCTACGACACAAATCTTATCAAATTTCTCTTTTATATTTTCACAATTCATGCACCCGCTTAAGTTTGATTTTAAAGACCCACACAAATTACATCTCTTTATATTTTTATAAACTTGAACCAAGGTATTTGCCATTGGTTTGATTAATTCATCTCTGTTATTTATTAGTTTTAAAACAATTCTTTTCGCTGATTTAGGTCCTAGTCCCGGTAACCTAGCAATTATTTTTATTAGTTCCTCAATCTCATTTATATTTTGCATCTTCTAAAGAGGCCACTTAAATCCTGGGATTCCCAAACCACCAGTTGCTTTTGAAATTTCTTCTGTCGTTTTATTCGTAAGTTTAACTTTTGCATTATTATGAGCTGCCACAATCAAATCTTCAATAATAGATTTTTCCTCTTTTAAAATTTCATCAGAAATTTCTATTTTTTCCATCTCTCCTGAACCATCTAATATTACTTTCACTGAGTTTGATCCAGAAAAACCCTCTACTTTAATTTTTTTAATATTTTCTTGGCTCTCTTTCATTTTGGCCTCTAGCTCTTTTGCTTTATCTAATATTTTATTAAAATCAGTCATTTAATCCTCTTTCTCTTCAATTAAAGTAACATCTATTAAACTCGCATCGGGAAATTTTTCAATAATGCTTTTGTACAAATTAGATGATTTGACATCATTAATAATTTTATCTTTTTTATTCTCTTCTCTCTCTTTTATTGAAATTTCACCTTTTATTTTACTAAAAGTAATAATCCATCTTTCACCAGTCCACTCTAAGAGTTTTGAAGACAAATCCTTAACAAAATTTTTATCAAGATTATCGTTAAAAGAAATTTCAATTCTATTTTTTTCAAAACGTACAAGGTTTACATTTTTTTCCAACTCAAATTTAAGTTTCATTTCTTTTTTATGAGAGGCTAAGTCCAACAGTTCCTGAAACGACTTTATGGAAATTTTTTTTTCAGCTTCAATTTCATCTTGTTTTTCAAGTTTTAAATTTTTTTCTTGAGAGATATTTTTAATCTGATTTATTGTATCACTTTTTAATTCAGATAAAAAATTTTCATTATCGTTCTTTTTTATAATTTTTTTTTGTTCTGAATAATTATCTTTAATTTTAAATGCACTCAAGTGCATCAGCCTAATTAAAAACATTTCAATTGAAAAATTTTGGTTCGATACAATATCTAACTCATTTAAAATTCTAATGGTAAATTGCCAGAACAATATTAAAACTTCATTATCGATTGTTTCAGATAATTCTTTTATTCTGGAAAATTGTTCATCATTTAAAGAAAAATTTGTGCTCTCTAGTGTTATAGCATTGATATTTTTAAAGTAATAAATTAACTCTAAAAAATCATTTATGAAAACTTTAGGATCAACCCCTTGATCATAAATTTTTCTATAATTTTCAATTACTTTGAGTTCCTGCCCTTTTAAAATTTGCTCAAAAATATCAATTAATCTAGATTTATCAAAATATCCAAAAATTTCTTGAGCCTTATTTAGATCCAGCTCTTTACCTTTATCTAAAGTTAGTAACCCTCTATCCAACAAAGATAAGGCATCTCTTACAGAGCCTTCAGAAATTTTCACAATTAAGCGTAATGCATCATCGGATGCTTGACCGTTTTCTTTATCTGTAATGTTTTTTAAAAAATCAAAAAGCTCCGATGACTTAATTCTTGATAAGTCAAATCTTTGACATCTTGATACTACTGTAATTGGTATTTTTTTAATTTCTGTCGTTGCAAAAATAAATTTCAAATATTCAGGCGGTTCCTCTAAAGTTTTGAGTAATGCATTAAATGCTTGTTTACTTAACATGTGCACTTCATCTATTATAAATATTTTAAATTTTGATGAAGTAGGTCCGTACCTAGAAAATTCAATTAGATCCCTTACATCATCTACACCTGTTTTACTCGCAGCATCCATTTCTAATACATCTATGTGATTTGAATTTGCTATTGCACTACAATTTTCACAAAAATCATCCGTACACAATTTTTCAATACCATTAATGCAATTAAGTGACTTTGCAACAATCCTTGCAATTGTTGTCTTACCAACACCCCTGATACCTGTAAAAAGAAATGCATTAGGTATTTTATTTGACATAATAGAGTTAATAATTGTCTCAACAATTACTGTTTGCCCAATAAGATCTTTAAATTTTTGTGGTCTATATTTTAGAGCTAAAACTTTTGAATTTTTCATAATTAATCAATTTATTCTAAGGAGACTAGAACCTGAATAACTGTCTTTACGACTGCTTCCGTTAAGATCTGGTCGGGTTCAAGCAGCACCCACCTCTAGCCTCCAAAGACTATTATAACAGTAATAAATTCTAATCTACAATAAAAGTTTAAATTTTAACTTTCCCTTTGTTTGTCAGCTTCAAAAACACCTAGAACGTGAAAATCCTGACAATGTAGTCCTAATTCTTCTAAAGATTTTTGAACTTTAAGATCTTCAATATGTCCATCTAGGTCACATAAAAAAAAGAATGAATCAAATGTATTTTTTTCAGGATAACTTTGAAGTTTCGTTAAATTAACCCCATTAATAGCAAATCCTCCAAGTGACTGATATAAAGCAGCAGGTTTACTTTTCAATTTAAATAAAAATGACGTAATATATTTTTTATTCTTAAACTCAGGTTGCATTATATCTTTTCCCATTAACAAGAATCTCGTTAAGTTTCCTTTTTCATTTTCTATATTTTTTTTGATTACATCTAGGTTATATGTTTTTGCACTTAATAAGGATGCTATAGCTGCTTTTTGATTATCTTTACTTTTTGAAACCATTTCTGCTGAGCCAGCAGTGTCTGCTCTCACGTGTTCAATTAATTTATTTGATTTAATAAATTTTGAACATTGAGATAATGCTTGAGCATGTGAATAAACATTTTTAATGTCTGATACTTTAGTGCCGGGTAAGCCTAATAGATTATGCTCAATTTTTTGAAAATATTCAGCGTAAATATTTAGTCTGTATTTAAAGATAAGATATTCTATTCCAATATTACCTGTAATTCTATTAGATTCTGGAATAATTATTTTCGATCTAGTATCATTCAAAGCTCGAGTAAAGCATTCATCAAAAGTTTTGCATGGGATAATTTCAGCTTTTGGCTCTAAAGATAGCGCAGCAAGATGAGAATATGCTCCGTAAGTGCCTTGAAAGAAAATTTTACTCATTATGATTTATATTCCATAATTTTTTTTATAGCTACAAAATCCTCTTTAGTATCTACACCTAAAGGTGAATCTTTGGCTAATGCAACATTTATTTTCATATTATTATCCAAAGCTCTAAGTTGCTCTAATTTATTTTTAATTTCATTTTTAGATTGCTGAAGTGATACGAACTTTTTCAGAGTTTCTACTTTGTAACAATATATGCCTAGATGATGATATATATTTTCAGATTTTTCATCCGAAGTTCTAATAAAAGAAACAGCTTCTGGAAATTGGGAATTTTTGAAACTTTCTCTTGTTATTACTTTAACCACACTTTGTTCAGATAATATTTTTTTTTTTTTTATTATTGTTGCTAAAGTACCAAAATTAGATTTAGTTTTAATCATTTGGTCATGAAGATTCTTTATATCTTCTTTACTCATCAACGGCTCGTCTCCTTGCAAATTAATTATTAGATCAATATCAGGTTTTGAAAGCTTTTCTAAAGCCTCGTATATCCTGTCTGTACCTGATTTATGTTGTTTATGCGTTAATATTGCTTGACCACCATTTTTATTTACTTCCTCTATTATTTCCTGATCCTCAGCTGCTACAAAAACCTCTCCTATTTCTGCTTCTTGAGCTCTCTTAACCACATGTGAAATGATAGAAAGACCATTAATTTTTAACAATGGTTTGCCTGGCAATCTAGTTGCCGATAATCGGGAAGGAATTATAATTAGTGTTTTCATTCTTTGATATATTTTTATTTTATACTAGATTATAAACAGAGGCAAAATTGTACATTTAAATATAAGCAATTTTTAACGTATAATGTTATACGTTCAAAATATATTTTTATAAAATGGATTCTTTTGAAATAAACAAAATAGTTGCTGCAGTTTTGCTAGTCGCATTACTAATAATAGGTATTGGCAAGATCTCGGATATTATATTTTACGTAGAGAAACCAAAAACTCCAGGTTACAAAGTTGAACTAGAGCAAACCGCCAAAAGTTTAGAAAACAAAGTAATTGAAACAGTCAAAGATAAAGTTGATATAGTTGCTTTAATGGCACTTGGTGATGTGGCAAGCGGAGAAAAAATTTTCAAAAAATGTGCCGCATGCCACTCAATTGTTAAAGGTGGTGCGAATAATATTGGACCTGCCTTATATAATGTTGTTGGAAGAAAAGTTGGAGGAGTCGATAACTATAAATATTCGAAAGCTTTAGCAAGTTATGATAAAGCTTGGACAATTGAAGAGCTAAATGGCTTTTTATTAAAGCCAGCAAAGTGGATTAAAGGAACAAAAATGGCATATGCAGGTTTAAGAAAAGAAAAAGATAGAGCTTCTGTAATCAAATATTTAAATAAAAACTCAGACAATCCAAAACCGTTACCGTAATTTTCCAAGACAATAGAGAAGAATGCTTTTTTGAACGTGCACTCTATTTAAAGCTTGCTGCCAAACTTTAGAACGGTTACTAAAAAAAACTTTTTCATCTACCTCTGATCCTCTTGGTAAACAATGTAAAAAAATACAATCTTTTTTAGCTTTACTAAATAATTTTTCTGTTATTTTAAATTTTTTGAATTGCGCTAATTTTTTTTTCTTATTAACCTTATCGTTCAAAGAAATAACTTTATCGGAGAATACAACATCTGAATTTTTAATTGCATCTTCTGCATTAAAAAAAATATCAATTTTTTTACCGTTTTTTTTAACCCATTCTAATATTGATTTTTTTGGCGTAAAACCTCTTGGACATCCAATTTTTAATTTAAATCCAAACTTTACAGATGCAATTATAAGACTATTCAAAACATTATTAGAGTCTCCAATCCAAACAATAGTTAAATCAGAAATATTTTTTTTTTTAATCTCTTCTATTGTGAATACATCAGACAAAACTTGTGTTGGATGGGAAGATGGACTTAAACCATTTATTACAGGTATCGATAAATAATTTTTAAATTCATTAATTTTTCTATCACTGTTTGTTCTGAACATGAAACCATCTCCGTAAGTTGATAAGATTTTTGCAGTATCCTCAAGACTTTCTCCGCCATGTTCTAAATGAAGTTCATTTGATCTTAAAGTTATCGTGCCACCACCTAACTGTTTTATGGCAAGATAAAAACTCAATCTAGTTCTTAAGCTAGATTTTTCAAACATTTGAATTAACAATTTGCCTTTAAGAGGAGCATCTTTATCAAGATCTAAAGTGTTTAAATTTTTTCTAAGATTTTTCCTTTTTTTTGCATCAGATAAAATTTTTCTTAGATCTTTCGATGATATATTTTTTAAATTAATAAAATGTTTCATCTTTTTTTAATATCCAGAACAAACTTTTTCAATTATCTTTAACGCTATATCTATTTCTTTTTTTTTTACGTTAAGCGGGGGTAATATTCTAACTACATTTTCAGCAGCTCTGATTGTTAAAAGTTTATTTTTAGTAAGTTTATTTATAAAGGCTCCTAACTCAACATTAAGTTGAATTCCTATTAATAAACCAATACCTCTAATTTGTTTAATAACTTTTGGATAATTTATTTTTATTTTTTCTAGTTCTTTTAAAAAATACTCCGAATTATCTCTAACTTTTTTTAAGAAACCTTTTTTAAAAATTTCATCCATAATTACGTTACCTATAACCATAGCCAATGGGTTACCACCATAAGTACTGCCATGCGTGCCTGGAACCATGCAATTTGATACTTTTTTTGTCATCAAAACTGCCCCTAAAGGAAATCCTCCGCCAATACCTTTTGCTATCGGCACTATATCCGGTTTTACTTTTGCATATTCATATGCAAAAAATTTTCCAGATCTACCAATACCGCATTGGACTTCGTCTAAAATAAGTAATATTTTTTTTTTAATACAAATTTTTTTTACTTCTTTCAAAAATTTATTTGAGTGTACTTTAATTCCAGACTCGCCCATCGCTGTCTCAAAAAATATAGCAGCGGTTTTTTTTGTAATCTTGCTTTTCAAAGATTTTAAATCCGAAAATTTAAAGTGATCAAATCCACTTACTTTTGGTCCGAAACCTTCCGTCATTTTTTTTGAGCCACTCGCAAAAATATTTGCTAAAGTTCTTCCATGAAATGAATTTTTAATACACAAAATTCTATTTTTATAAGGTTTTCCGATCGAATAAAAATATCTTCTCGCAATTTTAATTGCAGCTTCATTAGCTTCTGCCCCTGAATTTACGAATATTACTTTATCTGCGAATGTTCTTTTAGCTAATTTTTTTGCTAGAATTTCTCCCTCAGGTATCTCAAATGAATTAGAAACATGCCATACTTTTTTTGATTGTGAGTTTAAAGCTTTTATTAATCTTGGATTTGAATGTCCCAAAGTATTTACAGCTATACCACTCAAAAAATCTAAATATTTTTTTCCATCAAGTGAGTATAGAAAAGATCCCTTTCCTTTTTTGAATCCAATTTTTCTTCTTTTGTAATTATTAGCTAAATAACTCATAAATAATTTTAAATATTTTTTCTTAATAATTTTCTATTTTCTAAAGTAAATAGATACAAGTATCGATTGAACTATTTTAAAATTTTAATTTTTATAAAATTGTTAATAACTCTAAATATTTTCTTGTTAATATATTTTTATTATCATTATATTGTGTTTTATTAAATATAAAATACTATATATTGATATAATGAGTTGGACCGATGAAAAAGTTGCAAAACTAAAGGAGCTTTGGGGCAAAGGAAATACTGCTAGTCAAATCGCTGAGATAATAGGGGGGATTAGCAGAAATGCAGTTATAGGTAAAGCTCATAGATTAAATCTTTCTGCGAAAATAAAAACAAGATCAGCTGCCTCGCAACAAAATTACAAAAATACAACTGAGGAAAAAATTAATAAACCAAGAAAAATTGGAAAAGGGAAATTTAAGTCTCTAATTATAGAAAAAGATTTTGAACCTGAAAATCCAAAACAATTGGAGGAATTAGACGAAAATTTGTGTAAATGGCCCATAGGTCATCCTGATGAAAAAAGTTTTTATTTTTGTGGGAGAGCATCATTAAAGGATTTTTCATATTGCAAATTACACCTTTTGTATGCTTATCAACCTAAAGGTAAAAAAGAAGATGTCAGTGAAAAAGGTGATGTTCCAGAATTTATTGAGAAAAAAATTAGATCTGCTTAAAATATAAATTTGACTTTAAAAATTTTTATATTTTTTTGTGGAAAATTGTCCTCCTTCCTTCCACATGTAACAATATTTTTCAACTTCTTTATCAAAGTATCTTAAACTCGGGACTCCTATATCGAAATTACTTTTGTATTTTCCAGATAAAATATTATCATATTTCAACAGTCTTATTTGATCAACTGTTATTAAAGGCTTTGGTAAAATTTGAAATAGCTTAGCTGTTAAAATAGACAAAGATAATGGAAATGGAATAAGAATTCTTTTTTTGTTAATCAAAACTAATAATCTATTTAAAATTTCTTTGAATGTTATTGTTTCAGGTCCAACACATTCAATTATATTTGAACTAATATTTTTTGAAATCACATGATGGATTACTTCCACTAAATCAGAGCAATGAATTGGCATAAATTTTGTATTTCCAGAGTAATAAAGAGGAAAAACTGGCATTCTGCTTAACAATGTCATAAAATTTGTCGTAAAATTATCATCTACCGAATATACAATTGATGGTCTAATAATTGTAGAAACTGGAAAATTTTTTAAAATATTGTTTTCTCCCTCCAACTTTGATTTGGCATAATTTGAATCTTTGGCTTGATTTATTCCTAAAGCAGACAAATGAATGAATTGTTTCAAATTATACTCTTTACAAAGTTTTGCCAGCAAAGAGGGGAAAATAGCGTGAATATTCTCAAAAGTACTACCTCTTTTTTTTTCATAGAGAATTCCAATTAAATTTATGCAAATATCACAATTTTCAAATAATTTTCTAATCTTTATTTCATCAAAAATATTTGCCTCAACAATATCAATATAACCAGCATTTGCTTGAGTTTTAATCGTATAGCTTTTCTGATGAATGTTCCTTGTTACAACAGTTACCCTGTAGTTATTTTTAGTCAGCTTTCTTATCAGATGTTTACCAATTTGACCACTACCACCAAAAATTAGACAATTTTTTGCTTTCATATATATATATATATTAATAATGAATGTTGATATTAAACTTCACAAAAATGATTTACCAGATGATTTAGAATTAGGCAACGTAATAGCTGTGGATGGAGAATTTATGGGCTTAGATGTTAGAAGAGATCCATTATGCTTATTACAAATTTCCACTGGTAAATTAGATGCACATATTGTTCAATTAGATAGGTCAAATTATAAGGCACCAAATTTAGTAAAGATCCTATCAGATAGTAAAATTGTAAAAATTTTTCATTTTGGAAGAGCAGATATCGCACATATTAAATATTATTTGAAAACAGATACCAATAATATTTTAGATACAAAAATTGCATCGAAACTTGCGAGATCTTATTCAGATAATCACTCCTTAAAAACATTAATAAAAGAATTTACAAATACAGATATAAGTAAACAATTTCAAAATTCAGATTTTGGAGGTGAATTAACTCCAGCACAACTAAAATATTGTGCAAATGATGTTATATATCTTCACAAAATACACGAAGAACTAAATAAAATTTTAGAGAGAGAGAATAGAATAAAACTATATAAGGATTGTCTTAATTTTTTAAAAACTAGAGTAGAGCTTGACCTAGCTTTATTTAAGGATGATATATGGTCTCATTAATTAAATGAAAAAAAATTTTAATAATATTGCTAAAAATGTAATTGAATTAGAAATTAATGCTTTAAAACAACTGAAGAGTTATATAAACTCATCTTTTTCTGAAGCAGTTAACACAATTGCAAATTGTCAATCTAAAGTTATATTAGGTGGTGTCGGAAAAAGTGGATTAATTGCCTCTAAAATAGCAGCAACATTCTCATCAGTTGGCACACCCGCTTTTTGTATATCAGCAAGCGATTGTTCGCATGGTGATTTAGGTAGTATTACTAAAAAAGATGTTCTTATTTTAATAAGCAATTCAGGTAACTCAGAAGAATTAAAAAATATTATCCAGTATGCTAATAGATATAAAATTAAATTAATTAGTATTGTTTCCAAAAAAAATTCAACCTTATATAAGGCCTCAGATATTAAATTGCTTGTGCCAAATGTTCAAGAAGCTGGCTATGGAATTGTCCCTACAGCAAGTACCGCGGTACAATTGTCAATTGGTGATGCTTTAGCTATCGCAACTATGCAATATAAAAAATTTGGCAAACTTGATTTTAAAAAATTTCATCCTTCAGGAAATCTGGGAAAGAAACTCAAAACTGCTGAAGATTTAATGATTATAAAAAATAAAATACCTTTCATTAGTGAAAATGAGAATGTCAAAAATTGTTTAAAAATTCTAAATTTAAAAAAACTTGGAGTGTTAATCGTAAGAAATAATAAACAAATGACAACTGGTATATTTACCGATGGCGATATTAAAAGAGCAATGCAAAAAAATAACGATATATCTGAGAAAAAAATCAAATTTTTTATGACTAAAAATCCAAAAAGTATAGATAAAGACACATTAGCCGTTAAAGCCTTAAGTATAATGAATGAGAGAAAAATTACTTGTTTGTGTGTTCACAAAAAGAATAATAAAAAAAAAACAATCGGTATTTTGCATATTCACAATATTTTAGAGGCGAATATTAATTAAATAATGAGTAAAAAAACTTTAATACAATTAAGTCTTTTAGTACTAATTTTTACATTGCCATCAATTTTTTATTTTAAATACTATTATTTAAATAAAGAAGATGCTAAAAAAGTTAATCAATCTTTGAAATCTAAAGAAAGTTCAAATATCAATCAAAGTAATCTAATAAAAGATTTACAATATTATTCAAAAGATTTAAGAGGAAATGTTTACTTGCTTAAAGCTGAAACTGGATCACCTGATGAGAAAGATCCTGACCTTATTAAATTACAAAATGTTAGTGCTAAAGTGAATTTTGATACTAAAAATGAGATTTTTATTACATCTGACAACGCAATATATAATAATATCTCTTACGATACAAAATTCATTGGAAACGTTATTATAACTAATGGTGAACACAAGGTTAATTGTGATTTTATGGATGCAAAAATATCAAAAAATGTGGCAATATTGTCTGGTAAAGTAACTTATGATAATAACTTTACTAAATTAAATGCTGATAAAATAGAATATGACTTATTAAAAAGGACTTCTAAAATATCTATGTTTAATAAAGATGGTAAAGTAAAAATTACTTATAAAAAATAATGGCTGCTTTAATTAAAAAATTTAGAATTAAGGAATTCAAAAGTAAACAGCCTATCGCACAACTAGAAAAAATATCCCTGTCATTTTCAAAAAGACAAATTTTGGATAATATAAGCTTTAATCTAAATGCAGGAGAAATAGTAGGTTTATTAGGTCCAAATGGAGCTGGTAAAAGCACCGTTTTTAATATTTTGATGGGATTGATCAAACCAGATTTTGGAAAAGTAATTATTCAAAAAACAAATGTTACAAATGATCCGATTTACGTTAGAGCAAGAAAATTTAATATCGGATATGTACCACAATATGGCGGCTTTTTTAATGATCTTACTTTGTTAGATAATTTAAAAGCAATTGGAGAAATCTTAATTAAAGATGAGAGAAAAAGACTATCAAAAATTCACGATCTTATATCAAAGTTTGCTCTTGATAATGTTCAAGAAGTTAAGGCTAAATTTTTATCCGGAGGTCAAAGACGCAAATTAGTTATTTGCATGGCTTTACTTGGTGATCCTAAAATTTTACTTTGTGATGAAATTTTTGCAGCATTAGATGTCCTGACAATACATATGTTAAAGGAAATTTTGGTTAATTTACAAAGAGAGAAGCCGCAGATGTGTATTGTGATCTGTGAACATCAAGCTAGAGAGCTTCTTTCAATAGTAGATAGAGCTTTAATTCTATCAAATTGTAAAATAATTGCTGAAGGATCTCCAAATAAACTTATAAAGGATGAAAAAGCTAAAACTCAGTACTTTGGTGATTTTTTTTAAAACTTTCTAGACATCTCATTAATGAAAAATGAATTAATCATAAATAAAATTTTAAAACCTTTTAATAAAAAAATTAAGGTTGAAGGGGATAAAAGCCTTTCAATCAGATGGGTTTTAATTTCATCTTTGTCAAAAAAAAAATCAACAGCTTATAATATTTTAAAATCAGAGGACGTTATAAGTGCAGTAAATTGTATAAAAAAACTTGGAGCAAAAGTTAAATTTTACAAAAAAAAATGTACAATTATAGGCTCTGGGTTAAATTTCAAATCTAAAAGAAATTTAATACTTGATGCTGGAAATTCTGGAACGCTTGGAAGATTAATTCTTGGATTAATGATAAACTCAAGGAATACATTTAAATTAATTGGGGACAAAAGTTTATCAAAAAGAGATTTTTCTCGTGTTATAAGCCCCTTAAAAAAATTTGGGGCATCTTTTCAATCTGATAAGAAAAATCTACCAATTATTATGCAGGGTAATAAAAAACCTAAACCAATTACTTTTTTTGAAAAAAAAGGATCAGCTCAAATTAAGTCCTCAATAATGATTGCTGCATTAAAAAGTAATGGTGTTACTAAAATTAAAGCTAAAAAATCTAGAAACCACACTGAGCTACTTTTTAAATACCTCAAAATTCCAATATCAATAAAAAAAATGAAGTCATTCGATATTATAAAAGTAAAAGGAGTAAAAAAAATTGACCCTTTGAATTATATAATACCTGGAGATATAAGTTCTTGCGCATTCTTTATAGTTTTAACTATCTTATCCAAAAACTCAAAACTCATAATAAGAAATATTAATGTGAACCCTTCAAGAATCGGTATCATACAAATTTTAAATCTTATGGGTGCGAAAATAAAAATTACTAATAAGAAGACCTATAATGGTGAAAAGATTGGAGATATATCTATTAGAAGTTCAAAAAAACTTAAAGGAATTAACTGTCCCATTAAATATAATTCAAGTGCGATAGACGAATTTTTGATAATTTTTTTAGTTGCCGCAAAATCAAGAGGTGTATCTCATTTTAAAGATTTAGCAGAATTGAATCAAAAAGAGAGTCCAAGGCTTATTTGGGGATCTAAAATTCTAAATATGATGGGAGTAAAAAATATTATTACAAGAAACTCAATCAAAATATATGGAAATCCTGAATTAATTATAAAAAAAAAAATTGTTATTAAAAATTTTCTAAAGGACCATCGAGTATTTATGACAAGTGTAATTGCTGCTCTGTCATTTGGGGGTAATTGGAAAATCCACGATTTAGACTCAATAAAAACATCTTTTCCATCGTTTCTAAAAACGATAAATTTTTTAAAGCAGAATAAATAATAAAATTGACCCAATTTCTACTTAAATTATTTGTTGATTTTTAATAATTTACAACATTAACTATTGATAAATTTAATAAATTTAAGTAGAAAATCATGCTTTTAGAAATTTTATAAGCACTAACATATGGAAATATACAAAGATTTAAACAATCCTCAATCTAAAGAGTTTGAACAACTTCTAAATACTCAGCTTTCTAAAATTCAAATAGAAGAGGGAAAAATTATTAACGGCAAAATAAACAAGATTACTGAAAAATTTGTTTTTTTATTTGTTGAAGGACTTAAAAGTGAACCTGTGCTCGATATAAACGAGTTAAAGAGTATAGGTTTAACAGACAAAATTAAACTAGGTGAAACAATTCCAGTATTGCTGGAAAAAATTGAAGATAAAAATGGTGACGTGATTGTCTCAGCAAGTAAAGCTCAAAAAATTAAAGGGTGGGATAAACTTGTTAAAGCTTACGAAAACAAAGAGCCAATTATGGGTAAAATTACATCTAAATGTAAAGGCGGTTGTATCGTTGAGCATATAGAAACTGGATCATTAATGTTTTTACCAGGATCTCAAATCAGTGACAAACCTCTAAAAGATATAAGTCATCTGATGAATGAGCCACAAAAATTTGCTTTAATTAAACTTGACAAAATTAGAGGTAATGCATGTGTTTCAAGAAGGGAAATAATTTCATCATTTAAAAAAGAAGATAAAATAAAAATTATAGAAAAATACAAAGTTGGAGATATTATTAAAGGTGCTGAGGTAAAAGGTTATAGCACATTCGGATGTTTTTTTAATGTTAATGGAGAGCTAGATGTTTTGGTGCATTTACAAGAAATTTCTTATTCGAGAGTTAATCATCCTGATGAAGTTTTTAATATTGGTGAGAAACATGATCTAAAAGTAATTTCTGTCGATAAAGAAAAATTACAAGTTGGATGCTCTGTAAAACAATTATCACCAGATCCTTTTGAACACATAGAAAATTACGAGTTAAATAAATTATATAAAGTAAAAGTTGTTAAGATTATGGATTTTGGAGCATTTTGTGAATTGGAGCCTGGATTGACTACTTTACTTCACTCGAGTGAATTAAGTTGGACTAAAAAAAATGTATCAGCAAAAAAACTTTTTAAAATTGGAGATGAAATAGATTGTGTTATAACTGAAATCGATAAAACAAAAAGAAGAGTTGCAATTTCTCACAGATTAGCAAAAGCAAATCCATTTGAGACATTTGAAAAAAAATTTCCTGTTGGAACAGTAGTTGAAGGTGAAGTAGTTAACAAAAATGAGTATTCTTTATTTTTGAAGGTAGAAGATTTAGAAATTGACGCTTTTTTACATTGTAATGATTTAACTTACTTAGATAATGGAGAGGAAGAACTTACCAAATATAAGAAAGGAGATAAAATTAAAGTAAAAGTACTTGAAATAAAAATTCCTGAACAAAAAATAAGGGTAGGTTTAAAACAAACTCAACCGGACCCTTTTGACTGGTTTAAAGACAAATCAGTAAATCAAGTAATAACGGTTAAGATAATGACAACCGATAATAAAGGATTAACTGTAAGACCAGAAGGTTGCAATATGGACTTTCAAATTAAAAAATCGTTAATTGCAATTAATTCAGCAGATGCTAGACCTTCGAGATTTACTGGCGGAGAAAGGATTGATTGTGCAATTTCAGAAATAGATTTAACTAAAAGAAAAGTAACACTAAGTATTAAGTTATTAGAAGAAATTGAGAAAAAAGAGGCTTTGGAAAAATATGGCTCTGAAGGCTCAGGTAAAAATTTACCATTCTCATCTTTGTCTGAAGATCTAAAGAAAAAAAAGAAAACAAAATAAAATAAATTGGCTATTGTAAAATCAAAGCTTTTAGAACAACTCTCAAAAAATTATCCAAATTTTCTTAAAAAAGACTTAGAAAAATTTACCAATATAATTCTGAGCGAAATTAAACTTACACTTAAAAGAGGTGAAAGAGTTGAGCTAAGAGGTTTTGGTGTATTTTCAACAAAGACTCAAAAAGCTAGAATTTCAAGAAATCCAAAAACTGGAGAAAAAGTTCATACAAAGAAAAAAAATGTAATACACTTCAAAATGGCAAAAGGTATGTTTAAAAAGCTAAATAATAATGAAGAATAAAAAGATTTTCATTGCGATTGATACATCGGATATTAAAAGGGCTAGAAAAATCATTAATGAAGCTAATAAATGCAAGATTGATCTTATTCCAAAGTTTGGATTACAATTTTTTTATTCAAAAAAAGGTCGTTTTTTTCTAGAGAGATTTAAAAATGATTTTTGGCTTGATCTTAAAATAAATGACATTCCTCAAACGGCTCTTTCAGCAATAAATTCTATTAAAGATCTGAAAGGATGTAAATATATTACAGCTCACGCAAATGGTGGTTTGGATATGTTAAAAGCTATAAAGAAAGAAGCGAAAAAAAAAAAAATTAAAGTATTGGGAGTTACAATTTTAACAAGTTTAAAAAACGAGTCATTAAAAAAAATCGGCTACAAGTCAAAGTTGGAGGATATAGTTTTAAAACAAGCAATTCTTATAAAAAAGTCTGGATGTGATGGTATAGTTTGTTCTGCAAGAGAAGCAATTTTAATACGAAAAAAGTTAAGAAATTTAATGATTATTACTCCTGGAATAAGGCTACCAGGTGACAATAAAGATGATCAATCGAGAGTGACTACACCTTTTGATGCATTTAAAAACAATGTGTCTGGAATAGTGATAGGAAGATCACTAGTAAGTGGAAATATCAAAAAAAATTTTAAAAGATTAATTCGTCATCTAAATAAATGAAATTAAAATGTAAAATCTGTGGAGTTTCAGATGAGAAAACTCTTAGATTTATATTAGACCATAATTATCCGGCAGATTTCATAGGATTTATAGTTAATTATCCAAAATCTAAAAGATTTGTAGATATTGATAAACTTAAAGATTTATTAACAGTCGAAAAAAAAAATTCTAAATATGTTGCTGTTTTAGTTAAACCTAGTTTTGAGGATCTTGAAAAAATTAAAAACTTAAATTTTGATTTCTATCAAATTTATGACACAAATCCGTCAGAAGTAGATTTAATTAAAAAAAAATACAAAAAAAAAATTATATCTGCTTTAACTATTAAAGATATAAATGATGTAAAAAAATTTCAAGATTTTAAAGAAGTTGCTGACATTTTTCTTTTTGATGGCAAGGGCTACGAAAAAAGTATTTCTTTTGATCATAAATTGATTAAAAATTTTGATTTTAAAAAAAAAATTATGATAGCTGGTAATATACAAATAGATGAAGATTTCAAAAAATACGAACAATTTGCTGATATCATAGATATTTCTGGAGGATTAGAAACTGCAGGATTAAAAGATATTTCTAAAATTGATTATTTTTTAAATAAACTTAAAATTATTAAATGAAAACAGCGATAATAAATTCGGAGTCACATGAAAAGCATGACACAGGAAATGGACATCCTGAACAACCAAAGAGAGTAATAGTCATAAAAGATAAATTAAAAAAAAGGAAAGATTTAATTTGGGAAAAGCCAGACAATGTACCTGAAAATATATTATATATGACACATTCTAAGGACTATATAGATGGTTTAAGAAGTTCCTTTCCTCAAAAAGGTCTAAAGTTTTTAGATGGGGATACTGTTATTTCACCAGACAGCAAGAAAGCTGTTTTTGATGCTGCAGGTTCAACTATTAAGGCAATAGACGGAATAGAAAATAACAAATTTAAAAGTGCGTTCTGTCTGGCAAGGCCTCCGGGCCATCATGCGGAAAAAAATAAAGCAATGGGTTTTTGTTGCATATCAAATGCTGGAATAGCTACCAATTATTTAATCAGTAAATATGGTTTTAAAAGAGTTGCATGTGTTGATTTTGACGTTCATTGGGGTAATGGAAACTACGACGTTATGCGTGACAACAAGAATGCATTATATATTTCTACTCATCAATATCCTTTCTATCCAGGTGGAGGTACAGAAAAAGATAAGGGCAATTTTAACAACTCACTAAATATACCTTTGCCAGCTGGCACAAACTCAGAACAATACTTTAACGCATATGATAGAGTCTTGGATAGATTAATAGAATATAAACCTGACTTTTTATTATTCTCAGCAGGCTTTGACGCACACAAAGATGATCCATTGGCTCAATTTCAATTAACTTCAAAAGACTTTTATGAGATAACCAAGAGAACATTAACTGCTACTAATAAGTTTACTCAAGGTAAAGTTGTTTCTATACTTGAAGGTGGTTATGATTTAAATGCTCTAGCTGAAAGCGTCAATGAACATATTAATGCACTTATAGAATTTAATTGATTAATATTAGGTTAGTTATAAATCTTTTTTATGAAATTATACAAAATTAAAAAATCTAAAATTGATAACAAAGGGCGAGGTTTATATGCCACTAAAAATATAAGTGAAGGAACAAAAATAATTAATTATATTGGTAAAATAATTACTAATAGAGAGGTTGAAAATTCCGATAAGTTTAACAACAAAAAACCTATTTATTTATTTACATTAAATAAAAAATATACTTTAGACGGAGATTTTTCTTGGAATGTTGCTGGTTTGATCAATCACTCATGCGATAATAATTGTGATTACAACGGAAAAGGTCATAAAGTATGGATTACAGCTATAAGAGATATTGAAAAAGGAGAGGAATTTACTTGTGATTATGGTTTTGGTTTTGATGAAGATTATAAACAATTTCCTTGTAAGTGTCGTTCAAAAAATTGCTGTGGTTATATTGTGAGAGCTGAGTCAAGATGGCGGATTAATAGAAAGTTTGCCATGAGTAATAAAAAAAAATTAATAAATAATTCTTCTTAAATAAAGTCCACTCGGTGGTGCGGGAGGAGCACATAAAATTCTATCTCCTTTTTTAAAGATTTTATCAAATTTTTCTAACGACCATTTTTTTTCGCCCACATACTTTAAGCATCCAACTATCGAACGAACTTGTTGTTGAAGAAAAGACTGAGAAATAAATTCTATTTCAATTTTATCTTTTATAGATTTTATTTTAATTGACCTCATGGTTTTGATTGGACTTTTAGCTCTACAACTAGATGCTCTAAAAGTAGAAAAGTCCTTAGTCCCAATTAATTTCTTTGCAGCTTTTCGCATTATATTTACATCTAGTTCTTTAATCACGTGCCAACTTCTATTCTTCTCTAAAACTGGTTTACTTAAACGATTAATGATAATGTACTTATATATTCTTGTCTTTGCGGAGAATCTGGCATGAAAATTATGATTTCTTTTTTTAATTGATAGAATAGTTATCTCATCTTTATTCAAAAAATAATTTATTGCCTTTATGAATTTTTGAAAATTAATTATTTCAGTTTCGCATTCAAAATGAGCAGATTGTTCAATAGCATGGACACCCGTATCAGTTCTGCCTGATCCGAATAATTTTATTTCTTCTTTTAATATTTCAGAAATTTTTTCTTGTAGACGACCTTGAATAGTTTGACCTTTTTTTTGAATTTGCCAACCTCTAAAATTTGTTCCAACATACTCAATTAAAATTTGATATTTAAACATTTGACAATATAGAACCTTTTTTTATTTGAGATCCAATCATAAATTCTTTTATCTTTTGTTTTTTTTTTCCTTCTTTCTGAATTTCAATAACTTTTATAGATTTTTTTTTAGAACAAGCTATTTCAAGTTTATCCGTCAAAACTTCACCTGCTTCTCCTAAACCATCACCAATTTCAGCTCTTAAAATTTTATATCTTTTACCCTTGAAATTAAAAAACGCACCAGGTGAAGGATACAGGCCATTAATTTTTCCTAATATTTTATTAGCTTCTTCATTAAAATCTATTAGACCCTCATTTTTACTTATCTTTTTTGCATAAGAAGCTTTTGAATGATCTTGATCAATAAATTTTGATTTTCCATTTAGAATATTATTCACTTCATTTAAAATTTTATCTGCAGCTAAATATGAAAGCTTTTCTGAAACTTCTTGCGCATTTAAAGTTTGGTCTAACTTTATTTTATAAATGTTACAGACTGGTCCTGTATCTAATTCTTCGTTAATTTTCATTATACTTATACCTGTTTCATTATCTAAATTCATTATTGACCTTTGAATTGGGGCTGCACCACGCCAGGCAGGAAGGATAGAAGCATGGATATTTATAAAACCTTTTTTAGTTAAATTTAAAAAGTTTTTAGGTATCATTTGTCCGTAGGCAACAACAATTGCTAAATCTGCTTGAATATTTTTAAAGATTTCATATTCAGCATTATTTTCTTTTAAGTTTTTTGGTGTTCGAAAATTCAGTTCTAAAGTTTCTGATAATTTTTGTATTGGAGATTTATTAATCTTTTGCCCTCGGTTAGATCTTTGTGCTGGTTTCGTATATACAACAGGTATTGTAAATCCATTTTGGTATAAAGACTTCAATATTGGTAAGGCAAATAAAGGCGTGCCCATAAAAATTATTCTTTTAGTCATATTTAAACTATAATTCTACTAGGATTTCTTCTAATTTTAGAAATTTTCTTAATAATTAAATCTCTTTTTAATTTTGATAAGTGATCAATTATTAATTTTCCATCAAGATGATTTATTTCGTGTTGTATGCAAGTTGATAACAAACCATTACATCTTAAATTTTTTTTTCTTCCATCTAAATCAATATAATCGACTTCACAAATTTTTGGTCTTTCAATCTCTATAAAAGTATCAGGAATTGACAAACATCCCTCTTCGTAAGTTGATGTTTCATCACTTATATTTTTTATTACTGGATTAATGAAACTTATTGGTTTTTTTTCCCCCTCTTTAGTCGAAACATCTATAACTATTACTCTTTTTAGAATACCCACTTGTACTGCTGCTAATCCAATTCCATTTGAATTATACATTGTTTCAAATAAATCTTTTACTAATTTTTTTTCATTCACTCCTACTTTTTCTATCGGTTCTGAAATTTTTTTAAGAGTTTCATTTGGTACAGTGATAATATCTTTAATACTCATGCTGTAGATAAATAAACTAATTTCTAAACTTTTAAAGGTAGAACTTTAAGTAAAATTTTATTTCTTAATAAATCTATATTTAACTGATTTAAAGTACTAATAATAAAATAAATAGTGTCTTCATCTATTCGTTCAAGTTTATCTTGACCAATAACTTCCGCTATTCTCAATAAAACAGCTCCTTGCTCATTATTATTTATCATAACCTGAATGTCCGTCGGTATCTCAGTTTCTATGACTTCATATAAATCATCAAATTTTTTTGATATTTCAATACCGTCATATTTTAAAGACTCTAATAAAATTTGATCTTTTTTTGAAAAGTAATACTTTTTATTCTTTTTAATCTTTTTAAGAAAATTATTTATATCCTTTTCAATTTTTGATTTAGAATAGTCTCCATTAAAATAATTTAAAAGTTTTGATTGATGTAAAATTTCGTTATTAAATTTTACGTTTTTAGTTTGATCTTCTTTTGTATCAATATTTGTGTAATAAAAACTTGTTAAATTTCCTGGAATATCCTCGGGATTTATCTTATTTAAAAAATTTTTTAATTCAATATCAAAGGCATTTTCAAGTCCCTCATCTTTAAATGATTTTTTCAATAATTTTAGTAATTTCAACTTTTCTACCATTTCAGACTCAAGTAAAATTCTTTGATAAATTAGAGCTCTTCCTTCTATATTAGATAATGATTTAAATACTTGTTTGGCATTTAAAAGCTCATTAATATTAAATTGAAATCTCTTATAAATATTAAACAAGTCTTTTTCAGGATAATTTTTATTGTGAGTAGCTTTTTCGAGTGTTAAGATTTTGTCATATTCTGAAACATCTATTTCCTGAAATGAATTAAGTAGATTAAAGGATGAAAGATATTTCCAAATTATTTTACTTGTATTATCATTCGGTTCATAAATAAAATTAGGATTTGTTATTTTAGCCAAATGAAAATCAAGAATAGAATTTTCAGATAGATCATTATCAATTTTTGAGTCGTATCCTAATAAAAAATTAATTTTTTTCTCAAAGTATTTGTCTTGAAATCCTAACTCTTTTTTTAAATCATAAATGAGCAGTGCTTCTTCTTTTTTACCAGTCTCAATTAAACAATAAATATTAAATTTAACTAAATATTTTTCATTAATGGGTTTGTTGTTCTTTAAAAATATATTACAAGCTTTTTGGGTATTAGCATCTGCTAAGTGTTGATCAATTAAATATTTTGTTAACTCTGGATGATAGACTATAACCTGATTTTTTGTCAAATATTCCTCTATTAAATCTAAATCGGAATTTTTAATTAGCCAATCTGCTCTAAGTTTTAAGAATTCTTTTTCGGAAATATTTTTATTCGGAGAATGGGCATTTGTTAATAATGAAATCCTCATAATTTCATTTGCATCTTCTGAAAGTTTAAGTTTATCAAGCTTTGAGAAAAGATTCTTTAATTGATCTCCATCTGAATTAGACCACATGCTTATGTCTAAATCAAAATCTTCCGGATCATATAATCCAAATATTTTTATTTCTTCAAGATTATAATTTTCATCAAGCTGAATCGAATTAATTTTTTTTTGAGATTGCATTTTATAAATATCTGGGTTTGATTGAGATGCTGTCTCATTATCGTTATTTAAAATATTTTCTGGTGATACAGATTTACTCTTAGTTTCCTCTTTATTTACATTCCAAATATCTACAGGTTTTTCTTCCGCAGAGCTTTTCGATGCAACTAAAGTAGTTATAATTAAACCTAAAAAAAAAAATTTATTTAATTGTTTTAAAATTTTCATTAGAAATTATTTTTTCTATTTCTTTTTTTGGAGTTGGAAAATCTATTTTATTAAGTAAAAAAACAACCCCTAGAATTATGACAATCAATAAAAATAATTTTGCAAAAAGCCCAATTATATTTGTTCTCGAACTTGTTTTTTTAATAAATTGCATATAGTTTTAGTTAATTTCAAATTAAGACATATTTGTGTTTTTTCAATAAAGAAACTTATGAAATCAAAAGGAAATATTGTTTTTTTAGGCATGATGGGGTCAGGAAAGACCTCAATAGGTAAATTAATTTCAAGAAAACTAAAATTAGATTTCTTTGATATTGACGAATTAATTGAAAAAAATCTTAAAATGAATATTTCAAAGATTTTTTATAATAAAGGCGAAAAATTTTTTAGAGATTACGAAAAAGAAACTACTTTAGAAGTATTAAAAAAAAAAGATATTATAGTGTCTTTAGGCGGTGGAGCATTTTTAAACAAAGAAATTAGGAATGAGGTTTTAAATAATCATACCAGTATATGGCTTTGTTGGAATTATAAGACACTAATAGATAGGATTATAAATAGCTCAAAACGACCAATAGCGTTCAATTCCACCAAAGACGAATTAGAAAAATTGATTAAAAAACGTTCTAACTTCTACTCAAAAGCAATGTATAAGGTAGTTTGTGATGATTTAACAAAAAACGAAATTTTAAAAATTATTCTAAAAATTTATGAAACCAATTAAATTAGTAGTAAAAACAAATTCACAAAATTATCCAATTTTAATTGGTTTAAACTTAATATCTAATATTAATAGTATTATAAAAAAAAATAAAATAAATTTAAAGAAATGTTTATTAGTTGTTGACCAAAAAATACCCAAAAAATTAATTACAAAAATTAAAAAATCTTTAAATAAAAAAGAGATATATTTTCATTACGTATTAGCTAACGAAAAAAATAAAAATCAAAAAACAACTAATGATATTTTAGAAATTTTATTAAATAAAAATTTCACTAGACATGATTGTTTAATAACAATTGGTGGTGGCATAATTGGAGATATTGGTGGTTTTGCTGCAAGTCTTTTTAAAAGAGGTCTTCAATTTGTAAATATTCCAACTACTCTTTTGTCTCAAGTTGATTCATCTATTGGAGGTAAAACTGGGATTAATACACGGTATGGTAAAAATCTAATAGGAAGTTTCTATCAACCAAAATTAGTTATCAGTGATATTATTTTTTTAAAATCTTTACCAAAAAGAGAAATAATTTGTGGTTATGGTGAAATATTAAAACATTCATTAATAGCAAATAAAAATTTTTATGAATACTTGTCTAAAAATATTGAAAATATTTTAAATCTGAAATCCCCTTATATAGTTAAAGCGATATGTAAGAGTTGTGAAATAAAAAAAAAAATTGTTGAAAAAGACGAAAAAGAAAAAAATTTAAGAAAAGTGTTAAATTTTGGACATACTTTTGCTCATGCTTATGAAGCTACTATGGGTTTTTCTAGTAGATTAAATCACGGCGAAGCAGTAATACTAGGAATAATTAGTGCTTTAAAATTTAGTTATAAAAATAAAATTCTTAAGAATAAAGAATACATTTCAGTTGTTAAACATATTACGAAATCAAATCTGCCTAGTAATATTCAAAAATATTTTTCTGCAAAAGATATCAACAAGATAATTTCATTCATGATTAAAGATAAAAAAAATAATTCAGAAAAAATAAATCTGATTTTATTAAAAAAAATTGGTAAACCTATAATCAATAAGGTTTATAATAAAAATTATTTAAAAATGTTTATTACAAAAGAATTAATTAATTAATATTTGCAAAGAGTGAATGAAATGTTTCATTTCGTTATCTAAAACTTTATAAATCTTTTTATTACTATCAATTTTAGTCATATTCGCTAGTTCGTTTGATTTGACAGTTATTTTTAAGTGAAATTTATCTTTTTGATTCCCACTATGTTTTTTGTGTAAAAATGATTTATCTTCAATTTTTATATAATCAATTTGAATTTGTTGATTTAACTTTTTTTTTACAATTGCAATTAATTCATTTATGTCCATAAATAATATTATATACCATGAAAAATATTTGTGACTGGAATAATTGTAAAAATATTGGTGAATATAAAGCTCCAATTGAAAAAGATAATAGTAAAAAATACAGAATGTTATGTTTAGAACATGTAAGAGAATTTAACAAAAATTGGAACTATTTTTCAGGAATGAATGACAAACAAATATTAAATTTTTTAAAATCAGATATGATTTGGCATAAACCTACACAAAGCTTTAGTTCTTCAGATAATTTTTTTAAAGTTTTATGGAATGACACATTAAAGGATGAGTTAGATAAAGATAAATTTAAGAGTGATTTTAATTATATGCGTCAATTTAAATTTAATCATAAAGATATCAAAGCTTTTAGTATTTTGGGAATTTCTGTTGGTTTAAAATGGCAAAAAATTCAGGAAAAATTCAAAGTGCTTGTCAAAAAATTTCACCCTGATATGAATTCTGGTAATAAAAAATATGAAGAAAAACTTAAATTAATAACATTAGCTTACACTCAGCTAAAAAATACTTATAGGGAAAAAATTGACACCTAATTTAAATATACAGCCTGACATTAAAGTTTCGGTAAAGCAAACATTTGGAATTGATACAAAAATGGAAGTGGATGCTTTTTCAAAAAAAAATGAATATGTACCTGAGATAGACAAAAACTATAAGTTTGATAAAGATACCACTCTTTCAATTATTTCAGGATTTGCTTTTAATAAAAGAGTTCTTGTGCAAGGCTATCATGGAACAGGTAAATCAACTCATATAGAACAAATTGCTGCAAGATTGAACTGGCCGTGTATAAGAGTAAACCTTGATAGTCACATAAGTAGAATCGATTTAATAGGAAAAGATGCAATAGTCCTAAAAGAAGGTAAACAAATTACTCAATTTAATGAAGGAATTTTACCCTGGTCAATACAAAACCCTGTTGCTTTAGTTTTTGATGAATATGACGCCGGTAGACCAGATGTCATGTTTGTTATTCAAAGGGTTTTAGAGGCTGAAGGAAACTTTACACTTCTTGATAAAAATAAAGTAATAAAACAAAATAAATTTTTTAGATTATTTGCTACTTCAAATACTATTGGCTTAGGTGATACTTCTGGTTTATATCATGGTACACAACAGATTAATCAAGGTCAAATGGATAGATGGAATATAGTGACTACATTAAACTATCTTGCTCTTGATAAAGAAATGGAAATCGTACTAGCAAAAAATAAGGTTTTAAATAATTCTAAAGGTAAAGAAATAGTTTCAAATATGATTAAGGTTGCTAATTTAACAAGGAAGGGATTTGTTGCGGGTGATATCTCAACGCTAATGAGTCCAAGAACTGTACTTCATTGGGCAGAAAATTCTGAGATATTTAATGATATTGGTTATGCTTTCAGGGTTACTTTTTTAAATAAATGTGATGATGTTGAAAAAAATACTATAGCTGAATACTATCAAAGATGTTTTGGAGATGAGTTGCCTGAATCTTTAGCAAACATAGAAATCTAGATGGGTAACAGCAACAAAAGTGCAAATTTTAAAGAAAAATTAAAACAAGCTCTCAATTCTACATTTAAAGTCATTTCTGATGACTTTGTGTATTTCAGTAATTCAAAAAAGGAGAAAAATTTTGATAAACTTGAATTATTAGATTTAGATAATTTAAAAACAAAAATGGACTTCATTAAAGCGAGAGCTGAAATAGACTCTTCTGCCTTAAAAAAAAAATTTTCAGATGAGGAAATTTTTAAGAAACATATTCCTGATAATTCTTCATGTAAATCATTGTACTCTATGGCTGAGAAAATTAGGTGTGAAACTTTAGGAAGTAAAATGCTTAAGGGTATCAAAAAAAACCTTGTAGATAATTATAACCAAAAAATTCTTAGTTTTAAGAAAGATCAATTAAAAACAAAAGATGATGTAAGTGTTAATGAGGCATTTGAGCTGTACATGCTTAAAAATTTTCATAATATTGAATTAAATTATTTGACAAAAAAAATATTGGGTTTTTGGGAAAAAGATTTTGATTTGTCAATTAGTAAACACATCAGTTTTTTGAAAGACAATTTAGAAGATCAAAATAAATATTCATCTAAATTTTCTGAGATATTAAAAGAAATGGACATTTTTCAAACTGAAAATTATGAAGAATCAAGTGAAGATAATAAAGATGATGGACAAAATAATCCATCTAATGAGGACCAAAACACTGATATAGATGATAGCAAAAATCCAGATACAGAAAATGAGACGGAAGAAAGCTTAGACGGTGATTACGACATAGAAGATTATAAATTAGACGATCAACTATTCAAAACAGAGTCTGAAAAGCACAATAATAAACAGTTGGTCCAAAAAAAAGCACTGAACTCAATAAATTTAGAATATAAAATTTTTACAAATAAATATGATGAAGTTATAAAAGCCGAAAATTTGGAAAATATAGAAGAAGCTCTTAAACTTAGAAGAACTCTAGACCAACAATTAGTTGGTTTTCAGGACATAATCACAAAATTAGCCAATAAACTACAAAGACAATTGTTGGCAAAACAAAATCGCTCTTGGGAATTTGATTTAGAAGAAGGTTTATTAGATAGTTCTAAATTACCAAGAATAATAATGGATCCTTATAATTCTCTATCTTTTAAAAAGGAAAAGGACTTAGACTTTAAAGATACAGTTGTCACTCTATTGATTGATAACTCCGGCTCGATGAGAGGTAGACCAATAACGATAGCTGCAATTTGTGCTGATATACTTTCTAGAACTTTAGAACGATGTTCTGTAAAGGTTGAAATATTAGGTTTTACTACAAAGAACTGGAAGGGTGGACAAAGCAGAGAAAATTGGAGTAAATTAGGGAAACCGAAAACACCTGGTAGGTTAAATGACTTAAGACACATTATTTACAAAGGAGCCGATACGCAATGGCGCCAATCAAAAAATAATTTAGGATTAATGCTAAAAGAGGGTCTATTAAAAGAGAATATTGATGGAGAAGCTATTTCATGGGCTTTCAATAGATTAAAAAAGAGGAGAGAAGAAAGAAAAATATTAATGGTTATATCAGATGGTGCACCAGTTGATGACTCTACTTTATCCGTCAATTCAGGTGATTTTTTAGAAAAACATTTGAGAAAAATGGTCAAGTTTATTGAAGACAAAACTGAAATAGAAATTTTAGCTATAGGAATTGGACATGATGTTTCCAGATATTATAGCAGGGCAATTAAAATTACTGATGTAAATGAGCTAGGTGACGTAATGGTATCCCAGTTAAGTTCTCTTTTTGAAAATAAGAATAAATTACATTAAATTTTAATCAAATCTTTATTTTCCCACTTAATAATTACTTCTGCGCCACTTCTAGTTTTTGAATTTCTACATAATACTGATGCAAAATTTTTTTCAAGCAATGTTTTTCCAATGAATATTCCTAAACCAAGACCTGAATTTGTTTTATTTGTAAAACTTGATGATTTTAAATATGGCTCTCCTAACTTTGGTAAAATATCGTTAGAAAAACCTGGGCCGTCATCCTCAATTGAAATCTCTGTAGATTTACTATCACTTTTTAAATTAATGAATATTTTTTTTGATGAATATTTATTTGCATTTCCTATAAAATTTCTTAGTCCATATACGATCTCAATAGATTTTGTTATTTTTTTTGAATTGGAGTCTTGTGTAAAATTAAAAGAAAATTCTTTTTCACTAGTTTCCTTAAATGATGAAATGATCTCTTTAAGATAATCTTTTAAAGTAAGGTCTTCATCTATGAAATCATCTTCCTCGCTTGGATTAAGTGATAATTTTTTTAAAATTTGGTTACATCTCTCAACTTGACTGGCTAATAACTCTATATCCTGAATAACATCTTTATTATCTCGTAATTGTTTTAGAAGTTCTTGAGTTATAATCTTTATTGTTGATAAAGGAGTTCCTAATGAATGAGCTGCAGCAGCCGCTTGACCACCCAACGATAACATTTCGTGCTCTTTAGCCATAACTTCCTCCATTTTATTAAGCGCCTCTTTTCTTAATCTTGACTCTGCTCCAAAAATAATCGCAAAATAATTTAAAAATACTAAAGCTATAATTAAAGAAATTGGTATTGAATAATAATAATAAGGACTAACATGAAAATGATTACCCAAGGGAGAGGGGAGATCTTCTGAATAAAAAGTTAAAAAAACGATCATTGATATTGTTAGTATCAAGAGTGATATATTTGTTCGAAGGCCTAAGTTTGATGAAGCAAATACGGTAGGAATAATTAAAAATATGACGAAAGGATTTATTATTCCTCCTGTTAAATAAATTAAAATACCCAGCTGGAAAATGTCTATTATTAAAAACAATAATGCAGACCGATCAGACAATTGAGTTTTTTCGTAAAAATAAACAAGATATAAATTGCTGATAATACCTAGCAAAACTATGAGATTTGCAATTTGAAAATTAAATTGAAAATTAAAGTAAAAATATACAATATTAATCGATATTAACTGGCCAATAATACCAATCCATCTTAATGAAATATATGTTGATTTTTTTAAAGTATAATATTTTGAAGTTTCAAAAAACTTCATCTTTAAACATCTAGATTTTGAACATTTATAGCATTTGAGATTATGAAGTCTTTTCTTAACGACACATCATTTCCCATCAAAGTATGTATCAAATTTTGATCTTTTTTTGTATCTTTTGAATACTGTACTTGTAATAAATTTCTTTTTAAGGGATCTAAAGTTGTATTCCATAACTCATCAGGATTCATTTCTCCAAGACCCTTAAATCGTTGAATATTCATTTTTGATTTTTCAATTTCTATTTCTTTAGTGTATTCTTTAGAACCCTTTTTCAATTTTTTTAAAATTTTGTTGTTATCTAAAATATAATTTTCAAGTTCTTTTTCATCTTTAATATAAATTCCCTTCGATCCCTTAGTTATTTTAAAAAGAGGTGGTTGAGCTAAATAAACATGACCATTTTCAATAAGTTTATTAAATGGTTTATTATTAAAAAAAGTGAGTAGCAATGCTCTTATGTGTGAACCATCAACATCCGCGTCAGTCATAATTATTATTTTACCATACCTAAGATCTTTGATATCAATTTCTTGAGACTTTGGGTCTAAACCTAGTGCATTAATTAGCGTTAATATTTCATTTGAAGATATCATTTTTGCCAATGCTTTGGTTCTTTGATCTGAACCATTGTTACTATTGCCATTTTTTTTTGACTTAAATTCCTCTACATAGGTATTTAAAATCTTTCCTCTTAAAGGTAATACTGCTTGATTTTCTCTATTTCGGCCTTGTTTAGCAGAGCCGCCTGCCGAGTCTCCCTCGACTATAAATAACTCTGTTCCTTCTTGTTTGCCTATTTGACAATCAGCCAATTTTCCAGGTAATCCACTTAATTCCAGTGAACCTTTTCTCCTTACACTCTCTCTGGCCTTTCTAGCTACATCTCTAGCTAAAGCAGCCTGAATTATTTTTGCTAAAATTATTTTTGCTACAGAAGGATTTTGATCAAACCATATAGACAATTTCTCATTTATTACAGTTTCAACTATCATTCTTACCTCTGAAGAAACAAGTTTATCTTTTGTTTGAGATGAAAATTTTGGGTCTGGAATTTTAGTAGACAGTACACAAGTTAATCCTTCTTTAATATCATCTCCTGATATATTTAGTTTATTTTTTTTCAGTAGATTATGTTCATTTGCATATTTATTTATAACTCTTGTTAAAGCACTTCTAAAACCAAGTAAGTGGGTACCGCCATCTTTCTGAAATATATTATTTGTATATGGGTATACGTCTTCGTTGTAATTGGCATTCCATTTCAATGAACATTCAATTTCAATATTATCTTTTTTTCCTTCTATATAGATTGGTTTTTTAAATAAGTCGTTTCCATTTTTATTTTGTAATTTTTCCCTTTTTTCATCTAGAAATTCTACAAATTCTAAGACTCCACCATCAAATTTAAATTCAGAAGCTTTTTCTTTTTTTTGACTACTATCAATAAATATAATTTTTATACCCTTGTTTAAGAAAGCAAGTTCTCGCATTCTTTTAATAAGAATATTTCCACTAAATTTTATTGATGAAAAAATTTCCTTTGATGGAGAAAATGTGATTATAGTTCCTGTCTCCTTAGACTTTCCAATAACTTTAAGTGGTGCTTTTGCTTTCCCATTATTAAATTCTATAAAATATTTTTTACCATCTCTGAATATTTCTAATTTTAATCTTTCAGATAAAGCATTAACAACTGATACACCTACACCATGCAATCCTCCTGAAACTTTATATGAATCATGATCAAATTTCCCTCCAGCATGTAATTGAGTCATAATTACTTCTGCTGCGGATTTCTTTTCTCCTTTATGTAGATCTACTGGTATTCCCCTGCCATCATCTTTTACAGTAATTGTACCATCTGCATTTATTTTTACGTAAATATTTTTACAATAACCGGCTAAGGCCTCATCGATTGAATTGTCGACGACTTCATAAACCATATGATGCAGGCCAGTGCCATCGTCTGTATCTCCAATATACATTCCAGGTCTTTTTCTGACTGCCTCAAGACCCTTTAAAACTTTAATAGAATCAGCTTGATAAGTATTTTTTTTCATTTTTTTGGAAAGATTAACATTATCATAAATTATACTATTTAAATACAGAAGTTTTAATATATGTTGATTATTTACAAACTAAAATGATTAAAAAAGGTATTATTCTTGCAGGTGGATCAGGAACAAGACTTAGCCCACTCACTAAAGCAGTCAATAAACAATTATTACCAGTATATGATAAACCAATGATTTTTTATCCACTATCAGTGATGATGCTAGCTAATATAAGAAAAATCCTAATGATAGTAAATCCTGGCCAAATCGAAAGTTTTAAAAATTTATTGGGTGATGGTTCAAGATATGGAATAAATATTAGTTATAAAATTCAAGAAAAGCCGAGAGGTTTACCAGATGCTTTCAACTTGGGAAAATCATTTATCCAAAATGATAATGTAGCTTTGATACTGGGAGATAATTTTTTTTACGGTCAAAGTCTAACAAAAACACTTGAAAAATCATCACAACACAGATCTGGTGCAACTATATTTCTTAAAGAGGTTTCAGCGCCAGAAAATTATGGAGTAGCAAAAATTAAGAAAAATAAAATCGAAAATATTGTTGAAAAACCAAAAAAATTTATTTCAAATAAAGCAATCACTGGATTATATTTTTTTGATAAAAATGTTTCTGATTATACAGCAAAATTAAAAAGATCAAAAAGAGGTGAACTCGAAATTACTGATTTAATTAAAGAGTATAAAAAAAGAAAAAAGCTAAAATATGAATTAATAGGTAGGGGCGCCATCTGGTCAGATGCAGGAAAAATGGAAGATTTAAATAATGTCTCAAATTATGTAAGATCAGTAGAAAAAGTTCAAGGAATTAAAATTGCATGCTTAGAGGAAATATCATTATTAAAAAAGTGGATTAATAAAAACAAAATTAAAAAAAACATAAATTTTTATGGTGACTGTGAGTATAGTGCCTACTTAAAGAAAATAATAAATTGAAAAAAAAAATTATATTAGTTACTGGATCATCTGGATTCATTGGAAAGTTTTTTATAAAGAGAGCTTTAAAGAAAGGATATTTAGTTATTGACATTCAAAGAAATAACAAAAAGAGAGACAAAGATTTAGTTAATTTGAAAAAAGAATATTCAAAAACTTACAATTCAATTTACTACTCAAAATATCAAAATCTTAATAAAATGTTAAAGAATAAAAAATTTGATTACTTTATCAACTTCGCAACATTTTATAAGAACCATCATACAAATAAAGAAATACTAAACTTTATCGATAGTAATATAATATTTCCATCAGTAGTTCTTGATACAATTATACATAATACAAAAAAAATAATCAATTTTGGAACTATGATGCAGCATACAAGTGATAAAAAAAATAAACCAAAAAATTTTTATGCATCTTCAAAATCTGCCTTCGAAATTATCATGAAATATCTTATCTCTCTAAATAAAAAAACTAAATTCTACAATTTAAAGTTTTATGAAAGTTATGCAGAAGTTGATTCAAGAAAGAAACTTTTACCAACATTATTTAATAATTTTAAAAAAAAAAAGAAAACATTAATAAATTCAAAAAAACTTGAACTAAATATTTTACATGTAGATGACATTCTCAATGCAATCGATACTGTTTTGAATAATAATATCAAAAGTGGTGATTATTGTTTAATGCAAAAGAAAAATATTAAAATTAAAGACTTTATTTTAAAAATAAATAAAAAATCAAAAGAAAAACTTTTAGTAGTTTACCAAAGTAAGATGGTGGAAAAGCCAAAAAAAACTCATTTAAAGATTTTACCAAAATGGAAAGCTGATATAACAATCCAAAAAAAAATAGAAAGAAAATTTTTAAATGAAAATAATTAAAACAAAAATTAAAGATCTTTCACTAATTAAAACAGAAATTTATAGAGATAAAAGAGGTTTTTTTAAAGAAGTTGAGCGAAATAATATCCTTAAAAAGAAATTTATTTTTGATTGTTTCTCTTTTTCAAAAAAAAACACTTTACGCGGTTTGCATCTTCAAACTAAAAAAAGTCAGGCAAAAATTATAACTGTAGTACAGGGGAAAATTTTAGATGTTGTGGTTGATTTAAGAAAAAAATCAAAAACTTTTGGAAAACATTTTGCTATAGAAATTTCTCAAGATTCAAATTTCTCTTTATATATTCCTGAAAATTTTGCTCATGGTTTTCTTTGCTTATCAAAATATTGTGCTGTTTATTATAAATGCTCAAAATATAGGGACTCAAAAAGCGAAAAAACTATCAAATGGAATGACAAAAAACTAAAAATTAAATGGCCTATAAAAAAACCAATTCTATCAAAAAAAGATCAAAAAGGTATGAATTTTAATGATTTTACAAAATTCTAGGTGACGGTATATGTGTAATGAACTTTCCTCCATTTTTTATATACTCTCTCTCTTTATTAAAAATCTCCTCACTAAAATTCCAAGCACCTAAAAATACATAATCAGCATCATTAATATTTAATTTTTTATATTTTTTTATCTTAATCCTACTTCCCGGTAAATACTTGTTAATCTTGAATGAAGTAGTATCATAAAAAAATTTAATTGTATTATCTTTTATTTTGCAATAATTGAGCACTGTGCAAGATTTTGCTGTAGCTCCATAACCAATTATTTTTTTATTTTTTTTTATTAAACTATCAAAAATATTATTAAGTTTTTTTTTCGATTGATGAACTTTTTTTGCAAACTTTAAATATGTTGAAAATTTATGAAGACCGAAATTTTTTTCTATATTAAAATTCTTTTTAACGTTTGAACTTATCTTATGAAATTTATTTGATTTTCTCTTGATAAAATATCTGTTAGAACCTCCATGGGTATTAGTATTTTCAATATCAAAAATTTCTAAGTTAAATTTTTCTAAAATTTTTTGTAAAGATATTGATGAAAAAACATAAATATGTTCACAATAAAATTGATCATAAGCAACCTTTTTAATACATTCTAACAAAGATGGATCTTCTAAAACTAAAATTCCATTTTTATTTAATGATAAGTTAATAGCTCTGAATATTTCTGAAAAATTTTGAATATGACTTAAAGTGTTTGCTGAATAGATAAGATCAAATTTTCTTTTTTTTGAAATTTTTTTTGCAAGATTTATCGTCCAATAATTAGAAAAAGTTTTATATCCTTTTGATCTTGTAATTTTTGCCAAGTTCTTGCAAGGCTCAACACCAATAATAGTTTTTCTATTAAAATTAGATACAAACGCTCCATCATTACTTCCTATTTCTAACAAAAATTTTGGTTTAAATCTTTTTTTAATTCTACTAGATAATTTTCTAAAAGATTTCTTCATGGTATTTGACTCTGAAGATTTATATGGATATTTTTCATTAAACATTTTCTCTTTTGGAACTTTATTCAAAATTGAAACAAGAAAATTTTTTGAGTTGAATATTACCTCTAATCTAAACTTTTTTTCTTTTTTTTTTATAGTTTTGTTATCTAAATATGAATTAGCTAATGGCTGAAATCCTAGATCTAAAAATTTTTTCATAATTTTAATTTTTTCTTAAGATAATAAAAAACAAATTTACATACTCCAATTAGATGAGCTAAATTTATTAAACCTACTTTTAATTGAAAAATAAATATATTAAAGAAAAATAAAAAAGAATTTTGTAATAATTTTCTAATAATTTTTATCTTTCTTAGTTTCTTATGTTTGAAATCATATAATAACTCACCATATATAAAATTCGATTGTCGCAAAAATCTTATTCTCATTGTATTTTCTGATGATTGACTACTATCATGTTTTGCAAAAATATTATTTGCTATTGCCATTTTATAATTTGAGTCATTAATTTTTTTAATCAAATCAATATCCTCCCAATATAAAAAATAGTCTTCATCAAAAAATCCAATTTTTTTTAGTTTATTTGCATCACACATCATACAAGCTGCGTTTATTTTTTTAACAAAACTAATATTTTTCTTTTTTATTTTAGAATTAATTGAGAAATTAGGCGTTACAAAAATTAAATCTTTATTTTGTATAATTATTCTCTTTAGAGCTAAAATAGATTTCGAATTAATTTTTATATCGGGTTGTGTAAATAAAAAAAAACGTGTCTTAACATTTTTGAACAAAAAGTTTGATGATTTGCTCAAACCAATATTTTCTCTTGAAAAAAAGTATTTAAATTTAAATTTTAGAATTTTCTTAATATTTGCTCTCGCATAACTACTTCCCTCTTGTTCAAATAACATTAATTTAAATACCTTATATTGTTTTAAATTATTTAATTTTTCTAGTGGAGTTTTATATAGGGTTACAATTATACTAATATTTTTATTCACTAATATTGTTTTTAATTTATAAATTTTAAAAAATCTTTATATCTTATAATTATTAATTCTTTATGAAAATATTTGCTCTCTCTATTTATAATAATAACCTTAATGAATTAAAAAATTTAAATTTAATTCCAGTAGGTTTAGGAAATGCTAAATTTGGCTCAGAATGGCTTAATGATAAAGGTCCATTAAATATTTCTCACAAAAATAATAATTTTGGTGAATATACTTTTCACTACCATCTTTGGAAAAATGGCTTTGTTGATAAAATTTATAATAATTGGATTGGCTTCTGTTCCTATAGAAGATTTTGGACAAAAAAAAATTTTAGTAATATTACGTCATTTAATGAACTTAATAACCTCGTAATAAAAGAAAAACAATCAAGTTGGGTTAACTTTGATGTTATTTTGGGTGAACCTTTGAAATTTAAAAAAATTAAAAATAGTAAATTAATAAAAAGAAATATTTTTGAAGTATTAAAAAAACCCTCAGTTTTAATAAAAAAAAATACATTAATGGACCAATTTAGGATATTTCATGGATCATACTTTTTAGAAAAATCATTAACCTTTTTATCAAAAGATAACAAAATAAATTTTGAGATTTTTTTAAACGATTATGAATTAAATCCATACAATATGTTTATTTGTAGAAACTCAAAAATTTTAAATCAATTTTACAACGAAATTTTTCAATGGCTTTTTAAATGTGAAGATGAATTTAAAAATAAGAATCTAGAAGGTTATGGTCAAAAACGTATCTATGCTTTTTTAGCAGAAAGATATATGCCTTACTGGTTCAAAAAAAATTTTAACACAACTACATGTAACATAACATTTTTTGAGGAAAAAAAATTGTGAAAGTTACTAAATTAGTCAATAATTTTTTTAGACAAATAAGATATTCAAGTTACATTATATTTCTCAATCTTAAAAATAAAAAAAATATATACAATTTACCATATTCCAAAAATGATACGCTCAAACTATTATTCAATAAGTATGGAAGTGATAAAGGTAATTTAAATAACAAACACAATTATTCAAAATTTTATGATAGTCTATTTTGTGAAATAAAAAATGATAAACTCAATATAATGGAAGTCGGATTAGGTTCTATAGATCAAAGCGTTAACTTCCATATGAAATTTATGGGGGAAAAATATAAGCCATTAGCCTCCTTATATGCTTGGAGAGATTATTTTAGAAATTCAAATATTTTTGGAGCAGATATTGATAAAAAAATTTTGATAGATACAGATAAAATTAAAACATTTTATGTTGACATGTTCAATTCATTCTTAATTAAAGAAATGTGGAAAAAAGTAAATAAAGAGATAGACATATTAATTGATGATGGATACCATAGCTTTGAAGCAAATAAAAATTTGTTTTTAAACTCGTTTAAATTTATTAAAAAAGGTGGATATTATATTATTGAAGATGTTCACAGAAAACCTAATAATATTAAAAAATTTTATGATTTGCTTGTTAAAGAAAATCTAGATTTTAGAATAGTTGATATCTACCATTCTAATAATGTAAATGATAATTGCTTAATAGTTATCAAAAAATAGTAAATAAGATGGCGGAGAGAATGGGATTCGAACCCATGAAAGAGTTACCCCTTTACACGCTTTCCAAGCGTGCGCCTTCAACCACTCGGCCACCTCTCCTAAAAAATCTTAGTTTAATCTTTTTTTTTTTGATTTTCCTGTTCTAATAAAATTCTTTTCAAATTTTTTAAGACTTTGGTAGATTTTAAAACCTCTTAAAAGATTTTTTAATAATTCTTTTTTTACGTACACATCGTTAGTTTTGCCCCTTCTTTCCTTAAACATTGTTGTATTTTTCATAATTTTTTTTGTTATCTCATTAGGGGGCCTTCCTTTCGAAAAGTAATAAGTCGCTATGGACTTTCTAGAAATTTTTTTTGGGCAGTTTAAAGGGTTTGGATGACCATGATTTGTAAAGTCATTTGTTGAAAAAATTACCATAGTATTAAATTTAGGAGGAATTTTTTTTACACATTTGCTCATATTTTTATTCCATAACTCTAAATTTCCTCCATAACTATTTTTCCAGTTTTTATTTAAATAAATTAATACATTTATTCTTCTATCCAAATTTTTAAAGGGATGTTTATTAAAATCAGTATGAATTTTCAAAACTCCACCTCTTTTTATTTCGTGTAAACCGCCTCCATTTAGATGTGTATCTGCTAATAGTTTTTCTTTTATAGATGATAAATCTTGGAGAAAATTTAAAAAGTTTTTCGAATTTAAATATTTGAACATTTTTTTTGTATTTTTTTTAAAACACTTTTTATTATTATTTGCAAATTTCACTTCGTTCTTATTATGGTAATTAATTGAAGACTCTATTTCTGATAAGTTTGGAAACTCCTTTACTACTTTGTTTAAAAAATTTTTAGTAAAAAAATTTTTTATCACTATATGAGGATAAGGTTTTGCATTTTTATAAATATTCTTTTTTTTAAGTACAAATTTTTTAATATTACTCAAACTTTTTGTTAAAATTTTATCACTCATTTTAAAATCCAATCAGAATATTTATCTTGATTTACTCTAATATATTGTGGGAAACTACCATCTAAATCGACCTGTTCAAAGACATGACCTCTATCAAATAAATCCTTTTTTTGGTGTATTTTTTCTTTAATATTTTTTTCATTGTAGTATTTTTCATGGTCCCAGCTAGTTTCCGCTAAACTTCTAAATTTCTTTGAAATTTCCTCGGGTTTTAATAAATAATTAAAATGCCATCCACCATCATCAATTATTTCAATATTTTTTTCTTTGTCTATTCTCCAAAAACCATATTTCAAATTCTTGTATAAAACTTTGTGTCTTAACCAATCAATAGATTTCAAATTTTTTTTCTTACAAATTCTGGTACCTTCCCATGGAGACTCGTATTTATTAAAAAGATTTATTTTATAAGTATACATTTTTTGAAAAAATATCCCGTATTTTTTTTTTAATTCAAAATTTTTTAATTTTTCTGGATTTGGTATTTCGTCTGGATCTGAAAACATGATTAGATCTTCTTGTGAGGCATCTTTTATTCCATCAAAAATAAATTCCCTTTGCCATGCTTGATTTTGCCAAGGTGAGTTTTTTTTTGGAAATTCTTTTTCAATAACAATATGTTCTATTTTATTATGAAATTTTTTAAAATTTTTTTTTGAAAAATTGATATTTTTAGTTTTTCCTCTGTGATCATATATTGACTCACATATTACAAATTTATCAACTACATCGTTTAAAATTGAAAATCTTAATTCCATTTGTAAATTTTCTTGAAAGAAAGTTACACAATCAAAAATTTTTCTGCTCATTATTTTTAATCTTTATTTATCTTTAAAACGCCAATGAAAGCTTCCTGAGGAATTTCAACTCTTCCAAATTGTTTAGATCTAACTTTCCCTTTTTTTTGTTTTTCTAATAATTTTCTTTTTCTATCGGTTGCACCACCACCATGTATTTTTGTTAAAACATCTTTTTTAAAACCTTTAATTGTTTCTCTTGCAATAATTTTTCCTCCGATTGCTGCTTGTAAAGGTATCATAAAATTATGTCTTGGTATTAAATCTTTCAATTTTTCACATACATCTCTTCCTGTTTTTTGTGCAAAATTTCTGTGTATCATCATTGCCAATGCATCTACAGGTTCTCCATTTACTAGTATACCTAATTTTACTAAATCTCCCTCTCTGTATCCAATAATTTCATAATCAAAACTTGCATAACCACTCGTCATGGATTTTATACGATCGTTAAAATCAAAAACTACCTCATTTAAAGGGAGTTCATAATTTAATACAGCCCTATTTCCTGAATAACTCAAATTTGTTTGAATACCTCTTTTATCTTGGCATAATTTTATGATTGATCCCAAATATTGATCAGGTGTTATTACCGTAGCTTTTATCCATGGTTCCTCAATAAATTTAATGTAAGTTGGATCAGGAAGACTTGATGGGTTTTGTAAGTCAACGATACTATTATTATTTAAATTCACCTTATATACAACTCCAGGGGTGGTCGTAAGTAGATTGACATCAAACTCTCTTTCAAGCCTCTCTGTAATTATTTCAAGATGAAGTAGTCCTAAAAAACCACATCTAAAACCTAAGCCTAAAGCTGATGAGGACTCAGCTTCAAATGAAAAACTTGCATCATTTAATTGTAATTTAGCCAAACCATCTTTAAGTTTTTGATACTCGGAACTATCAACCGGAAATAGTCCACAAAACACAACTGGTTTGCTTGGTTTAAATCCAGGCAATGCTTCGACTATTGGTTTTGAAGCATCACAAATAGTATCTCCAACTTTTGTTTCTGATAAAACTTTTATTCCAGTAGTAATAAAACCAATTTCACCAGCATTTAATTTATTTACGTCTTTAGCTTTGGGTGTGAATACGCCAACTTTTTCGACAATGTAATCTTGATTAGTTGATAACATCTTAATTTTCATATTTTTAGTAATTTTTCCATTAATAACTCTTACTAATATTACAACCCCAAGGTATGTATCGTACCAACTATCTACCAATAAACATTTTAAATCTTGTTCTAAATTCCCTTTTGGTCCTGGTAATTGGTTTATTATTTGTTCCAATATCTCATCAATACCCTCTCCAGTTTTTCCAGAACAAGGAATGGCATTTTCAGTATCAATACCAATTACGTCCTCAATTTGTTTACTGGTTCTCTCTAAATCTGATGCTGGTAAATCAATTTTATTTAAGACTGGAATTATTTCATGATTTATATCTAAAGCTTGATAAACATTGGCTAATGTTTGTGCTTCAACACCTTGGGTACTGTCAACAATAAGTATGGAGCCCTCACATGCATAAAGTGATCTGCTGACTTCATAGCTAAAATCAACATGTCCTGGGGTATCTATTATATTTAATATGTATTCTTTTCCATTTTTGGCTTTATAATTTAGTTTAACTGTTTGGGCTTTAATTGTAATTCCTCTCTCTCTTTCAATATCCATAGAGTCTAAAACTTGAGCTTTCATTTCTCTTTCTGTTAAACCACCACATTTGTGAATTATTCTATCTGCAATTGTTGATTTACCATGATCAATGTGCGCAATAATTGAAAAATTTCTTATATTGTCGATAGTGTCCATTTAAATATTAAGATCGAATTTTTGCGCCAGTTTTATCTTCAACAGTCTTGATTATCAAATTATTAATTTTTTCTAAATCTTTCTCATTTAAAGTTCTTTCAGATGATT
>CACJOA010000003.1 GCA_902594915.1 uncultured Pelagibacteraceae bacterium | reverse complement strand
TATGAATTAGAAATTCATGAAAAATTAAAAGACAAAACTTTAGCAATTATTGAACCTAGGGAGGAATATAAACGAGATAAGACCTGGTCCTTTTGGAAAGTAACACCACATAACTTTGACGATTGTGTGAAAAAAAATTGGGAGAGTTTTTCAATTAATATACCTGGTAAAACAAATTACTTAGAGTGTAAAAATTTTCCATATCAAAGCATTGATAGTGGTTTATTTTATAAAAAAATAAATAATAAATTAAAAAGAAATGAAAATATTTTCTTTTTTAAAAATATAGAAGAAATTAATAAACAAAATTCTTTCATTTTCAATAGCGTGCCAACTATTCAAAAAAATTACCTTAATCTTTGGCAACATTTTTGTGGTGTAGAAATTGAATTAGAAAATAATATTTTTGATGAAAAAATTTTTAATCTAATGGATTTTGATTGCGAACAGAGAGAAAGTGTTCATTTTTTTTATACATTGCCATACACAAAAAATAAAGCTTTAGTGGAAACAACTTGGTTGTCAAAAATGAATGACAATTCACAAAAAGATTACGAAAATCAAATCAATCACTATATTGAAAATAATTTAAAAATTAAAAATTATGAGATTACTTATAAGGAGGAAGGAGCAATACCCCTCTTCTATCCATTGAATAAGAATGAAAAAAATAAAATCAATATTGGAACAGCTGGTGGAATGACAAGATTAAGTACGGGATATACTTTTTTAAATATACAAGAACACAGCAAATACATTAGAGAAAACATCGAAAATATTTCAGATACCAAAAAATTTGAAATAAATAAAAAATATCAATTTTTGGATGAAATTTTTCTACGTGTCCTTGAAAAAAATCCTGAAAAAATGTCTGATATATTTTTTAAGATGTTTAAGACTTCACCAAAGACTGTTATAAAATTTCTTTCGAACAAAAGTAATTTTTTAGAGGATTTAAGTATAATTTTTCAAATGCCAAAATTTATTTTCATTAAAACTTTATTTGACTAATTTATAATGACTATACAAATTAAGAAAATTAACTTCAAACATTCTTTTATTTTTTTTTTATTTTGTAATATTATTTCTCTACCGTTTATAAAAGCTTACAATCTAAGTGTTTCTCCATTGATGTGTTTATTATTAATTTTAATAATTGGTGTATCACATGGTTCTTTAGATCATATTAAGGGAAGAAGGCTTCTTAAAATTTTCCAAATAAATAATATAATCACTTTTTATGTATCCTATTTTCTACTTGCGGCAACAATTATAATTCTTTGGGTACTTTTACCCACGGGAGTTCTTATTACTTTTTTAGTTGTTGCCTCGTTTCATTTTGGTAAAGAAGACACTCAATTTTTAATTGATAATAATTCATATCTAAATCAATTCTTATTTTTTCTTAAAGGCTCTTTAGTAGTATTGGCGCCACTGTATTTTAATTTTAATGAAACAATTTCTATTTTCAAATTACTACTAATTGAGAATGAGTCGTTTTATCAAAGTTTAAATGTTATCGAAAATAAAAATTTTTTGATAATTGGAATTATATTAAGTACTTTATCTAACATTATTTTATTTTTCAAAAAATTTGAGTTACGAAAATTTACAATCTTTTTTGATTATTTCTCTATAATAATTATAAATATGCATTTCTCTCCGTTAATAGCCTTTACAATTTATTTTTGTTTTTTACATTCTATAAGGCATGGTATTTCATTAGTCACTGAACTTGATCAAAAAAGTTTAGGGAGTGGACTTTTGGTTTTTATTAAAAAGGCTACCCCTTTAACTATCCTAACTGCTACTTTTTGTTTAATAGGTCTTTATTTTTTAAATAATAATTATAATTTAGACAGTGCAATTTTGAAATTAATATTTATAGGTTTGGCGTCTTTAACTTTTCCGCATATATTGCTCGAATATTTAATTGAAAAAAATGAAAAATAAAGAAATCAAAATTTTGCTATCTGCACCAAGAGGATTTTGTGCAGGTGTAGAGAGAGCAATTGAGATTGTTGAAAAAGCAATAAAAAAATACGGTATCCCAGTTTACGTTCGACATGAGATTGTTCACAATAAATTTGTAGTTGACGATTTAAAAAAAAAGGGGGCTATATTTGTTGAAGAGCTTGAAGAAATTAAAGATAAAACTAGACCAGTAATTTTTTCTGCGCATGGAGTTCCAAAAAATGTTCCTTCTGATGCTGAAAGTTACAAAATGACATATGTGGATGCTACTTGTCCACTAGTATCGAAAGTTCATCGTGAAGCTGAGAATCTTCATAAATCAGGTTATCATTTGATTTTGATTGGACACCAGAACCATCCTGAAGTTGTTGGAACAATGGGACAATTACCGGAAGGATCAATAGATCTTATTCAAGATGAAGATGAAGCTAAAAGATACAAATTTCAAAAGAATAAAAACCTCGCTTTCGTAACTCAAACAACTTTATCAGTAGATGACACAAAAAATATAATTAGTATTTTAAAAGATAGATTTCCAGGTATTAGAGAGCCTTATAAAGAAGATATTTGTTATGCAACAACAAATAGACAGCTGGCTGTAAAAAATATTGCAAAAAATTGTGATATGTTTTTTGTAATTGGAAGTAGAAATTCCTCAAATTCAGTGAGACTTGTTGAGGTTGCAAAAAAATCAGGTTGTAATAATGCTCATCTTATTCATTCCCAAAGTGAAATACCTTATGATTTAATTGAAAAATCTGAGACAATAGGTATTTCTTCTGGAGCCTCTGCACCAGAAATTCTTGTAGAAAACTTCATAGAGAATTTAAAAAAAAAATTTACAGTGTCTATAGACGAAGTTGAGATAATAAAAGAAAATGTTGTTTTCAAAGTGCCTAAAAAATTAAATTAAATGGCTGTCTATACAAAGATTAATAAAAATGATTTAAAACTTATAAACAGTAAATTTAATTTTGAAGATTTTAAAAGTTTTAATGGAATAAAACAAGGTATTGAAAATACAAATTATTTACTCAGATCAAAAAATAAAAAGTTTATTCTTACAATTTTTGAAAAAAGAGTTGTGAAAAAAGAGATACCTTTTTTTATGAAATTAATGGATCAATTAAGTAATCTAAATATTAATTGTCCCAAACCTCTTAAAAATAATCGAGGACATTATCTAATCAAGGTTAAAAATAAAATAGCCTGTGTTGTAACTTTTCTTGATGGAAAGGACAAAAAAAAACTTAATATTAAGAATTGTTTTCATATTGGTAAAACAGTTGCACAAATGCACTTATCTACAAAAAAGCTAAAAATCTTCAGAAAAAACTCAATGGGTATTAAAAATCTTAATCCTTTATTAAATAGTATTAAATTTAAATCTAAAAAGTTTGCTAACTTAGAGAAGTTTTTAAAAACTAATCTTAAAGATATAAAAAGTAAATGGCCAAGAAAATTACCCCAGGGTATTATTCATGGAGACCTCTTTATAGATAATATTTTTTTTAAAGGTAATAGACTATCTGGAATAATTGATTTTTATTTTGCGGCTAATGACTATTTTATGTATGAGATTGCTATTTGTATAAATGCCCTATGTTTTGATAAAAATAATACAAAATTTATTATAAATAAAAAAAAAGTTAAAAATTTGATTAAAGGATATCAAAGTATAAAAAAAATTTCACAAAAAGAAAAGAAATCATTAAATATTTTATGCCGTGGAGCTGCAATGAGGTATTTTCTAACTAGACTTTATGACTATACAAATACCCCCAAAACAGCATTAATAAAAATCAAAGACCCTAGAGAATATTATCAAAAATTAGTAATACATAATAATTTAAAGACTTATAAAGATTATTTAAAATAATGATTAAGATATACACTGATGGTTCATGTATTGGAAATCCAGGTAAAGGTGGTTGGGCAGCAATAATTTTAGATGATGGAAAAAAAACTGAAATAAAAGGAAGTGAAATAGATACTACAAATAATCAAATGGAATTATTAGCGCCGATAAAAGCTCTTAAAGAAATTCCAAAAGGTAGCAAAGTTGAAATTTTTACAGATTCTAAATATGTAAAGTCTGGAATAACTGAGTGGATACATAATTGGAAAAAAAATGGATGGAAAACTGCAAACAAAAAAGAAGTAAGTAATAAAGAACTTTGGACAGAATTAGATATTCTAAATAATGAATTTGAAATTAGTTGGAATTGGGTAAAGGCACATTCAACAGACAAATTAAATAATGAAGTAGATTTGCTTGCGAGATCAGCTGCTGATAATTAAAGCGCTAGCTTGCAAAGCGCACTAGTTATAGTAAATTATTAAGTAAACTTTCTGCTGATGTTAAGCCACATTCTTTAGTTTCTTTTTCAACATGAATATTTATAATAGTAAAATTTTCAATCACCATTAAATAACGATTTGATCTAATTCCCATTCCTTTTGCATTACGATCAACTTCTGCTCCAATTGCTTTAGTAAATAATAAATATGGATCAGATAACATTTTTATTTTATCTCCAACATTATTAATCTCTCCCCAGCCATTCATTACATAAGGATCATTTACTGATAAACAAAATATATTTTCTATTCCTTTTGATTTGATTATATCTGCGTTTGCCACAAATCCTGGGAGATGAAGTTTGGAGCAAGTTGATGTAAATGCCCCAGGTAAACCAAACAAAACAACTTTACCATTACCAATAATTTCTCTTAATTTGTTTTTTTGTGGTTCTCCATCAACTAGTTGAAAAACCTCTGTGTCTGGTAGTTGGTCTTTTATTTTAAGTTTCATATTGAATTCATTATATATTTTTTTACTTTCTCAATATCATTTGACAGAATTTCAAATTTTTCCTTTCTGTCATTAACATATTTAAGACCCTCTGGTAAATTTTCAGTTTTTGAAATCGCATCCATTATTGCTTTTGGAAATTTACAAGGGTGAGCAGTTGATAATACAACACAATTTTTTTCTAATCCTAATTTTTTTACAGCACCAATACCCACTGCAGTATGCGGATCAACTACCATCTGATTTTCATCATTAATGATCTTTATCATTTCAATAGTTTCATTTTCATTAAGCATTTCAGATATAAAATTCTTTTTAATTTTATCTAGATCATTTTTATCAATTTTATAAATATTATCTTTAATTTCAGCCATTACATCTTTTGTAACTTCCGAGTTACAATCTTTTACGTCATATAAAAGTCTTTCAAAATTACTTGCTATCTGTATGTCCATACTTGGTGTATTTGTTTCCTCAACTTTCTTTTGACTATAATCACCTCCTGAAATTGCTCTATGAAGAATATCATTCTTATTCGTAGCTACGATTAGTTTATCAATTGGAAGACCAAGTTTTTTTGCTAAGTAGCCAGCGTAAATATCTCCAAAGTTTCCTGTTGGAACAGAAAAGGATAAAGGTTGACCGCTTCCAACTTTAAAGTAAGCGTAAAAATAATACACTGATTGAGCAATTATTCTTGCCCAATTAATTGAATTTACACCCGACATATTAATTGCTTTAGAAAATTTTTCATCATTAAACATTGCTTTTACTAAATTTTGGCAATCATCAAAATTACCCTCTACCGCAATATTAAATACATTACTCTCTTCATGTATTGTCATTAGTCTTCTTTGTACTGGTGAAATTTTATTATTTGGGTGTAATACAAAAACATTTAAATTATTTTTTCCCTTCAAGGCATCTATTGCAGCTGCACCTGTATCACCTGAAGTTGCTACTATAATATTAATTTTTTTTTGATCACGGTCTAAATGGAATTGATAAAAATTACCTATTAGTTGCATTGCGATGTCTTTAAAAGCAAGTGTGGGGCCATGAAATAATTCTAATACTTTTAAATCTCCTAGATCTGAGATTTTAACAACATTGTCAGATCTAAAGTTTAAATATGATTTTGAAATCATAGAAAATAGGTCATCTTTAGACATGAAATCTCCTATGAATGGATAAATTATTTCAGTAGCTAAATCATTGTAACTAAGGTTTTTTAGATTATCTAATTCCTCTTTATTAAATGATTTAATTGATTTAGGTACAAATAGCCCCCCATCATCTGCCAAACCTTTGAGGAAAACGTCTTTAAAAGTAAAGTTTTTTTGATTGTTTCTTGTGCTTATATAATTCATTAATAATTCTTTTTTCTAAAATATAGATATAGCAAAAGAATTGAAATCGCTAATGAAAACCATGTCATTGCGTACTTTTTGTGATTATTTGAAATATTGGCAGTAATTTTTTTTGGTCTGGGAAATTGATAATTTCCATCAAGATAAATTATATATTTAGAAAAATTCTTACCTGTATATGTAAATATATCTTCTCTATCTAAACTAAACCAATAATTTTTACTTACATCATTATCAGGTTTAAAAATATTTTTTCTGCCCTGAATTCTCAAAGTCCCTATTATATTGTTTTGATCAAATATATTTATTTCTGGAGTATCTTTTTTTTCAAATGGTATCCAGCCCCGGTTAATTAAATAATTTTCGTCTCCAATAAAAATTGGATTTATTACCTCAAAACCAGGGGTGCCTGTCTCATTCAGGTTATACAAATAAATTTGTTTTTCAAAATTTATTAATCCAGATGTTCTAATTTTTAAAAAGTTTTCTTTATTCGATTGAGATAGTTCAACTGGAGGTTTTTTGAGTGAATTTTCAATTTCCAAAATAAGATTATTTTTCCAATTTAAACGAATTATTTGCCAAACACCTAGGGCAATAAAAACTAGAATAAAAAAAATTATAAAAACAGAAAATAAAAACTTATGTTTCAATGATACAGATCTAACTTCCCCAGATGTATATTGCTGCAAACAAAAATAGCCATACAACGTCAACAAAATGCCAATACCATGCAGCAGCTTCGAAACCAAAGTGATGATCTTTGTTAAAGTGACCTAACTTTCCTCTCCAAAGACAAACTGCTAAGAAAATTGTTCCGACAATAACATGAAAACCATGGAACCCTGTGGCCATATAAAATACCGAACCATATATGTGATCTGAAAAGCTGAATGTTGCGTGATGATATTCATAAGCTTGTAGAGCAGTAAAACATGCGCCAAGAATAACAGTTGCAACTAATCCTTGTATAAAACCTTTTCTATCATCTTCTAAAAGTGCGTGGTGGGACCAAGTTACAGTTGTCCCTGACAACAGTAATACTAGAGTATTTATTAATGGAATATCCCAAGGATCAAAAGTTTTAATGTCTTTGGGTGGCCATACATTTCCCACAAATTCGTTGGGAAAAAGACTAATGTCAAAGTATGCCCAAAACCAAGCAACAAAAAACATAACCTCAGAGGCAATGAATAATGTCATACCATAACGGTGATGAATTTGTACAACAGGTGTATGATGACCCTGATGCTCTGCTTCGATAACAACATCTCTAAACCACATGTATGCACCGTAAATTAAAAGAGCAAAACCCAAATACATTCCCCATGAAATATCAGAGTGCATATAGTAAACTGTACCTAGAGCTAAAACCAAACAGGAAAATGAAACATAAATTGGCCAAGGACTTGGGTCAACTAAATGATAATCATGTTTTTTTTCGCCTGACATATATTAATTATGATTGTTTATAATAATCTGTCGAGAAAAAAGTATACGACATTGTTACATCCTCAAGATTTTTAACAGTTGCGTCATTAACCATCTCCGGATCTAAATAAAAAGTCATTACATATGTAGCTTTTTCTCCAGCTTTCAACTCTTGTTTTTCAAAACAAAAACAGCCTAATTTGCTATAGTATTTTCCAAAACTTGATGGTGAAACATTAAAACTCGCTACACCAGCCGTTGGCTCATTACTATAATTTGATACTTCAAACTCAATTTTATTAACTTGACCAACTTTCACATCCATCACATTAGACTTAGCCTTAAAATCCCAAGGTAAATTATTAACATTAGTATCAAATCTCACACTAACAACTTTATCCAAAATAATCTTTGGAGCCTTATTTGCAACCTGTGTAGTACCTCCAAAACCTGTAACTTTACAAAAAATTTCGTACAAAGGCACTGAAGCATATGAAAGGCCTAACATTAGAACAAATATTCCAGCTAGAACTAGCGGTGTTAACTTTTTTTTCTCAATCATATAGCTCGGTCAAATACTCCAGTATTATATAAAGTAAAAAAGAAAAGAAAAATCATAAATGCGATTATTGCTAAAGCTGTAATAATATTCTTTTTTTTTGTTTTTTTATCAGGTGTTATCATATAATTTTATCTATCAAAAATAGGACAAAAATCAAAAATAAATATAGTATTGAATATCCAAATATGGTTTTTGCTATTTTGGGATTAAACTTATCTTTTTTAAAATTTAATAATTCATAGCATAAAAAATTATAGTAAAAAGTAAGTAATAACGAAGGTATTAAAAATGCTAAACCTACAAAACCTATAACATATGGAAAAATTATAATAGGTACCATTAAAAGAGAATAAATGAATATATTCAATTTAGTGGACTCAACTCCATTAGTTAATGGGAGCATGGGTAATTTAGCTTTTTTATAATCATCAGATTTATACAAACTCAACGCCCAAAAGTGTGAGGGAGTCCAAAAAAAAATTATAAGAAAAAAGGTAAGAGGTTCTAACGAAAGTGAACCTGTAGAAATAGTCCATCCTATAACTGGTGGAAATGCACCTGCAGCCCCACCAATAACAATATTTTGGGGCGTTCTTCTCTTAAGCCAGATTGTGTAAACAAATACATAGAACAGTATTGTTAAAAGTAATATTGCAGCTGAAATCCTATTTGTAAAATAATCTAATGCTACTACTGAAACAATTGATAAAGTAACTCCAAATATTAAAGCTTGATTTCTATTTACTTTTCCAGTCGGAATTGGCCTTAAACAAGTTCTTGTCATTAAAGCATCAAGATCAGACTCGTACCACATATTTAGTGCACCCGCAGCGCCTGCGCCTAATGAAACTAGCAAGATACCAATTATAGCTTCTTTAGTTGAAACAAGATTTGGTGCTGTCAATAAACCAACTGCACAAGTAAAAATTACTAATGACATTACTCTAGGCTTCATTAGTTTAAACAACTCTGAAAAATTAAACAAATCCTCCTGGCTTAAACTTCTTTTTTTTAGGCTTAAATTATTCATCCTTTTTTATACTCTTATTATCCATGTGATTTTTGTGCATCTTGATCATCTTCAAACTTTGGAAGTTCATCAAAAGTATGAAAATTAGGTGGTGATGGCACAGTCCACTCTAAAGTTGTGGCACCTTCTCCCCATGGATTTTTTGCAGCTGCTTTCTTTTTTGCAAATGCATAAATAAGGTTTATAAAAAATACAGCTAATCCCGCCACAGCTACATAAGATCCTATAGATGATATATAATTCCAGCCTGCAAATGCATCAGGATAATCTGCGTACCTTCTAGGCATACCTGCTAAACCTAAGAAATGTTGAGGAAAAAATATTAAGTTTACCCCTATAAATGTTAGCCAAAAATGTAATTGACCCAACCACTCAGAATACTCATAGCCACTCATTTTTGAAAACCAATAATAAAACCCAGCAAATATCGCAAAAACAGCTCCTAATGAAAGTACATAATGAAAATGAGCAACAACATAATAAGTATCATGCATTGCTGTATCAACTCCTGCATTAGCAAGAACTACTCCTGTCACACCACCAACAGTAAACATAAAAATAAATCCTAATGCCCAAACCATTGGTGTTTTAAATGATATAGACCCGCCCCACATCGTTGCTATCCATGAAAAAATTTTTATTCCTGTTGGAACAGCAATAATCATTGTAGCAGCTAAAAAATAAGCTTTAGTATCAGTGCTCAAACCAACTGTGTACATGTGGTGAGCCCAAACAACGAAACCTACTATTCCGATCGCTACCATTGCATAGGCCATTCCTAGGTAACCAAAAACTGGTTTCCTTGAGAAAGTTGATACTATATGACTAATCATTCCAAATCCTGGGAGAATTAAAATATAAACCTCTGGATGCCCAAAAAACCAAAACAAATGCTGAAACAAAACTGGATCTCCTCCTGTTTGCGCTTCAAAAAATGCTGTGCCAAAATTTCTATCAGTCAATAACATTGTAATTGCTCCTGCTAAAACTGGAAGCGATAGTAGTAGCAAAAATGCTGTTACTAGTATCGACCAAGCAAATAAGGGCATCTTGTGTAATGTCATACCCGGTGTTCTCATATTTAAAATTGTAGTTATAAAATTTACCGCTCCTAAAATTGATGATGCCCCAGCTAAGTGTAAACTTAAAATTGCTAAATCCATAGCGGGACCTGGCTGACCAGCTTTTGATGATAATGGTGGATAAATAGTCCAGCCTCCACCAACTCCAGTCTGTCCTGGAGGACCGTCAACAAAAATAGATAAAATTAATAATGTTAAAGACACAGGCAATAACCAAAATGAAATATTGTTCATTCTTGGAAATGCCATATCTGGCGCACCAATCATAATTGGCACAAACCAATTCCCAAAACCACCTATCATTGCTGGCATCACCATAAAAAAAATCATTATCAATCCATGGCCAGTAACTAAAACATTATACAAATGATAATTGCCACCTAAAATACCATCGCCTGGATGCATCAATTCCATTCTCATTAAAACTGAAAATGCTGTTCCGATAACACCTGCAACAATTGCAAAGATAAGATACATTGTACCTATGTCTTTATGGTTCGTGGAATATGCCCAACGTTTCCATCCAGTTGGTGTATGATGATCTTCGTGTGATACTGTTTGTGTGTACATTATTAATTTTTAGCTAATTTAATTGTATAATCTTTTTTAATTTCTTCCATAGCAAATTTTTCTTTCGCCTCTAATAACCATTCTTGATAATCCTCCTCGCTTACTACTTTAACTGCAATAGGCATAAAAGCATGTTTAATTCCGCAAAGCTCTGAACACTGGCCATAGTAGGTTCCCACTTTTTCAGCCTTAAACCATGTTTCATTTATTCTTCCAGGAACAGCATCTCTTTTTACACCAAACGATGGCAAAGCCCATGCATGCAAAACATCATTTGCAGTAATTAAAACTTTTACAACTTTATTCACTGGAACAACTACCTCATTATCTACAGCCAATAATCTTGGTTGGTTTTCTTGTAAATCTTTTTCCTCAACCATATATGAGTCAAAAATTATATTTTCATCTGGGTATTCATAACCCCAATACCATTGGTAGCCAATCGCTTTAATGGTCAAATCAGCTTTAGGTATCGAATCTTGTTTGTACAAAATTTTAAATGATGGGACTGCCATAACTATTAAAATTAAACATGGTATCAACGTCCATAGAACTTCCACAGTTACATTATGTGTTCTTTTTGATGGATTTGGATTAGCCGAAGCTCTAAATTTTATACATGCATAAAGCATTAAAAATAAAACAAAAACGCTTATTGCAATTATTATTGGTAACAAAAGATTATTATGAAAAGCAACGATTTCTCTCATTGATTCTGATGCAGCTTTTTGGAAACCTAACTGCCATTCATTTGGTTGATTAGCAAAAGTTTTTTGCGTAAATAAGAAAGTTATAATTATTAATAAAATTTTTTTCATTTTAATAGCTATATAAAGCTCTTTCATAAAAAAAACACTTTAGTTTTCGCGACAATTTATCAATCAATAACATAATTTACGATCGAAATAGCTGAAATCACTGCTGTTTCTGATCTTAAAATATTCTCATTAATTTTAAAAGCCTGAACTCCCTTAAAAGAGAGAATCTGCTTCCTTTCAGACTCTGAGAAGTCACCCTCGGGACCAATAATTATACAGGTAGGATTATTTGTAAATTTTGATTTTTCAATCTTTTTATTTTTAGAATTTAAGTCTGTAAAAATTAAATCCATTATATTTGAGTTTAGAAAATTTTTCAAATCTTGTGTTTCTTTTATAGTAGGAACATTTAGACGGTTTGATTGTTCACTTGCTTCAATAATTATTTTTTTTATTCGATCAATATTGATACTTCTAACTACAGACCTATCAAAGATGATAGGAAAAAATCTTGTTACTCCTAGCTCTGTCGCTTTTTGGATCATAAAATTTTGATAATTAGATTTAATTGGAGAGAATGCTAACCATAATTCTTTAGTATTTTCTTTTTGCCTTAAACGATTAGTTACTTTAAACTCAACAATATTTTTAGATATTGATAAAATTTTTGCTTCCCACTCTCCATCTTTATTAAATAAGGTAAAAACTTGTTTTTCTTTAATTCTCATCACTTTGGCTAAATAATGAGATTGAGACCTATCTAATTTACCAATCATGTCAGCAGATAATTTGTCTGAAAAAAATAATCTTATATTACTCATTTGTGTTAAATTAGTTTATGGAAAATATTAAAGCAATAATTTTTGATGCCTATGGAACACTATTTGATGTTAATTCTGCTGCTGAAAAATGTAAAAATAAAATTGGAGATAAATGGGAGAGTTTTGCAAATTACTGGAGAACAACTCAATTGGAATATACTTGGCTAAGAAGTTTAATGGGAAACCATAAAGACTTTTGGCAAATTACTAAAGATAGCTTAGATAAATCTTTGAAGAAATATGAAATTGATACTTCGATGAGAGATGAGCTATTAAATTTATATAAGATATTATTGCCATTTAAAGAAGTTCCTGAAACTTTGAAAAATTTAAAAGAAAAGAATTATAGGTTGGCTATATTATCAAATGGAACTCCATCTTTGATAAAAGAATTAGTTAAAAATAATAAATTAAATAATTTATTTGATGATCTATTTTCTATTGAACAAGTAAAAATCTATAAACCAAATTTTAAAGTTTATGATATCCCAATAAAAAAATATAATATTAAAAAAAAAGAAGTTGCTTTTTTAAGTTCAAATACTTGGGATATTTCTGGTGCAGGAAATTATGGTTATAAAACTATTTGGGTAAATAGGAACAAAAATATTTTTGATAACTTAGATTATAAGCCAGAATACGAAATTAAAGATTTATCAGAGTTATTAAGCATATTTTAAAGCGATCATTTATCACTTTCTTTAAACTTTAAAAAAATTATAATCTTTAATTATAAATTTAAAAAGTAAAATATGTTTTAATATATGAACATTATAGAAATAAATGAAATTATAGATCCAATTGCAGCCTCTGATGGTGCGGGTGTTAAGCTAAAAAGGAGTATAGGAGTTCAGCCTAATTATTATGATCCTTTTTTAATGTTAGATGAATTTGGCTCAAATAATAAGGATGACTATGTGGCAGGTTTTCCACCCCACCCTCACAGAGGAATTGAAACAGTAACCTATATGCTAGAGGGAGAATTTGAACATGAGGACAGTACAGGCGCAAAAGGACGAATGAAATCAGGAGACGTTCAATGGATGAAAACAGGGAGTGGGATTATTCATTCAGAGATGCCAGCAATGTCTAAGGGACGACTACATGGTTTTCAGTTATGGATTAATATGCCGGCAAAACTGAAAATGAGTAAGCCTAATTATATTTATATTGGCTCAGATCAAATAAGCATACACAAAGATGAAGATAAAAAAGTAAAAGTTATAGCTGGTAAATTTGAAAAAGCTGAAGGACCTATAAAAGGCCATAATGTTGAACCAGTCTATTTTGATGTTGAATTAAAAAATAATAAACAATTTAATTTTAAATTACCTTCATCACATAATTCTTTTATTTATTTAATTAATGGTGAATTAGAAATTGGTGATAAAAAACATAAACAAGTAAAAGATAGTACTCTTATACTGTTATCTAAAGGTAAAGAATTAAGAGTAAAAGCAAAATCAAACTCGAAATTTTTAATAATTTCTGGTAAGCCTATTAATGAAAAGATCGCTAGAGGTGGTCCGTTTGTTATGAACACTAAAGCAGAAATTTTACAGGCTGTGCAAGATTATCATAACGGTACATTTGTTAAGTAAATAATGAAATCAGTTCAAATAGAAAAATTTGGTGATCCAGAAGTTCTTAGAGTCAAGAATATAGAAATTAAGAAACCTGAGTCTAACGAAGTTTTAATCAAGAATCTTTCTATAGGACTAAACTTTATTGATGTATATCACAGAACTGGACTTTATCCTATTCCATTACCCAGCGGCATTGGTCTTGAAGCTTGTGGGGTAATTGAGGAAATAGGATCTAGTGTAAAATTGTTCAAAGTTGGTGATAGAGTATCCCATGCATCAATGCCTATTGGGGCTTATTCTGAAAAACAAATTATGCCCGAGGATAAATTAGTTTCTGTTCCTGACGGAATTTCTGATGAGGTTGTCTCTTGTATAACTTTAAAAGGTATTACGGCTGAGTATTTATTACATAGAGCGTATCAAGTAAAAAAAGGTGATAAAATTTTATATCACGCTGCTGCTGGAGGACTTGGTCAAATTTTGTGCTCATGGGCAAACGCTTTAGGTGCTGAAGTTATTGGAACTGTAGGTTCGAAAGCCAAAGAAGAAATTGCAAAAAAAAATGGGTGTCACCATGTTGTTAATTATTCTGAGAAAAATTTTGTAGACGAGGTAGAGAAGATTGTTGGTAAAAATGGTATTGATGTTGTTTACGATGGTGTTGGTATTAAAACATTCAAAGGATCAATAAAAACTCTAAAGATCAGGGGTATGATGATTGCTTTTGGAAATGCATCTGGTTACGTTGATAAAATCGATGTAAAAAAAGATATCAATGAAAAAGGACTTTTTTTTACAAGGCCTTCTATCGCACATTACACTCTTACAAGAGAAGAACTTGTCGAATCAGCAAAACGAGTTTTCGAAGCCATTTTATCTCAGAAATTTAAAATAGAAATATCTAAAAGATACTCTCTTAATGAAGTAGCTCAAGCTCATAAAGATTTGGAACAGCGTTTGCTAACAGGTCCAGCTGTAATAATTCCTTAATCTACTTTCACATCCATATCTGACATATGTAATCTTAAAGCATTTGTAGATATATGAATTTCTCTTATAAAAAAAAGTATTGAAATCATCATTGATAGACAACATGATCCAAAAATTACTCTAGCAATAAAAATTTCATCTAAGTAAAGTCCTAATACTGTAAGCATATTAAACAAAAAACCAAAAGCTCCAAACATAATTGACCACTTTAATAAAGTTATTCTGCCACTTAAATTGATAAACTGCTTTTTCCATTCATTGGGTATATGTTTCTCATAAACATGCTCATCGTGTAATTCTCTAATTAAAGCACTTAAAGAATGAAATCTGTTACTGTATACACCCATTATTAAAGGAATTGCTGGAAACATCAGAGCTGTAACAGTGTAATCTATATTCATACGAATCAGTTTGATTATCAATCTTGGCTTTGTTATTTACAAGTAATTTTTTATGAACCAATTAAACTTATTTATTGAATTAACTAGGTTAAAAAAACCAATAGGTTTTATGTTGTTATTTTGGCCCTGTGCATGGGGTTTAACCATCAGCAGTGATTTTTTTAATAATCTAAAAATATACCTTTTTTATTTATCTTTATTTCTTTTAGGCTCTATCTTAATGAGATCAGCTGGTTGCATTGTGAACGATGTAGTGGATAGGAAATATGACAAAAGAGTAATAAGAACAAAACTTAGACCTATTGCGTCAGGAAAAATTAAAGTAAAATTAGCTTTAACTTATGCTACAACTTTATGTATTCTAGCTTTTTTTGTTTTAATAAACTTTAATAATTTTACTATTTATGCTGCGTTGTTATCTATGCCATTAGCTTTTACTTATCCTCTAATGAAACGTTACACTTATTGGCCTCAACTTTTCTTAGGGATAACATTTAATTACGGTTTAATACTTGGATGGACATCTATTGCCAATCATATCAGTTTAACACCGCTAATCTTTTACTTGGGAGCCATATTTTGGACACTTGGCTATGACACTATATATGGGTTTCAAGATATTAAAGATGACGAAATTATAGGATTAAAATCAACCTCAATAAAATTTAAAAGAAACCCGTACATATTTTTATCCATATGCTATTCATTTTTTTTTATCTCTTTGATATTAGTGGGTAGTTTAATGGATCTTAATAAATACTATTTCTTTTCGTTAATTTTTGTTTTTACTCAACTATTTTTTTTTCAATTAAAAAAATTAAATATTGAAAAAGCATCTAGTTGCTTAAAAATTTTTAAATCAAATAATTTTTTAGGGCTAATTATTTTTTTAGCTATTATTATAGGTAGGTTCTAAGAATGGAAAATGTTCAAATTCTTAAAAGATTATATAAAAATTATACAAAAAAATATCTCAAAAATATCTTAATTTCAGTTTTTTTTACTGTCCTTTTAGCTGCCAGCACTTCAGCTGTTGCTTACTTACTTGATCCAGCAATTAAGCAACTATTTATAGAACAAAAACAATCCCTTATTTACATTATTCCAAGTCTTATAGTAGTTGCCTTTGCGGTAAAAGGATTATCACTATACCTGGCAAAAATAATAATGATCCGTGTTTCAGAGGAGGTTAGAAAAGATATTCAAACTGATATGTTTGCTTCACTTATAAAAGCTGATACTCAATTAGTAGATAACAAACATTCTGGTAAATTTATTACAAATCTAACTAATGATGTGGGAATGATTACAAATTTAGTTAGTACAGCAATTTTAAACTTATTTAAAGATAGTTTAACTTTAATTGGCCTATTATCAGTTATGTTTTATCAAAATTGGAAGTTATCTTTAATTGCTATAATAATGATACCTCTCGCAAGTACAGCTGCCAGAGCGCTGGGTAAGAGGATGGGAAAAGTTACTACTCAACAAATGCAAAAGGCAGGTATTCTTAATTCTTATTTAATTGAAATTTTTAAAAATCACAAAATCATAAAAATTTTTCAAAAAGAAAATTATGAAAAAAAAAGAGCTGACCGATATATTGCAGACTTAAAAGAGACTTCAAGAAAAATCAATGAGGTTTTTGTGAGAGCATCACCAATAATGGAGACACTTACAGGAATAATGATAGCTTTTTTAATTTTTGTTTCTGCAAAGCTTGTTGCCAACAATGAATTAGAAGTAAGTAATTTTTTTTCATTTCTTGCTGCAATGATGCTTGCTTATCAACCTGTAAGATCTTTAGCAACATTAAATATTTCAATTCAGCAAGGTTTATCAGGTGCAAAAAGAGTTCTTCCAATAATTGATGACGTTCAAGAGATCAATGAAAATGAAAATGCAGAAGAATTAGAAGTTAAAAAAGGAGAAATTACTTTTGAAAAAGTAAAGTTCAGCTACGCAATTAAAGAGCAAAGAGCTTTAAATTTAATTAATTTAAATATTCCTGGTAAAAAAATGACTGCCTTAGTAGGACATAGTGGTGCTGGAAAATCTACAATTTTAAATCTTATACCAAGATTCTATAATATAAATGGAGGTGATATTAAAATTGATAATCAATCGATATATAGATCTACTATATTTTCTTTGAGAAAAAATATTTCATTAGTAAGTCAAGATACAACTTTGTTTGACGATACTATTAAGAATAATATAGCATACGCAAATTTTGAAGCATCTCAGAAAGATATAGAGGAGGCTGCAAATTTTTCTTTTGCTAACGAGTTTATTGAGAAATTACCCAATAAATACGAAACAATTATAGGTGAGAATGGTGTTCGACTTTCTGGGGGTGAAAAGCAAAGGCTTTCAATCGCTAGAGCTATTTTGAAAAAAAGCCCAATAATACTTCTCGATGAAGCAACATCGTCATTGGATGCTGAAACAGAAGATAAAATACAGAAAGCAATAAATTTTCTAACAAAAGGAAGGACTACTATAGTGATAGCTCACAGACTTTCTACGATTTTGAATTCCGACAAAATATACGTAATTGACAAAGGTAATGTTGCGGGTGAGGGAAAACATGAAGATCTTTTAAATTCATCAAATCTTTATAGAAATTTTTATGAAAAACAAATTAAAAAAGAGTAATGTTATATATTTATAGATTTTTGATAAACCTTATTTTTATTCTCTCTCCAATTATCGTAATTTACAGATTATTAATTAAAAAAGAAAGTTTGATGAGAGTTCGGGAAAAATTTTGTCTTTTTTCTGAAAAAAGAAGAAACGGTAAGCTTTTATGGTTTCATGGAGCCAGTGTTGGTGAACTACAAAGTATTGTCCCTCTTTTAGAAAAATTTGAAAAGGATACATCTATAAAACAAATATTAGTGACATCGAATACACTTAGCTCATCAACTATTTTAAAAAAGTATAAGTTTAAAAAAACAATTCATCAATTTTTTCCAATTGATACAAATTTTTTATCAAAAAATTTTTTGAATTATTGGAAACCAAATACTGCATTATTTATAGATTCTGAAATTTGGCCTAATATGATTTTTAATCTCAAATCTAGAGGAATTAAGATAATCTTGTTAAATGGTCGTATCACAAAAAAAACTTTCAATAAATGGAGGACATTTAAAATTTTTTCAAAAGAGATTTTTGGAAAATTCGATTTATGTATTTCATCTAGTAAAGAGTCAAAAGGATATCTTAAAAAATTAGGTGTTAAAGCAGTTAAATTTTTTGGAAATTTAAAGTACTCACAGTCTGAAAATAAGAATACTAGAATGGGTAAAAACTTAGAAAAATTTTTTTTTTCAAGAAAGATTTGGTGTGCATCAAGCACACATAAAAATGAAGAATTGTTGTGCGGATTAGTTCACAAAGAGCTAAAGAAAAAGTTTAAAAATTTACTTACAATAATAATTCCAAGACATATTAATAGAGCCAGATTAATTAAAGAGGAGTTGATCAATTTAAATTTAAACGTTCATATTCATGAGCCTAAACGAAAAATTGACAAACTAACAGATATTTACATAGTGAATACTTACGGATCAACAAAATCATTTTATAAAATCTGTAAAAATGTATTTTTAGGTGGATCGATTATAAATCATGGTGGTCAAAATCCCTTAGAAGCTGCAAGATATGGTTGTAATATTTTACACGGGAATAATGTATCAAATTTCAAAGAGATTTATAATTTTTTAAAACAAAAAAAGATTGCAACTCGAACCAATAATAAAAAAGAAATCATAAATAGTTTGGAAAAATTTTTTACTAAAAATAAAAGCTCATTTAAAATTCAAAAAAAACTTAATTCAATTGGAAAAAAAATATTGAAGACTACACACAAAGAAATTCTATCGAATATATAAATGAATATGATTAATAAACCAAAATTTTGGGATAAAAAAAATTCTAAATTATTATCACTCTTTTTTCAGCCATTAACTATCCCTATAAGAATTAATAATTTGATATCAAATATTAAACCAAAAAAGAAATTCAAAAAAATTAAATCTATTTGCGTTGGAAATATTTATTTAGGTGGAACTGGAAAAACTCCCTCTACTATTAAAATATTTGATATTCTTAAAAAAAACGGTTTGAAGGTTGTTATGGGAAAAAAAAACTATGATTCTCATGAAGATGAAAAAATAGTTTTAGAAAAAAATGGGAAATTAATATCAGATCAAAACAGAACTAAAGTATTTAAAAGGTCCATAGAAAAGAATTATGAATGTATTATTTTTGATGATGGTCTACAAGACTTAACAGTAGATTATGATATTAAAATAGTGTGTTTTGACTCTTTAAATTGGATTGGAAATGGCAATCTTATTCCGTCGGGCCCAATGAGAGAAAAGCTTACTTCTTTAAAAAAATATGATGTAATTTTTTTAAAAAATTATAATGAGGATCTAAGGATGATTTTAAACGAAATAAAATTCCACAATCCTAAAATTGAAATTTTTAAAACTAATTATAAAATTTTAAATATAGAAAAATTCGATTTAAATACAAAATATATATGTGTGTCAGGTATTGGAAACCCAGCAAGTTTTAAAAAAATTTTATTAGATAACAAATTTCAAATAATAGATGAAATAATTTTTCCTGATCATATGCTTTACAGTAAAAATGATATTAATTACATTGAGGACCGTGCGAGAAAAATTAATGCAAAGATTATCACCACTGAAAAAGATTACGTAAAACTTTCTAAACTAGTTAATACACAAATTGATTTTTTAGATATAAGTTTAGAAATTGATAATGAAAAAAGTCTAATAGATTTATTAAATTTAAAACTTCATGAGTAAAATAAAATATTTTTTTCAGTTCTTATTTATTTCTATACTTTTTCTTATATTCAAGTTAATTGGAATAAAAAATTCAAGATTTTGTGCAGGTAAAATTTTTTCAGTTATTGGACCTTTTTTTAGATCAAAAAAAACATTAAATTCAAATTTAACAAAGGCTTTTCCAAAAACAACTCAGGTTGAGAAAGATATGATAATTAGCAAAATGTGGACTAACTACGGAAAAATTTTAGCTGAATATGTTTTTATGAAAAATTTCAAAGTACAAGATAACTTTTCTGATCAAGTAATAATACAAAATCAAGAAGTCTTAGAAAAAATCAAAAAGCATTCTGAAAAAGTTGTCTTTATCTCAGGACACTTTAATAATTTTGAGCTTATGGCTCAAAACATAGAAAAATTTGGTATTAACTTAGCTGCAATTTATAGACCTTTAAACAATATATTTCTAAATCCAATGATGGAAAAAATAAGAAAAAATTATATTTGTAAAAATCAAATAAAAAAAGGCTTAGCAGGCACTAAAGAATTATTAAAAAGATTTAAAGTGGGTACATCGATCGCATTAATGATTGATCAAAGAGTATCTGAAGGAATTCAAACTGAATTGTTTGGCTTCAAAGCACTGACAACATCAATTCCAGCACAATTTGTAAAAAAATTTAATACTAAAATAGTACCTGTCTATATCGAAAGAACAAATGACGATAAATTTATCATAACTTTTTACAATCCAATGGAATTTGAAAAATCTGAAACTATAAATTCTATCACATATAAGTTAAATAAAGTTTTAGAGGAAATGATACTTAAAAATCCGGACCAATGGATTTGGACACATAACCGATGGAAATAGATTATTTACTCTTGTCTCTTTTCAAGGATGCCTCTTTATAAGAATAATAAGCTTCTTGTAATTCAACATTCCAATAAGTAAGGCTCTTTAAAGAAATTTTTTTTCCAGACACGGCACAAGTAACATGGTCCCCATCCTCAATAACCTTAAAATTATTTGGTAGATATTTTATTTTTGCTAATTTTTTAAGCATTTTTAGTTTATACATTGATATATGAAAGTTGGAATAATAGGAAGTGGTGGGCGTGAACATGCAATTTGTACATTTCTTAGAAAATCACAAAAAGTTGAAGAAATATACTGTTTTCCTGGAAACGCTGGAACAGATCAAATAGCAAAAAATATCAAAATTGATTTAGATGATTTTGAAAAACTAAGTGAATTTATTAAAACAAATAAAATTGATATTGTAATAGTAGGCCCTGAAAAACCATTGGTAATGGGTATTGTTGATGAATTTGAGAAAAAAGGTATTAAAGTTTTTGGTCCTAATAAGGCAGCTTCACAACTAGAGGGATCAAAAATATTTACAAAAAAACTTTGTAAAAATTATAATATACCAACAGCAGAATTTGGTATATTCGCTGAAATAGAAACCGCTTCAAATTTTTTAAGAAAATCGAAATTTCCTTTAGTGGTCAAAGCAGATGGATTGGCCGCAGGTAAAGGAGTGTATATTTGTAATAATGATAAAGAAGCTATGAATGCTATTAACGAAATATTTAATGGTAAATTTGGTAAAGCAAAAGAAGTATTAATTGAGGAATTCTTAGACGGAGAAGAAATGAGTTTCTTTATTATTTCCGATGGAAGAGATTATAAAATTTTTGGGACCGCACAAGATCATAAAAAAGTTTTTGAGGGTGATAAAGGAAAGAACACTGGTGGGATGGGAGCTTACACCCCCTCAAGATTAGAAAATGCCGTTTTAAATAATAAAATTATTGGAAAAATAATCGAACCAACTTTTAAAGCTCTCAAGGAATTTAAAATTTCATTCAAAGGTTTTTTATATGCTGGATTAATGATAAAAAATAATGAGCCGTTTCTTATTGAATATAACGTAAGAATGGGTGACCCAGAATGTCAAACGATACTTCCGCAACTAAGGACTGATCTGGCAGAAATTTTTGAATCATGTGTTAATGAAAATTTAAAGTTAACTGAAATAAAATGGTCTAATAAAAAAACAATTTGTATAGTTTTGTGCTCAAAGGGATATCCTGATGAATATAAAAAAAATTTAGAAATTAAAAATTTAGAAAATATTTCTTTGAGAGACAATGAATATATTTTTCATGCTGGAACCATTAAAAAAAATAATATTTTTTATTCTAATGGTGGCAGAGTTCTTAATTTTGTAATTAGCTCTGATGATTTAAAATTAGCACGAGAGAAAGCAATAAATATTATTAATCAAATAAACTGGAAATATGGTTTCTTCAGAAATGATATTGGTTATAAAATAATTGATAAATGAGAATAATCAGCGGTAAATTTAAAGGTATGAAGTTAAATCTTCCAAATGAGCAGTTTACTAGACCCTTGCGCGATTTAGTCAAAGAATCAATTTTTAATATTTTAGAGCATTCAAATATTTTAAAGCTTAATATCAAAGGGTCAAAAGTTTTAGATTTGTTTTCTGGATCTGGTTCTTTTGGTTTAGAATGTTTTTCAAGAGGTGCTAAAAGTGTCGATTTTGTAGAAAACCAAGCAGATACTCTAATAGTTCTAAAAAAAAATATTGAGAGGTTAAACGCTAAAGATAGTTGTGAAATAATAAAAAAAGATTGTTTTAATTATTTTGATAAACCTAAAAAAAGTTTAAAGAAATATGATATCATTTTTTTAGATCCTCCGTATAAAGAGTTAAGAATATTTAAATTAGTTGAGAAAATTAAAAATAAAGAATTTTTAAATGAAAAAGGAATTTTAATTGTTCACAGGCATAAAAATGATAAAGCCAAAATTACACCTCAATTAAAAATATTTGAAGAAAGGACTTACGGTGTATCTAAAATTATTATAGGAAATTAGATTTTAATAAGGATTTTTTTTGTTTTTTTTTTAATCAACTCAACTGAAGGCTGATCGTAAGGATTTACTTTTAAAGCTTTAGCTAAAAGAATTGTTTCAAGAATAAAAAAAGTAAATAATTCACCAAGAGATTTCTCACTTCTTTGCAACACTTCAAAACTTCTAAAAGGTATTTTACAATTAATAAATACTTTTTCGGAAGCTTTTCTTTGACTTCTTAGTATTTCACTTAAATTTTTATTTTTTAAAAATTTGTAAGTGTCTAAAATTCTATTATTATTAATTTTGTCTGAATTTTTTTCGCTAACGCTAAAAAAAGTAAAAAAATTTTTTTTTGGTCCTTCCAAATAAAGTTGCATTAAACTATGATTATCTTTTGGCATTAATGAAATCACCGGATATATACCTTTACCTTTTTTTCCTAAACTTTCTCCTAAAAGTTGCTGATACCATTTAAGAAAATCCTCAGATTTTTCATCATAATTTATAAAAATTGAATTAAATTTTTTTTTTCTAATAAAAAAAAGAATATTAGACACATTTGATATCAATGAATTTATAAAGTATTTATTTTTTACTAAATTATCAAATTGTTTAAACTTTTTTTCGTTTAATCCCATTAATATAGAAGGAACCATCCCTACTTCAGATAAAACAGAGTATCTTCCTCCGATAAAATTATTATGATCAATAATTTCTGACTTTAATTTATTTGCCAAATTTCTCAAATAACTTTTATTATTTTGTGTAATAAAAATATTATTATCATTTTTTTTTAATAAAATGTTCACATTAGATATCGTTTCAAGAGTATTTCCTGATTTTGAGATTATTATATTTAAAGTTTTTTTTTTTATTTTTTTATTTTCAATTTTTGGTGTTAGATTATCAATGAAATAAACTTTTTTTTTAACTTTAAAATCTAAAAAATTATAAATTGCTTTACTACCTAAAATTGAACCACCTATTCCAATTATTCTTAGAGAGGTAAATTTTTTATAGTGAGTTTTTCTAAATGTTTTCGAAAATGAGTAAATATAATTAGTGCTTAACGATTTTAAAATTTCATTCTTATTTTTTATTAGATTATTAAAAACTTTTTTTAAATTACTTGTATTTTTTTTTATTTCAAAATCTTGAAAAAAAATATCTTTAGTTAGCTTCATTTTTATTTAAAATTTCTGAGAGTTTTTTTTCCAAGTCACTATTTTGATTTATGGATTTATTTTCACCCGTATTCTCTAAAACAGTAGAAAGATCAATATCTAAATTTTCTTCAGCTTCTTTTTCCTCTTTATCTTTTGGTTTTGGTAACTTAGAAAAATTTGGAGGCAACGTTAAGGGATTTTTTTTTTCAATTAAAAACTCATCGTAAGATTTTTTTTTTTTCATACTCAAAGTGTCTTTTACACTTTGACAACTAATTAAGAGAAATATTAGTAGAAAAAATATTAATGTTGATTTAAATAATTTCATTTTTTTTCTTATAAAATATTTCTACTAAAATAAGCCAAAATATACCAATTGAAATGAATATATCTGCAATATTAAATATAAACCAATGAAATTCCTTGTAATGAAAGTCGATGAAATCAGGAACCGCTTTAAAAAATAAACGATCATAAAAATTTCCTAAAGCGCCACTAATAACTAGAACGAACCCACTCATTTCTTTATTACTCGATCTATTCATAATAATAAACAGAACAACTATAATTATTCCTATAATTATGGTAATTATTTGATAAGCAAAATTTTCATTAAAAGCCAATAATCCAAATGCAATACCTTTATTCCATACCAGTTGTAAATTTAAAAATTCAGATGAATATATTTCAGAAGATCCAAAGTTATTTGTCTTGTTTAAGACAATTATTTTTGAAATCCTATCTACAAAAAACAAAAAAGAAATTATTAGAAAATTAGTAAGATGTTTTTTTAACATGATTTTAAATTTTATGTCTTAAACAAGGTTCATTTGATATTTTCCAACAAACCGGACATTTATTACCTTTTGCTTTAGTTGTTTCCACAACAATATCACTAGTATCATTTTCTAAAACTTCTGCAGTCGAAGTTATACACAATTCTGATAAATCTATTCCTTGAGTTAATTTGAGTTTGCTTTTATCTAACTTTATTTTAATAGCAGCATCTAGACTTGATCCAATTTCTTTGGAAGCTCTTTTTTCCTCTATACTTAAATTACAAATATTTCTTATTTTAATAAGTTCTAACCATTTATTATAAAGTTTTAAGTTTTCAAATTTTTTGGGGAAATCTAAAAAATTTTCTAAATGAATACTTTTATTTTTTTTTGAGACTAATTGATATATTTCTTCCGTTGTGAAAGATAAAATTGGTGCAAACCATTTTAATAATGAATTTAGAATGACATCTAGTAATGCCAAAGATGATTTTCTTTTATCCGAATTTTTTTGGTCACAGTAAAGAGTATCTTTTCTAATATCAAAATAGAAAGCAGACAAATCAACAGTGCAAAAATTTAATAATTCTTTATATAGATTGTGAAAATCATAATTTAAAAAATACTCTTTAAATTTGGAATTTAGTGTAAACATTTTATGTAACATAAACTGCTCTAATTCTGGTAATTTTTTTGGTTCAATATTTTTTAGGTCCGTTTCCTTAAAATTATCATTCAAATTACCAAGAAGGTATCTAAATGTATTTCTTATTTTTCTATAAGATTCTGAATGTTGATCTAAAATAGAGTAATCAATTCTTAAATCTTCAGCATAGTCAGATGAGGCAACCCAAATTCTTAAAATATCAGCTCCATATTTTTTCAAAATATCTTCTGGAGCAATTACATTTCCTAGGGATTTAGACATCTTTAAACCCTTTCCATCAACAACAAACCCATGGGATAATATTGACTCAAAAGGTGCTTTGCCCCTAGTTCCGCAGGCCTCCAATAAAGAAGAATGGAACCATCCTCTATGTTGATCAGAACCTTCTAAATACATTGATGCAGGCCATTTAAGATCTTTTCTTTTCTCCAAAACAAAAGAATGTGTTGAGCCACTATCAAACCAGACTTCAACAATATCACTAAGTTTTTCAAAATCTTTCGCCTTGTATCTATCACCTAAAAATTTTTGTGGGTCATCTGAAAACCAACAATCTGACCCTTCTTTTTCATAAATCTTTGCAATATTTTCAAATACTTCATCGTCTATTAAAATCTCTTTTGACTTTTTGTTAACAAAAATAGGGAGCGGTACACCCCACACTCTTTGTCTTGATACGCACCAATCTGGTCTTGTTTCAATCATCGATTTTAATCTTTCTTTTCCTTTACTTGGATAGAAAGTTGTTTCATCAATTGCTTTTAAAGCTTTGCTTCTAAGTTTATGACTTTCCATAGAAATAAACCATTGGGGTGTCGCACGATGAACTAGAGGTGCTTTAGACCTCCAGGAATGAGGGTATGAATGAACCAACTCACTATTTGATAAAAGTTTATTTTGATTTTTTAATTTTTCAATTACAATTGGATTCGCCTTAAAAATATGCAACCCCTCAAATAAAGAAACATTTTTTGTATACTTTCCATCGTTATCAACAGTTTCAATAGCTTTTATACCGTTATTTAAACAAAGATTAAAATCATCAGGTCCGTGACTTGGTGCACAATGAACAATTCCTGTTCCTTGCTCTGTGTTAACAAAACGAGCCTCCAACATTGGAATTTCGTAATTATAACCTAAATCAAAAAATGGATGGTGGCATATTGTATCTTTAAAATTTTTGCCTTTAAATTTAGTTAGTAACTCGTATTCTTTTATTTCACAGTCTTTCAAAACAGAGTCTAATAATGATTCTGCAATAGCGATTCTTTTGTCTTTAAAATTACCCTCATCGTTAATTTTAATTATTAAATAATCTAAGCTTTCATTGTAAGCCAAAGCCTTATTAGCTGGTATCGTCCAAGGAGTGGTTGTCCAAATAACAATATTACAATTATTTAGCTCCTTATATTTAGATGATTTCACAGGAAAGCAGGCATAAATTGTATCAGATTTATGATCTTTATATTCAACTTCTGCATCAGCCAAGGCAGTTTTTTCCACTGTTGACCATAAAACTGGTTTAAATCCCTTGTATAAACTTCCCTCTTTTAAAAATTTACCCAACTCTCTTACTATTTGTGCTTCTGCATCATAACTCATTGTTGAATAGTAATTTTCCCAATCACCAACCACACCTAATCTTTTAAATTGGTCTTTGTGTATCTCTATCCATTTTTCTGCAAAAGTTCGGCATTCTTTTCTAAATTCTACAATAGGAACATCATTCTTATTTTTTTTATTTTTTTTATATTCCTCTTCAATTTTCCATTCAATAGGTAAACCATGGCAGTCCCAACCTGGGACATAAACCGAGTCTTTACCATCCATTTGATGAAATTTTACGATAATATCCTTTAAAATTTTATTCAAAGCAGTGCCCATATGTATGTTTCCATTTGCATATGGAGGACCGTCATGTAATACAAATTTTTCTTTTCCTTTTCTTGCATTCCTTAGCTGTTTATAAAGATCAATTTTTTTCCAAAGCTTCAATATTTCTGGCTCTCTAATTGGTAAATTAGCTTTCATTGAAAAAACTGTTTTTGGTAAATTGATTTGACTTTTACTCATTTTGTTTTATTTGCAATTAAAAGATCAATACTAATTTGTTTTTTTAATTGATCTACATTTTTGAATTTTTTTTCAGATCTAATAAACTTTAAAAATTCTACTCTTAAATACTTATTATATAAATTTCCAGAAAAATTAAATAAATGAACCTCTAATAATATTTTTTTTCCATTAAATGTTGGTCTATATCCTAAATTTGCAATTCCTTTAATATAATTCGAGTTTTTCATTATCTTTGCTTTGACTACATAAACACCAGGCTTTGCAAGAACATAGTCTTTAATATCTATATTTGCAGTTGGAAAACCAATTTTTTTTCCTAGTTGTCTTCCTTTCTGTATCTTTCCGTTAATTGACCAATTTCTTTTTAAAAGTTTGTTTGCATTACTTAGCTTCCCAATTTGTAAATATTTTCTTATTAAAGTCGACGAAATAATTTTTTTTTTAATTGATAATGGTTGTGGTTTTACAATTTTATATTTACACAATTTTTCATATTTTATTAACTCTTTCACATCTCCTTCTCTTTTATTGCCAAACCTAAAATTATTACTTACAAAAATAAATTTTGGATTTAGTTTTTTACCTAAAATTTTTTTTATAAATGAAATTGATTTTGTCTTGGAAAATTTACGATTGAATTTTTTTATGATTAAAAAATCTACATTAAGCTTAATAAAATTTTCAATTTTTTGATCTACATTTGATAGTCTGAAATTTTTTAGTTTTGAATTGAAAAACATTTTTGGCATTGGTTCAAAAGTTAAAACTCCAATTTTAGATGAATATTTTTTTTTATATCTTTTTGCTAACTTAAATAGTTTTTGATGTCCTAAGTGCAGTCCATCAAAATTTCCAATTAAAATAATTGAGTTCTTGTAGTATTTTGCGATATCAAAATTATTGTACAATTTCATCGATTTTACCATTTTAATTCCGATTGAATATAATTACATATCGTTTCGTAAGATTTTGCTGTTGCCTCTATGCCCATCTCTTTTATTTCATTTTTGTGAATACCATTTGAAATTATTAAAGAATCATAATTTAAAAGATTTGCACCCTTAATGTCGGTGTTTAAATTATCACCAACTGAGAGAATTTTCTTATTTTTATTATTTACTGATATATTGTAAATTTCAGGATATGGTTTACCAAAATAAACTACGTGTCCTCCCATTTTTTCAAAAACCATAGCAACTGATCCCGCACAAAATTCTCTTACATTTCCTCTATCAACAATTAAATCTGGATTTGTACAAATCATTTGTTTTTTTAAATTTTTTTCAAATAGTTCTTTGTAATAATTTAGATCATTACCAAAATTTTCAAATAATCCTGTACATAAAATATATTCACTTTTATTAATATCTTCTGATTTCATTGTGGAAAAATCAGTAAACAAATCAAAATCTCGAGAAGGTCCAACGTGGAAAAAAAATTTGGTTGATAGATTTTTTTTAAGATAATTTAATGATGCTTGACCAGATGTAAAAACATGGTCCCTAATTTCTTTCTCCATACCCATCTTCTCCAGAAATTGCTGAACAACATAATTTGGTCTTGGTGCATTTGTAAGAAGAATATACTCTTTACCCCTTTTTGATATTTCTCTTAAGACTTTTATAGCCTCTTTATGAAGGTTAATTCCATTATGAATTACTCCCCATAAATCTATATAAAATAACTGATAATTATCAACAATAGAGCAGAAACCATCTTTATCTAAATTTTTTGTCATCAAAATAATCTATAAACCAAAAAAGGCTTAAATTCCTATATTTTTTAATTAACTTATTTTGAGCTATATCTTGAAATAGTTGGCCCAATATCTATATGAAGTCCATATTTATAAAGGAGATTTATGAAATTTAAACCGTTACATGATAGAGTTCTAATAGAAGTTTTAGACAGTAGTGAGAAAACTGCTGGTGGAATAATCATCCCTGACACAGCACAAGAGAAACCACAAGAGGGAAAAGTTGTTGCCGTAGGTGGTGGAGCAAAAACAGAGGATGGAAAGAAAATTCCCATGGATGTCAAAGTTGGTGACAAAGTTTTATTTGGCAAATGGTCAGGTACTGAAGTCAAAATAGATGGAAAAGAATATAGCATAATGAAAGAGTCTGACATTATGGGTATTTCGAGTAAATAATTAATTTAAAGGAGAGAATAAAATGGCAAAAGTTGTTAAATTTGATGCTGAAGCAAGAGCAGCGATGATTAGAGGTGTTAATATCTTAGCAGATACGGTTAAAGTTACTTTGGGTCCTAAAGGTAGAAATGTTGTAATGGATAAATCTTATGGTGCTCCCAGAATTACAAAAGATGGTGTATCTGTTGCAAAAGAAATTGATCTTGAAGATAAATTTGAAAATATGGGTGCACAAATGGTCAAAGAAGTCGCTAGCAAGACAAACGATGAAGCTGGTGATGGTACAACAACTGCAACTATTTTAGCTCAAGCTATTGTTAAAGAAGGTGTAAAATATGTAACAGCTGGTATGAATCCCATGGACGTCAAGAGAGGTATTGATGCTGCAGTAGAAGTTGTAAAACAAAATCTAGTTTCTTCAGCTAAGAAAGTTAAAGATAGTGACGAAATTGCTCAAGTTGGAACAATTTCATCGAATGGTGATAAAGAAATCGGAAGTATGATTTCTAAAGCAATGCAAAAAGTTGGAAATGAGGGTGTTATTACTGTTGAAGAAAATAAAGGTATAGAAACTGAGCTTGATGTTGTTGAGGGAATGCAGTTCGATAGAGGATATCTATCCCCATACTTTATAACTAATAGCGATAAAATGACTACAGAATTGGATAATCCTTTTATTCTTTTACACGAAAAAAAACTTACAAACTTACAACCGATGGTTCCACTTTTAGAAGCGGTTGTGCAAGCTGGAAGACCTTTAATGATTATATCTGAAGATGTTGAGGGTGAAGCTTTGGCAACTTTAGTAGTAAATAAATTAAGGGGAGGTTTAAAAGTGGTAGCTGTAAAAGCTCCAGGGTTTGGTGATAGAAGAAAAGCTATGCTTGAAGATATTGCAATTTTAACTGGTGGAAGTGTAATTTCTGAAGATTTAGGAATTAAACTTGAAAATGTTAAACTAGATGATCTTGGATCATGTAAAAAAGTTAAAGTTGATAAAGATAATAGTACTATTGTAAATGGTAGTGGTAAAAAATCTGACATCGAAGCGAGATGTTCCTCAATAAAACAACAAATTGATGAAACAACTTCAGATTACGATAAAGAAAAGCTCCAAGAAAGATTGGCTAAATTAGCTGGAGGTGTTGCTGTGATTAAAGTTGGTGGTGCTACTGAGGTAGAGGTCAAAGAGAGAAAAGACAGAGTCGAGGATGCTCTTAATGCAACTAGAGCTGCTGTTGAAGAAGGAATTGTGACAGGTGGTGGATGCGCTTTGTTATATGCCGCACAAGACCTTGAAAAAGTAAAAGCTAAAGGTGAAGATCAAAAAGCTGGTGTTGATTTGGTTAGAAGAGCACTTGAAGCTCCTATAAGACAAATTACTAAAAATGCTGGAGTTGATGGGTCAGTTGTAGTTGGAAAACTTCTTGAACAAAATAAAAAGACTCATGGGTATGATGCACAGAATGAAGAATATTGTGATATGTTTGCTAAAGGTATAATAGATCCTGTGAAAGTCGTTAGAACAGCTCTTCAAGATGCTGCTTCAATTTCAGGCTTATTAGTGACAACAGAAGCAATGATTGCTGATAAACCTGAAGAAAAAGATGCTGGAGCACCTGCAATGCCTGGTGGCATGGGTGGCATGGGTGGAATGGGTGGAATGGGTGGCATGGGAATGTAATATTTCCACTTCATTAAAAATTCAGAAGGCGAGTGCAAACTCGCCTTTTTTTTTAATTATAAATTACTAATATGTCAAAAAGATATAGTGGAAAATCATTTAAAGATTCTAGTTTAAATAAAAAACCAAAGTTTTCTCTAAAAGAGAGACGAAGAATCAAGAGAGAAAAGTTGAAAAAAACTAAATAACAGGATTTTTTTTCTGAAATCTATGTATTTATTAATGATTTTTAAGTTTTCAAAATAATAAATTAATGTATAAGAGCCAAGATTTTATGAGTAATAGTATTAGAAACATCACAATAATAGCCCATGTTGATCATGGAAAAACGACACTAATCGATAATTTAATGAAGCAAAGTGGATCTTTTAGAGAAAATGAAGTGGTTGATGAGAGATTGATGGATACTGGCGAACTTGAAAAAGAGAGAGGAATAACAATTTTGGCAAAACCTGCATCGATTAATTGGAAAAACTCAAGAATTAATATTATTGACACTCCAGGTCACAGAGATTTCGCTGCTGAAGTTGAGAGAGTTTTAAGTATGGCAGATGGTGCCTTGCTTCTAATTGATTCTGCTGAAGGTGTTATGCCACAAACAAAATTTGTGTTATCAAAAGCTCTAAAACAGGGATTAAAACCTATTGTAGTAATTAATAAATTAGACAAATCGGATCAAAGAGCTAATGAGGTTTTAGATGAAACCTTTGATTTATTTGTAAACTTAGATGCTAATGAGGATCAATTAGATTTTCCAGTATTGTATGCGAGTGGAAGATCTGGATGGGCTGATATTGATGTTGATGGCCCAAGAGAAAATCTTAATCCACTTTTAGACAAAATAGTAGAACATGTTAAACCAGCCGAGTTAGATAAATCAAAACCATTTGCTATGCTATCTACACTTCTTTACGCTGATAGTTTCTTAGGAAGAAGTTTAGTAGGTAGAATTTCACAAGGAACTGCAAAAGCTAATCAGGCAATTAAAGCAATTAACTTAAATGGAGAAAAAGTTGATGAAGGGAGATTAACTAAAATTTTTAGGTATGAAGGAACCAAAAAAACTCCAATTGAGGTTGGTGAGGCTGGAGATATAGTAGTAGTTGCAGGATTAGAAAAAGCTAATGTTGCAGATACTATTTGCGATCTTGAGGTAAATGAGCCAATAGAAGCTACTCCTATAGATCCTCCAACAATGTCAATTACAATCACAGTAAATACATCGCCCTTAGCTGGCACAGAGGGTAAAAAACTAACAAGTACACAAATAAGAGATAGATTAATTCAAGAAGCACAAAATAATGTTGGTATAACTTTTACCGAAAATGAGGGAAATGACTCATTCGTAGTAAGTGGCCGAGGCGAATTAATGTTAGAAATTTTACTTACTCAAATGAGAAGAGAGGGTTTTGAAATGACTGTCAGTCCTCCAAAAGTTCTTTATAAAAAAGATGAAAATGGAAAAAAACTTGAACCAATAGAAGAAATTACCATGGATCTTGATGAAGAACACTCGTCAAAAATAATTGACTCAATGAACAGAAGAAAAGGTAAATTAATAGAGTTAAAAGATACCGGTAAAAACAAAAAGAGACTTATATTTCATGCACCAACTAGAGGTTTGATGGGATACACAAGTAGATTTTTAACGCTTACAAAAGGAAATGGTGTTATCAATAGAATTTTTCATGAATATGGTCCATTTGAGGGAGAAATGGAGGGTAGAAGAAATGGTGCCTTAATTTCTATGGAGCAAGGAAAAGCAGTTGCTTTTGCAATATTTAACCTGCAAGCCAGAGGTGAGATGTTTGTAACACATAATGATCCAGTTTATCCAGGTATGATTGTTGGTTTATCTCCTAAACCAGGTGATATGATTATTAATGTTATGAAGGGCAAAAAATTAACTAATATGAGAACACAAGGCACCGATGAAAACGTTGTATTAACACCAGTAAGAAAAATGTCGATTGCTGAACAATTAAGTATGTTAAACACTGATGAAGCCTTAGAAATTACTCCAGATTCCTGCCGATTAAGAAAGGCAATATTAGATCCTCATGAAAGAAAAAGAAGTGAGAAATCAGGCGCCGCAGCCTAATCAAAAATTTTATCCACCAAGAACAATCCTAAAGCAACACACGGACCAATACCGAAGGCGAACAATAAAGTTCCAATACCTACTGTTCCACCTAAATACCAACCAATACTAACTACTGAAATTTCTAAAAATGCTCTAACAGTAGCTACTGGTAAGTTAGTTATTTTTTGCAAACCAATCATTAATCCATCTCTTGGTCCTGCTCCAAGATTAGAAACTAAATAAATACCTCCGCCAATCCCAACTGTTATTACTGAAACTATTGCTAAAATTAATTGATATAAGTAGTTAGATGGGGTTGGAACAAATGTTATACAAAGATCAATCATCAATGCAATAATGATTGCATTGAGTATTGTTCCCATCCCTGGTTTTTGACCAAGGGGTATCCATAGAATTAAAACTGCAACACTAATTAAAAATGTAATTATTCCTATACTTAAGTTAACATTTAGAGAAATACCTTGTGCTAGAACACTCCATGGAGAAGCGCCAGTAAAAGATACAATTAATAAACCTTCTCCAAGACCAAATAAAATCAAACCAAAACATAAAAAAAAGAATGTGGAGAATTTTGGTTTAAAATTATAAGGCTTATCAGAACTCCAATTGACCCTTGGTATTTTCTTAATTTTTAAAAACATTTTAATAAGTTATTTCTATTGCTAATAAAGTCTATTAAACTATTTGTTAAATGAAAAAAATTATAGTCATTTTATTTCTCTTGATTTATTCAACAAATTCAATTGCTCATATTGGACATTACATTAAATACAAGAAAATTGAGATGGAAATTTTTCGAAATGGTAAGCTTATAGGCTACAATCATTATTTTTTCAATAGAAATGGAACAGAAACTATTGTTACTAATCAAATTAAATTTGTAGTTAAACTTTTGGGGGCAACGGTTTTCAAAGTTGAAGGCTTTAGTGAAGAAAAATATCTCAAAGATCTATTAGTTTCTTATAATTCTAAAACTTTACAAAACGACAAAAAGAAGTTTGTAAATTTAACATATAATAAAAAAAATAAAAAATTTGATATTCAAGGCTCTTCATATAATGGAGAAGCCTCAGCTCATAACGTGATTGGAAATTGGTGGAATCACAAAATTTTACTAGCGAGTTCTCAAATTAGTCCTATCTCAGGGAGTATTAAGGATCAAGTGGTGACTTTTTTAGGTAAAGAAAAAATAGATCTTTATGGAAAAGTTTATGATGTTGATCATTTTACACTGAAGTCTAAAGACATGAGTATACCGAAAGATAAAAGATTAGATTTTGACATTTGGTATGATCGTAAAAATTTAATGATATTAAAAGTATCCTATTCAAGAATGGGTAACTGGGAATATAAATTAAAAAATTTCAATTAATTCATCTTGAGATTTTTCTAAATAAATCATGTGCACTTATCCATCCAGACTCTAATCTAGGTCCTACAAACCAATCGGCACAAACACCCAATTTTTTACTAGGATCCCAATAACTTTTAATTTTAAATGGTCTCGAATTTGAAGAGTATCGCCAACCGTGATTAAGTGAATAATAAATTTTTGTTTTTCTGATATTTGAAAGTTTAAAAAATTTATCGATCATAATTTGTGAATTTTCTTTTTTGTTATTCTTGTTTTTATTAATCTTTTTATTTGCCCATTTAAATGTACTTTGAAGAGTCCATAAATCATATTTTGATCTAAATCTTTTTTTTGAGTTTTCATTTCCTGCCCAACCAAGAATTGGATCTTCAAAGAGATAGCTACTATTTGAATTCTTACTTTTTTTTATCGCAATCATAGTAGTAATATTTGCATCCATTTTTATGGATTTTCTTAAAAAAGAATTATTAATAAATTTCTTAGAAAGTTTTTTTAATTGTGGAAAAGGACAAGTCAAAATTAGGTTTTTAAAGGATCTTAATTTTCCATCGTCAAATAACAAATACCAGAGTTTATTTTTATAATAGATTTTTTTTAGTTCACTGTGATAGTTGCAACTAATTTTCTTTAGCAAATGTTTGCATATATCATTGTTTCCATTTTTGCCAATTACTTTTAGATGTTTTTTATCCTCGTTTTTTTTTGAATTAAGAAAAATGTGTTTGCCACCCCATACTTTTAAAATTCTTTTTTTTATTAAATCTTTAATAAATTTTTTAAATTTGTTTGTTTTTGGTGAAATATACTGAGTACCATGATCAAAACCTGTTTTACCTTTTATTCTTTTAAAAGATGCACGACCCCCAGGACCTCTTGCTTTGTCGAACAAAATTACTGAATATTTTTTATTAAGAAGATTTGCAATTGTAGATCCAGATATTCCAGAACCAATTATACAAAATTCACTCATTTACCAGCAACAACCATTCCTTCTATTAACATGGTTGGTGAGTTAGTTGCATATTTAAACTCCAAGTCATTTGCTAAGGTAATATTTTGAAACATGTCTTTAAGATTACCTGCTATGGTAATTTCATTTATTGGATATTTAAACTCACCATTTTCAATCAAAAACCCTGTTGCTCCAACTGAATAGTCTCCGGTTACAATATTACTTCCATGTCCTATGGTTTCTGTAATATAGAGACTTTTTGAATTTGAATTCAGTAAATCCTCAAAGCTAATATTTCCATTTTCAAAATAAAGATTACTTGTTCCTCCACATCTTCCATTAGACTTAAGATTTAATTTTTTTCCATTGTAAGTATCAATCAGGTAATGCTTCAAAATTCCTTGATCTACCAGTTTAAGTGTGTCAGTCTTTACCCCTTCACTATCAAAATTTCTTGAGCCTAAGCCTTTGAGCATATCAGGTTCGTCAAATACATTAATTTTATCAGAGAATATTTTTTGATTAACTTTATCCTTTAAATAAGAAGTTCCCCTTGATATTGCAGATGAAGAAATAGCGCTTGCAAAAGTACTTAATATCCCCTTAGCTATTCTTTTATCAAAAATTATAGCAATTTTCTCACTCCCAATTTTTTTTGGACTTAATTTTCTAATAGTTTGATTAGCAGCAATTTTACCTAATTCATCTGCATCATCTAGGTCTTTAAGAAAACATTTGCTGGAGTATTCGTAATCTCTTTCCATGCTTTTTTCATCTTTTGCAACTGTTACACTTGATGCTGTAAATGAGGATTTTTTGTAACCATCGCAAAAACCTTCGCTATTAGCTAAAACAAAATTAGATTTATTTTGAGTAAAACTAGATTCAGTATTGACAATTTTTTTGTCCTTTGAAGCAGCAGACTCTAATTTTTCTAAATAATCTATTTTTTGATCATTCGCTATATGGCTCTCATCATAGAGATCTAAATCTATAACTTCTTTTGCCAATAAATCTTTGTCCGGTAAAGAATTAAATTCATCCTCAGGAGTATTTTTTGTAGTTTCTACACATTTTTCCATCAAAATATTCAAATTATCAATAAGTAAATTAGATGAGGATATTGATGATTTTTTTTTACCAACATAAGTAGTGATACTTATACCTAGATCATCTGACCTGTTAGCTTCATCCAATTTTTTATTTCTAAAATTAACAGTTTCAGAAACTGAATTTTTTACGACCACACTTGATTCTGTTGCACCTAATTTCTTCGCTAAATCTAAACAATATGTCGCTTTTTTCTTTAAAAATTCTTGATCTTTAATCATTTAAAGTTTCGTACCACCTACAGTCATCTTATCGATTAATATTGATGGCTGTGCAACACCTACGGGTACACCTTGTCCAGCTTTACCACATGTCCCAATACCAGGATCCATCATCATATCATTCCCTACCATAGAAACTTCTTTTAAAATTGAAGGACCATCACCAATTAACGTTGCACCTTTAATTGGTGATCCAATTTTACCATTAACAATTTCATAAGCTTCAGTGCAATTAAATACAAATTTTCCAGATGTAATATCAACTTGTCCACCACCAAAACTAACTGCGAAAATACCTTTGTCGACAGATTTAATCATTTCATCTTGGGTCTGCTTACCACCTAGCATCATTGTATTTCTCATTCTTGGTAGAACTATATGTCTATAGTCTTCTCTTCTCCCACTACCAGTAGATCTTGTTTTCATCAAACGTGCGTTAAGTCTGTCTTGCATAAAATTTTTTAAAATTCCATTTTCAATTAAAACAGTTTTTTCTGTTGGTGTTCCTTCATCATCAATTGTAAGACTGCCTCTTCTTTTATCAATGGTACCATCATCAATAATTGTAACTCCCTCACTTGCAACTTTTTGACCCATTAGATTATGAAATGCTGAAGTTTTCTTTCTATTAAAATCTCCTTCTAAACCATGACCAACAGCCTCATGAATTAATATTGCTGGCCACCCAGGTCCGAGTACAACCTTCATTTCACCTGCTGGAGCGGGTTTACTCTCTAAGTTTACTGATGCTATCCTTAAAGCCTCATCACAAACACTTTTCCAATTATCATCTTTTAAATATGAGTCGTAAGATTGTCTTCCACCAACACCGTATACACCTGTTTCTTTTCTGCCATCTTTTTCCACCATAACTGACACATTAAATCTTACCAAAGGACGAACATCTGACAAAGTCTCTCCACCAGATCTAATTATTTCTACAGATTTTTGCTCTCCCAAAAAATTAGCTGTAACTTGTTTAACTTTATCACCTTTAGATCGTAAATAATCATTTACGTCGTTCAATATCTTAATTTTTTCATTAAGAGATTTTTGCTCAATAGGATTTATATTGTCATAATACTTTTTATTTGATTTAGGAATTTCATGATTATAAGTACCTTTAACAGATGTTAATGTTGATTTTAAATTTTCTGAGGATTGTTTTAAAGAGTTCTTAGAAATTTCATTAGAATGAGAATAAGCAACCACTTCATCAGATATAGCTCTAAAACCAAATCCTAAATCTGAATTATAACTGGAATTTTTAATTTTGTTATCGTCTAATAATATCGACTCAGATTTCGAATTTTCCAAATACAATTCTCCATCATCACATTTTTGCAAAGTATCTGAAATGATACTTTCAGCGTCTTTTCTAGATAGGTCAGATTTTTCAAAGAAATTACTCATAAGAACATTAAATAGATTGTTTCATAAAATTTTCAACTAGAGTATTTTACGCATGTACATATGTGAGACAAATTAGTAATAAATTCTCTTATTATGAAAGTTTATTTTAATAATTCTTGTAAAATTTGTAAGGCCGAAATTGATCTTTATAAAAAAGAAAAAATAGATGAAATTGATTGGATTGATATTACAGATAATGAGCTGGCCGAAAAAGAAACCTCTAAGGACAGTAAACAACTTTTAAGAAGACTTCATATCAAAGATGAAGATAAAGTTGTAGGAGGTGCAGAGGCTTTTTTGTTATTATGGAAAAAAATACCAAAATATAAATTTCTTTATAATTTTTTTAAGCTACCAATAATTTTTAACGTATTTTCTATTGTATATGAAATAGTGGCTTTTTTTCTTTATCTTAAAAACAAAAAACAATTGAAAAAAACTAACTAAAAAAAAATAATAAAAATTTACTCAGTAAAGACATTGAAGATATAAACATTACTAAAACTATAGAATACATTAATAAAACAATCTTATTTTTTTTTCTTCTCAATCTTACAAAATTTTTATCATCTAAATCAGATATATCTCTTTCACCCAAAACAGGATAATCATAGCTAAATCGCCATGTACTATCACCAAGTCTTTTATCTAAACTATTAAAATACTTTATCCAAGCCAAAACATATTTTAATATTAAGTATAATGAAATTAAAAAAATAGAACCTAAAAGCATATTAATTTTAACTAACAAAAAATCTAATTGTCATTTTTTGATCTCTCTCTTGCAATAAGTTGTGTTAGAGAGTCAACCATCGTGTCTGATGCTTTAAAAATATCAATACTTTTAAATTCATGAGAAATATTTTTTTCAGGATCTGTTTTATCTTCAATTACAATACCCTCATCTGGAAGGTTATTCTTAATATAAATTAATAATAACCATTCTTCATCATTAGACTCATCCCATTTAATAAATATCTCGCCTGTTTCAAATCTCCTATCAATACATCTAAAAATTGACATGTTCCTTGTAACGTGTCTCTTGTTTAATTGAAAAACTAAACTACTTGCGCTTCTATAAAAACTTTCTAATGCAAATTCTATTTTTTGTCTTGCTAGAGTATATTCTTTTTCCTTTTCGAGTAACGTTTCTCTATCTTCACCACCTTGTAGTTCAACTCCTAAAGCTTCAACTCTCTCTTTTATTTTCTTATCTCTGATTGCTCTATATTTTTCTTTTAGTTGAGTAATTCTTTCTTGTAGAGCAGTATAATCCTCTCTTTTTTCTTGTAAGGAAATTTTTTCAAGACGATCTAACTCTTTAATTTCTCTTATCCTAAATTTTTCAATTTGTTGATCTAATCTAATTTGTTTTAAAAATTTTTTTTGTTTTTCAGCTTGCTCGAGTCTTAATATAGCTTGCTCTTTTTTTAAGAAAAGTTTTATATCTTTTGATCTTTGTTTTTCTAATTTTTGTTCATCTCTAAGAAATTGTTCTTTTAATTTAACTTTTAATGTCTCTTCAATTTTTTTTTCTTTATCTAACTTTATTTTTTCTATTCTTTCACTCTCAATCTTTTCAATTTTTATTCTCCTGAATTCATCAGCTTTTAAATTCTTATAAGTTGTAATAGTTTCTGAAATTTTATCGAAAAAACTTTGTATATATTTTTCTAAATTAAAATTTATCTTTAAATTAAATCGTGGTTTTAAAGAAAGCTGAAATTTAACTAATTTGTAAACAAAGCTATCAAATTGTTTTGGATTGTTAGCTGTTTTTAAGCTTTTTTGTGAATATTTTAATTTCCTTTTTTTTTTAAATTTTGATTTTCTTTTAACTTTGTTTTTTTTACGTATTTTTTTTCTTTGATTAGTTTTTTTTTTAAAATGTCTTTTCTTCGTCTTTTTTTGTTTTTTTTTCATTTTAATGGAAGTTTAATTCTATCAATAAATTATTGATAAATATAGTCTCTTGTAACTGGAGTTGAATTATAATTTTTTGTTAATTGAAATTGATAAACAACTTGGTCGCCCCACTTAAAAGCCATTTCACATCCTGCGAGATAAAATTCCCACATTCTAAAAAATTTTTCATCAAACATTTTTGTTATTTTGTCTTTATTTTTAATACAATTTTCTTTCCAATGTCTCAAGGTATGAGAATAATGCATTCTCAAAACTTCAATGTCTGTGACTATTAACCCTGCTTTTTCAATTGGTGTGGTCATTTCACTCAAGCTTGGAGTGTAACCGCCAGGGAAGATATATTTGGTAATCCAAGGATGTGGATCCCTTGGTGGATTTACCGATCCAATAGTATGTATCAATGAAATTCCATCATTTGTTAATAAATTTTCTATTTGATTAAAAAATTTTTTATAAAACTTTCTTCCAACATGTTCAAACATTCCAACACTTACTATTCTATCAAATTTTTCTTTTAATTCTCTATAATCCATTAATTTAAATTTTACTTGATTATCTAAATTTAATTCTTTTGCTTTTTTATTAGAATAATTAAATTGATTTTCTGATAGTGTTATACCTGTAACCTCACAATTCACTGATTTAGCTATATCAGTTGCTAATGATCCCCAACCAGATCCAATATCAAGAACTCTTTGATTTGGTTTTATGTTTAACTTTTTAATTATATGTTGAATTTTATTATTTTGAGCTTCTTCCAAAGTATCATTATCTCTTTTGAAATAACCACATGAATATTGTTTCTTTGAGTCGAGAAATAAGTCATATAACTCATCAGAAATGTCATAATGATGAGACACATTCATTTTAGATTTTTTTATAAAATTAAAATTTGTTAAATATCTGTAAGAGCCTCTTACTTTATTAATTAAAGAGCCCAAAAAATTTAATTCCCCCCTTCCTATATTCATCAATGCTAGATCTAAAAAGTCCGTTAAACTACCATCTTCAATAATTATTTCACCGTTAGTATATGCTTCACCAAAATATAAATCTGGTTGTAGCAACAACTTATAATGTAAATTTTTGTTAAGTATTTTAAGCTTTAAAGGATTTTTGTTTGGTGTTCCTATAATATAATTTTTTGAATTTGCATCTGTTAATATAAAACCACCTTTTTTAAAAACTTTATTTAAAAAACTTGCAAGTTGCATATTAAGCTGCTTTTGTTGATTTAATTGAAAAATTAATATTCTTTAAATTATCTAATAAATCCCTCTCTTCTTTTTGATTCAACAATCTTAATGGAGGAACAAGATTTTTGTAAATTTTATTTTCTTTAGAGAGAAATGTATGTAATCCTGAAATCAAATTGTATTTATCAAAAATATTTCTAACATCAAATAATTTTTTGTCGTAAGATTGTTTATTTCCTAAAATAAAATCATCGTAAACTTTTCTTGATAATTGCGCAGTGACATTACACGTAGCACTAATTATACCTGAACAACCTAACTCTAGACCTTTTAAGAGTTTTAGCTCTGATCCAGGTAAAATAGAAAAATTTTTAATCTTCAAATTTTCATATAAATTGTAGGAACTATCTTTTAAACCTATTATTTGATCAGGAAATCTTTTTACCAATTCACTCACACAGCTCAAACTAAACTTATAACCACATAATTTTTCAAAATTATAAAGAATTATTTCTACACCAGGTAATGCTTCAACTATCTTTGAGTAAAATTTTATAACTTCCTCATCTTCGTAATTGTAATACGCAGGTGGCATTATCAGAAATTTGTTAAATCCTAAAGATAGAGATATTTTTAATAAATTGATTATTTCACCTAAAGAGTTTAATCCTGTTCCGATAATAAAGTTTTCTTTATAATTGCTTTTTGAGAGATGGTTTAAAAAATTAATCTTTTCTGAAATTGGTATTAATTGTGCTTGACCCGTACTACCAAATATTGCGACTCCATGGCAACCATTTTTAATAATTTCCTCAGAATGAATGATCGTTTTTTTTATATTCAAACTAAGATCTTCATTAAATATTGACATGCCAGCAGCGTATATTCCGTTAATTTTTGACATAATTTTTTTTTAAATAAGTATAATAGAAAAATTATTTATATGAAAACAGGAATTTTCTTAAGCTATAAAGGATTAGGGGCAAATTTAATGCATCTAAGTTATTGTCATCAAATTTCAAAAAAATTTGGCAAGATAACTTTGATTACATTAAATCCAAAACTAAATGAGGTTTTAGCTGATGACCCTTACTTTAGAGAAGTAATTCATTTGGACAAATTTCATAGAAAACTTTCAGATATTTTTAAATTATCTAAGTTTTTAAAAAAATTAAATTTAGATAATCTTTTTATTTTTTATCCTAGTTTAAGATATTTTTTATCAAGTAAACTTGCTGGAATAAAGAATATATATCAATACCCAATTTTCAAAAAAAAAAATTTACATTTAGTAAATATGGCAAAAACTTTTACAGAAGAATCTCTAAAAATTAAAGACTGTCCAACCGAAACAAAAATTTTTATAGATAAAGAAAAAATTAGAGAAATAGAAAAAAATGATTTAAAAAAAATTGTTTTAGGAATCGGCTCATCTGGACCTACAACAAAATGGGGATATGCCAACTACTTACAATTAATTAAAGAAATAAATAAAATCAAAAAAGTTTATTTTTATTTATTATGTGGGCCTGAAGAAAATGATGAAGCCAAAAAAATAATTCAATCTATAAAAGAAAAAAATTGTGAAACATTAGGATTAAAAAGTATAGCGGAAGTAAAAAATTATATTGCTCTTAGTAATCTTTATATTGGAAATGACTCATTTGGACATCACATATCATGTCAGATGGGAATTCAAAGTTTAATAATTTTATTGGATACTCCTAAAGCTTATTCAGATTATAGCATTAACCAGCACCGTATTATCCCACCTGGTATTAAAATAGACACTATTTCTCACGATACAAGGCTAGATCCAACTTCCGTTTCTGTTCAAATAGTTTTAAATGAGGCAAAAAAATTTATTTAATTTCATTTAATAGTACATCTCTAGCTTCATTAACGATCGATGACAACCTTGCTGTTTCAGGTGATACATCTGGATGAATTTTTTTTTGAATCTTTAAATATGCCTTATTAATATCCTGTTTAGTTAATTTTTTTTTTTCATCCAAATTTAAAATCTTGCATGACTCCGAAACAGATAAATTGGAAAAATTTTTATTATAACCACCTTTGAATGAAAATCTTCCGGTACTCCTTAAAGTTTGAATTAATCTAAAAAGTGAAAATAATTGAAATAGCGATAATCCTTTTAATTTTAATAATGCTAAACTTGCTAACGTTAGAGGTAGGGTTAATATATATCTCCCACCAATAGCAAATAAAATAGCTAAAAAAATAAGGCCAATGAAAATTATAATTCGTAAACCTTTTGATAGTTTTTTTGAGGATATTTTACTTACATATCTTAATAACAAATAAAAAATAGTCAAAATTGCTACTGTATAAAATATTATATTCATATAATTATTTTCTTTATGAAAATACCACAACTTAGAAAAAAACCAGAAATAAAATCTTGTCACAATACTACTTGGGAGGATAACTATAGTTGGATACACCAGGAAGATATACTTGAAGTTCTAAAGGATAAAAAAAAACTAAATCCTGAGGTCGAAAGTTATTTAATTGAGGAAAATAAGTACACTGAGTATCATTTAAAAGATACTAAATTTTTACAAAAAAAATTATTCAATGAAATTAAGGGTAGAATAAAGTTAGATGATGAGTCTCTACCATATAGAGATCATTCATATGATTATTGGACCAAGACAACTACTGAAGGAAATTATTCTATTAAACTTCGAAAAAAAATTAATTCTGATGAAATTGAAGAAATATGGAATGGAGATAAAGAAAAGAAAAAATTAGGTGTGGACTATTTCGGTGTTGGAGACTTAGAAGTAAGTCACAATGATAAGTTTCTTGCTTATTCTTTAGATACTAAAGGCTCTGAATATTATTCAATTTTTGTTAGAGATATTATCTCAAATGAGATGGTGACGAAAGAAATTCATGACACTTCAGGAAGTATTGTTTTTAGCTTAGATGATAAATATATTTTTTACTCTAAATTAGACGAAAATCATAGAGCTAGGAAAATTTATAGACATAAACTTGGAAGTTTAAATGAAAACGATGAATTAATTTTTGCTGAAAAAAGTGATGCTTTTACTGTTGCTCTTAATGTAAGCTCCGATGAAAAATATTACTTCATATCAACATCAGATCATAATACATCTGAACAATATTATTTTTGTGTAAATGAAGAGCCACCAAAACCTAAGCTCATTATGGAAAGAAAAAGGGGAGTTTTGTATTCAATAAGCTCATGGAACAATAAGTTTTATAATCATACAAATAAAGATGCAGAAGATTTCAAGATTGATGTCTCAGAAAGTTTAGAAAAACAAAATTGGAAACCATTTGTTGCTGCAAAAAAAGAGGTTCTAATTGGTGGTTGCGTATTTTTGAAAAATTGGATTATTAGATCTGAGACATCTAATGCTTTAGATAAATTATTTTTAAGGGATACTTCAACAAATGTTGAGGAAGAATTGATTTTTTCAGATGAAGAGGTTTGTCTACCTAATATTTCTTTGACAAAAAAAGATAGAAATACTGATGAAATATATTTAGGGTATTCATCTCCAAAAACACCCTCAAGAGTTTATTTGTATAATCTATCGAAAAAATCAAAAAGACTTGTTAAAGAACAAGAAATACCCACTGGCCATAATCCAGATAATTATATTGTAGAAAGGATTGAATATAAATCTCATGATGGAAGAATGGTGCCATTAACAATAACAAGAAACAAAAAAACTAAATTAGATGGATCTGCGAATGTTCTGTTATATGGTTATGGATCTTACGGTAATTCAATGAGTCCAAGTTTTTCCTCAACTAGACTCAGTTTAATAAATAGAGATATCATCTGGGTAACTGCACATATTAGAGGGGGAATGGAAAAAGGCATGAAATGGTGGAAGGAAGGAAAGCTTACAAAAAAAAAGAATTCTTTTGAAGACTATATTTATGCTGCAAAATATTTAATTGAAAAAAAATATTCATCTAAAGGTAAAATAATTGGTATGGGTGGATCAGCTGGCGGTTTGTTAATAGGAGCTGTTATAAATCAAGCACCAGAATTGTTTTTGGGAGTAATTATGGCTGTACCATTTGTAGACTCTTTAACAACAAATCTTGATCATTCATTACCATTAACTATTGGAGAGTTTGATGAATTTGGAAATGCAAAAGACAATAAAGAGCACTTTGAATATATATTTTCTTACGCGCCTTATAATAATATAAAAAAAATGGATTATCCTCATATTCTAATTACTACTAGTTTGAGCGATAATAGAGTTTTATTTGATGAACCAGCAAAATTTACAGCAAAATTAAGAGACTTCAAAACAGATAATAACTTGCTTCTCCTTAAAACAGAGATGAATGCAGGTCATGGAGGTAAATCAGGACGTGATAGTGCTATTGAAGAGATTGCTCTGGACTATTCTTTTGCTCTTAAAATTTCTAATAAAATTTAATTTTTAATCTTGAAAAAAAAAAATTACTTCCCATATATATAACGTAGATCGCCTAATGGGGTTTACAAAATTAACTTGCTTAAAAAGGAGGAAACTATGACAAGTAAGGATTTATCCATTTTCAACTCACTAAGACCATTTTCAATCGGTTTTGACGATATGTTCGATCAATTTGAAAATATGCTTGGTAACGGTAATTTGACAATGCAGTCAAACTATCCACCTTACAACATTAGAAAAGTTGGCAAAGATAATTATGCCATTGAATTAGCTTTAGCTGGTTTTAATAAAAAAGATGTTGAAGTTGAATTTGAAGATAATTTATTGACTGTAAGAACTAAACAGGTTGATAAATCAAACTCTAAAAATGTTGACGGGGAAATTATTCATAAAGGAATTTCTCAAAGACAGTTTTCAAGAACTTTCACCATTGCTGATGATGTAAAAATAAATGGTGCTGAGCTTAAAGATGGTCTTTTGACAATATCTTGTGAAAGAATTGTTCCTGAACACAAAAAGAAAAGGCTTATTCATATTAAATAAGTTTCACCTTACTTGCGGAGAGTCTATCTCCGCAGGTAAAATTAAAAACAGCCATTAGATATAAAACCTATAACTATCAAACTAGAATTTACCTCAAATTTCCTCTCACATAAAATTCCATATTTTTTAGCTCTATAAATCAATTCCATATTACCTTTTGAATTTTTATAATCCTCATCAGGTTTTCCAAGTTCTGTTTTGAGCACTTCTGAGGACTTACCAATATATTTACTTAACTTTTGATTTTCCTTCTCAACTATAGCATCTGTTTTTTGTTTTATTGTCTGACAACCATTAACAAAAGGCAACAAAAGAAAAATCAATATGATAAATTTGAATTTAATCATTAATCCATATTAACAGTGAATTTATTGCATAAATATAAACTTCTGAGTTGAAATATGTGAATAAAGAGTAGTTTTGATGGGTAATTACAAAAAGAATCAAATATCTATCATTTAATTATTTAGGAGGACAAATGCTTAAAAATTATTTTAATTATAAAAAACATAAAACAGATTTTAAAACTGAAGTAATAGCCGGAACCACTACTTTTTTAACCATGGCTTATATAATGTTTTTAAATCCATTTATATTATCGGGAGAATTTGCTGGACCTGATAAAGGCTTTTTTGATTTCGGTGCAGTTTATACGGCAACGATTTTAGCCACAGCGCTAGCATGTTTCATCATGGCATTCTACGGTAAAACTTGGCCAATAGGGCTCGCGCCAGGCATGGGAATTAATGCTTTTGTCGCCTTCGGAGTTTGTGCTGGAATGGGATATTCTCCCCAAGAAGCTCTTGGTGCTGTTTTAGTTGCAGGAGTATTATTTTTAATTATATCTTTAACACCTGTGAGAGCTTGGCTTATTAACTCAATTCCAAAAAGTCTTAAATTAGGTATAGGAGCTGGCATTGGTTTATTTTTAGCAATAATAGGTCTTCAGATTATGGAGGTCGTAGTAGATAATCCTGTAACTTTAGTACAACTAGGTAATTTGAGTGACCCATTAGTTTTACTAGGATGCGCAACTTTTATTGCAATTATAGTTTTAGAAAAAATGAATGTTAAAGGAAACATAATTATTGGTATTTTAGTTTTTAGTATTATTGCTTGGGCTACTGGATTAGCTAAGTTCAATGGAATAGCTAGCGCTCCGCCACCAATGACTTACCTTTTTGAATTTGATTTATCAGCCGCTATGACTGCTGGTATGTCAACAGTTATATTTACATTATTGTTTATTGATTTTTTTGACACTGCCGGAACTTTAACATCTGTAGCTAATGTAGCTGGTAAAGTTGGTAAAGACGGAAAAGTTCAAGATATTAATAAAGCAATGTTATCTGATAGTGTTAGTACCGTTGCAGGTGCAATGATGGGAACTACAACAGTGACTAGTTATGTGGAGTCTGGTGCTGGTGTAAAAGCTGGTGGAAAGACTGGAATGACATCATTAGTGATTGGCATATTGTTCTTGGCTTGTATATTTTTTGCTCCTCTTGCTACGAGTCTACCAAAACAAATAGATGGTGCAGCTCTGTTATTTGTCTCAGTTTTATTTATTAGAAATATAACAGATATAGAATGGAATGATATTTCTGAGTCTGCGCCTGCGATTCTTGCAATGATATCAATGCCTTTGACATACAGTATAAGCAATGGGATAGCTCTTGCATTTGTGTCATACGCTTTAATAAAAATATTTACAGGTAAGTTCTCAAATACATCTCCTGCTATATGGATAGTTGCAATACTTAGTGTTGTTAGTTTTGCTGTTGCATAAAATTAAACGTACTTAATAGGGTTGGTTATTAACCAACCCTATAGGTTTCTTTTCAAAATTTGATCAATCGATAATTCCTCATAATGTTCTGTGGGTTGTACAATCCATGGATCATAGTCTAATCTAACTGAACAAAAATCTGGTTCAAAAGTTGACGATTTTTTTTTCCAAAGGCAAGCGGTTTTGACCTCATCAATATTTTTTTTTGTTGGCCCATAATTCTTTAACCACTCAATGCTTTTATTTAATGTTAGTCCTGTGTCTGATAAATCATCGATTAAAAGAACTTTTTTAAAATCTTTTTCAACGGCTAATGAACTTATTTCTCTTGCAAACATTAATTCTCCCTGCTTGTCTTCTAATCCTCTGCCAGAGTAACTTTGTATTACAATATATGCAATTGGAAGCTTAAAAATTCTTGATAAAATATCTATAATCGGAGCTGCTCCCCTCATAATTCCAACTAAAACAGTTGGATTGTAATTTTTATGTATCTGAATAGCCAATTTTTCAACAATTTTAGTATATTCTTCAAAACTTATAATTAATTTATCTGCCATAAATTTTTTTATCATATAAAAAAAATTAAAAAAGATTAAAAAGTATTAATGAAAATATTTGATTGTTTTATGTATTTTGATGAAGACATGATACTAGATCTCAGATTGAATTATCTAGATAGATTTGTCGATAAATTCGTAATAGTTGAATCAACTTTCAATCATAAAGGGGAAAAAAGAACACCTTTGTTTGATATAAAGAAATTTAGAAAATTCGAAAGTAAGATTAACTATCTTTTATTAGATCATGAACCAAATAATCTTTTTGATATTAAAAAAGATGACAATTCAAAAAAGATAATTGGCAAAAATATAATGAATGCACTTTTAAGGGAAAATTATCAAAGAAATTTTATTATAAACGGTTTATTGAATGCAGATAAAAATGATTGGATTATAATATCTGATTTAGATGAGATACCTAATTTAGAAAATTGTAATTTAAGAGAGAAAAATGATAAAATTGTTTTTTTTAAACAGTTGATGATTTATTATAAGTTGAATTTACTTTTGGAAAATTTTCCTTGGATAGGATCTAAAGCTTGTAAGAAAAAAAATCTTTACTCACCACAATGGTTAAGAAATATTAAAGATAGAATTTATCCTTGGTGGAGAATTGATACTTTGTTTTCAAAAACAAAATACTCAAAAATAAATATTATTAATAATGGGGGTTGGCATTTTTCATATATCAAAAAACCCGAGGATATTGAAAAAAAACTAAAATCTTATTTGCATCATACTGAATATGACCTGGCACCTCTTGGAGCAGAAAAAATTTCTGAACTAATAAAAAAGAAAACAACAGTATATAATTTAAAAGTTGACTCTAAATCGAACAAATTTAATAAAGGCAACAAACTTGTTAAGCTTGATACAAATTTCTTACCCAGCTTTGTTAAAAATAATTTAGAGCTTTATCATAATTGGATTGAAAAATGAAAATTAGAAAAAAAATTCCATTAATTGACCAGCACGATAAGTATGGATTTTGGGGGAGTAAGTTTGGAGGGAGTTTTATACCTGAAACTCTAAAAAAACCAATTGAAGATTTAACCACAGAATTCAAAAAGTTGAGAAAAAATAAAAAATTTTTAGAAAAAAAAGATTTTTATTTTAAAAATTATATTGGATCACCAACTTCATTTATAAAACTAGAAAATTTAACTAATTATTTAGGTGGGGCTCAAATATGGGCAAAGATGGTATCAGAGGCAAATGGAGGTGCTCATAAGATATATAATGCGACTGTACATGCTTTGATTTGCAAAGCTATGGGTAAAAAATATATTGTTGGTGATACTGGCGCAGGTTATGCAGGTAAAATGTTAAGTATGGCAGCTAAAAAATTTGGACTTAAGTGCAAAATTTTTATGGGAGCAAAAGATATTAAAAGACAGAGACCTAATTGTGAGGCAATAAGGAAAAACGGTGCAGAAATAGTGCCAGTTTATTCAGGTAGCCAAACTTTGGTTGATGCTGTTAGCGAATGCATGAGGTATTGGGTATCAAATTGCGATAACACACATATGTGTGTTGGTTCGACGGTGGGGCCAAATATATTTGTCAAAATTTGTGGATGGAGTACTTCACAAATTTCTAAAGAATTAAAATTTCAGATTAAAAAAGAATTCAAAAAAATTCCTAGAAAAATTAAATTAATTAATTGTGTAGGTGGAGGAAGTTCTGCCTATGGTTTTTGGAGCAATTTTATTGATTATGACAAAAATCGCGTAGAACTAATTGGTGTTGAAGCCGGTGGTCCTAAAGGATCAAAACTTCATGCCGCACCCTTAAGTAAAGATGCTAAAATTGGTATACTACATGGAGCTGCTTCATATGTCTGTCAAAATGTCGAGGGTCAAATAGCGGAAACAGAATCCATAAGTGCAGGTTTGGATTATCCGGGTGTAAGTCCAATTCATTGTTTTCTAAAAGATACCAAGCGGGCAAGATATACTTATGCTACGGATGAGGAAGCATTGAATGCCTACAAACTTGTAACCAAATTAGAAAAACTTAATCCAAGCTTGGAACCAAGTCACGCTTTTGCTGAAGCAATAAAAATTGCTCCAAAATTGGAAAAAAATACAATCATTATAGTCAATTCATGCGGTGATGCTAAAAAAGATCAAGATATTTTGAGAAAAAGATTAGGAAAATATTAATGCACAACTCATTAATTATAAAAGCATTTAGAAGAGCACAAGATGAAGGAAGACCAGCCTTACTGACCTATACCGTAGCAGGAGATTATACAAAGAAAAAATCTTTAGAAATTTTGAAATCAATATCAAATTATTCAGATATTTGTGAGCTAGGATTCCCTCATAATACGCCTATCGCTGATGGTGGTCAAATTCAAACTAGCTCTTACCGTGCTATTAAGAATGGTATCAAAATGAAGGATGTTTTTTCAATAGTTAAAAATTTTAAAAAAATTAAAAAAAACAAACCAATAATTTTAATGGGTTACTTTAATATGATTTACCAATACGGAGAGGATAAATTTATTAAAATATGCAAAACGAGTAAAGTAGATGGTCTTATAGTTGTAGACCTACCTTACCCAGAAAATAAAAAGTTTGCATATAAATGTAAAAAAAATAAAATAAACTTTATTCAACTAATTTCACCAACAACTTCTAAAATAAGATTGAACAAAATTATTAAAGAATCACATGATATGATATATTACATAAGTATGTTATCTACCACTGGGGGAAAACTGAAGGTATCTCCTAAAAAAATACTCAGAGAATACACAAAAATTAAGAGTCATAATAAACACAAAAAAGTTGTAATAGGTTTCGGTATTACAGAAAAATCAATAAACTCGCTCAAAAAAGCTGATGGATTAGTTGTGGGAAGCGCAATTTGTAATGAAATTACTAGGTCTATTAAAAAAGGACAAAATGCTGTCACAAATGCGACTAATGTAGTAAAAAAATTAAAAAATAAAATTATATGAATTGGATAACAAAAATAATCAAGGCTGGCGAAAAAATTAAAACTGCTATTCATAAAAGAGCATCAAAAGAGGATATTGCTAATAGCGACTGGACCTCGTGTTGCAAAGGTCCTATATTAAAAAAAGATCTTGAAGATAATTTATTTTGCTGTCCAGACTGTAATAAACATCACAGAATAAAACCAAAACAAAGATTTGATATTTTATTTGGAAAAAATAATTATGAAATATTTAAAACACCTATTCCAAAGGATGATCCATTGAATTGGACAGATTCAAAATCTTATAAAAGTAGATTGTCCAGCGCTAGAAAAAAAACTGGAATGGAATGTGGAATGATGGTTGTTTGTGGATCAATTCAAAATATCAAAATCACAGCCGTAGCATCTGATTTTGATTTTTTAGGTGCCTCAATGGCAGCTGCGGAAGGAGAAGCATTTTTGTATGGAATTCAACATGCTATAGAAAATAATACCCCGTTTTTATGTATAAGCGCTGGTGGAGGAATGAGAATGATGGAAAGTTTAATTTCTTTATCACAAATGGCAAGAACTACTCTTGCAATAAATGAATTAAAAAAAAATAATCTACCATACATAGTTTGCATTACTGATCCAACTGCTGGAGGTATAACTGCCTCTTACGCAATGCTAGGAGATATTCAAATAGCTGAACCTGGTGCTTTGATTGCTTTTGCTGGTGCTAGAGTTATACAAGGTACAGTCAAAGAAGAATTACCCGAAGGTTTTCAAAAGAGTGAATACGTAAAAAAAACTGGTTTTATTGATTTGATTGTTGAAAGAAAAGATCTTTCAGCCAAAATTGGAACTTTGTTATCAATATTGCTAAAGAAAAATTCTGTCGTAAGCACTGAAGAAAATGAAACTAAAGAAAATACTCAGTCGCTTTCTAACATTGCATAAAAAAGAGATTGATCTAAGTTTAGATCGTATCAAAAATCTTTGCAAAAAACTTGGTAATCCTCAAGATAAAATTAAAGTAATAAATGTAATTGGTACTAATGGTAAGAATTCAACTATACAGGCATGTTACTCGATATTAAAAGAAGCTAATATAAAATGTAATGTTTTTACAAGTCCACATATACAAAAAATCAATGAAAGATTCATTTTTAACAACCAAGAGTTAAATGATAATGATCTAGTCACCATTTTTGAAAAAGTCGAAAAAATTAATAATAATCAACCCATAACATTCTTTGAAATGCTGACCGCTTGTTATCTATATAAGGCTGGACAATATCCAAATAATATTAATCTTATTGAAGCTGGATTATTTTTTAGGTTTGATGCAACTAATATTTTTAAGAAAAATTTAGCCACTATTATAACATCAATTAGTAAAGACCATTTAGATTGGCTTCCTAAAAATGAAAGAACAATTGAAAAAATTGTATTCGAAAAAACTTCTGCTCTTTTGAATTCGAAAATTGTTGTTGCAAAACAAAGTAACAATATAACACTTAAATGTATTAAAAAAACTATAGCTAAAAATCAATCAAAAAAGATTTTTTTTAACGAAGATTTTTCATTTCTTGAAAAAGAAAATAAATTTTTTTACTATGAGGATAAATTCGGAGGACTAAAACTACCTCAACCAAATGTTCTTGGTCAATACCAGCTAGAGAATATATCTACTGCAATTGCAAGTCTTAGAATGTTAGATCTAGGTATTAAAAATCAACATATAATAAATGGAATTCAAAAAATTAATAATATTGCTAGGCTTCAAGAAATTAAGTCAGGAAAATTAAAAAATTTAGTTAAAAACAATTTATTTATAGTTTCTGGAGACCATAATGAAGATGGCGCTAGAGTTTTAAATGATTACTTAAAAAGTCTAGATTGTAAAAAGCATATTATAATTGGAATGATGAAAAATAAGGATCACGAAAAGTACATCAGTTATTTTAAAGATATTTCATCCATTACGACAGTTGATATCAAAAGTCAGCCTAACTCAATCAGTGGAAAAGACTTAAAAAAAAAATTTAACCATTTTTCTAACGTTGTGTATAAAGAAAGTTTAACTCAAGCTATTAAATCAGTGAATTTAAGTAAAGGTGATTTGTTGTTGGTAACTGGATCTCTTTACTTATGTTCTGAAGTTTTAGATTTAAATTAAATATTTTTTTCCAAAAAATCTTTCATGTGACTTTCGGGAACTCCACCAACTTTTCTATCGACCTCGACACCTTTTTTATAAATGATTACTGTTGGTACACCTCTAATTCCCGCTGCACTACCTGTATTTATTCCCCCATCTTCAATATCTGCGTAATAAAATCCTGCTTTATCTTTATATTCGCCAGCTAGTTTATCCATTATTGGTTTTAAAGTCTTACAAGGACCACACCATGAAGCACTAAATTGAATTACTGAAATATCCTCATTTTTGATTTTGTTATCAAAATCTTCATCTTTAAAATCTATTAGCATATTATCTGTCTATAATTATTATCATTAATGTCAACTAGGCTATTTCATATTTTTTTTCAATTGACATTATAAATTGATTGATTTCATCAAGTTTTTTTAGCTCCTCATCATCATCTCTATTTGAAGCTTGATCTCTTAAATAATCAATTTCAGTGTAAGCCATATTGACGGTTTGCCACTTTTCCTTATTTTTACTCAAAATTCTTCTAGCTATTTCACTCTTGATGTTTTTGTAAAGATCTGGTGGTAAAATTTGTGGTGCTTCTTGGTAAATAATTTTTTGGCCAAACCAACTACATCTTTTATCTTGAAACTTATCTAATAATCTTAATTTATCTTCCCAAGATGAACTATGCCATGTTTTAAATAATGCAGTATCTTTATTGGGAATAAATTTCTCATAAAGAGTTTCCTCTGGTAATAAATCTTCTTGAGTTTTTGTTTGTTCCTTTTCCTCCGCGGCCTCTCTATTAATAAACTGTATATTTTTACAAAAATTTTCACTTTCTCTAACAAGTTTAGCTCGTTTTTGAATTGTTGCTAAATCTAAATCCGAATATGGTTTTTGTTTAAGACCAAATTGTTTATCTAATATAACTGGAGCTTTGTTAGTCTTTAAAACTCTTAGAGCCTTAGGGCTATATTTTTTCAATATGTCTCGTAATTGATTTACTGGTAAGTTTAACAATGGTTCTGGATCTCTTCTTAAATCCCAAACGTATCCCCACGATGTATATGATGGATGAAAACAGTGATTAGGATGTAGTGTGCTAGTAAGATACATCATATTTCTACCCTTAACATTTTCAAAAATAGAATATATACCTTCATTTTTTAAGAACATTTCTACGCTTGTTTTTGTTGATGTTTTTAAAAACGTTTCCCAATTTTCTTTATGTTTGTCTTTGATAATTCGAAGGACCTTCAATGAATTTTGGGCATCTACGTAGGCAGTGTGACTAGCAGAAGTGTCGAAACCTTGCATTCTTGATAAAGATTCTAATGCTAGACTTGGGTTACCTGCTTCTGTTAATTCTGTTTTTAAAGTTTCGGAATTTAAGGTTTGAGCCGCCCTGGCTATGTGTAAACCATCATGTTCGCTATTGGGTGATGAGTGAGTGGCGTAAGGATAACGATTGCCCTTAAAAAAATTAAAGTGGAACATTCTCCGATCAAAATTTAGATTTGACCAGCCCATAAACATTGCTGGGGCGCATTTAGAAAAAAAATTTTCAACAGCACCTAAGAAGTCATAATGTGAATAATTGCCTTTAGTTAATAGATCAATACTAGTTGAATTAACAAGCAAGGCCTTTGCACTTGGCACCTCACCTTCTGGCATTCGTCCTCTTATATTTAACTTTCCAATTTCATTTAAATTTTTATCAACTACAACGGCACCAACTTCAATTATGGATCCCCATATTGTTGAGTTTGTTGTTTCAGTATCATAAATTACAATTTTATCCATTTTTTATTAAACTAAATTATTTATTTCACTAAATTTTTTCAATCTTCCTAAAAACAAATTTTGATATGTTATTAATTCAGATCCTTGAATTTTAAACTCTTGAAACAAATTATCTACTGTGCAAACTAGAATAACACAAGCATTGATATTTGAATTATAAACAACATTATGTGCTAAAGAATAAGCAGCAGTTTGTAAAAACCAAGAGTCTATGTACTCAGCTTTTTTGGGTTTGTTGGACTGCTTAAAATCAATTATTGTTTCTTTTCCCTCATATACGCCCACACAGTCTGCTGTGCCAGCATATCTCTCAGGATAATACATAGTGCACTCCACTCCATATATTTCCTCTAATCTGTTAGTTATACCCTTATCAATAATTTCTTTTGCCATTTTTTTATATTGCTCTTTATCCTCAAAGAAAGTTAAATTTTCTCTACCTAAAAGAAAAGACTCTAAATAGCTGTGCATCTGTGAGCCTCTGCTACTTGCTGCTTTTGTAATAGCTTCAGCTTCTTTGTGGCCAGTTCTTTCACGCCAATTAGCCAAAGCTGCTTTATCTTCCTCAGACTTTGTTGCATCGAGTATTGAAGTTACACTAGGTAACTTTGCTTCTCCTAAAACATATCTTCTTATTCCATCTTCTGTCGCTCTTGAACTTGTAGGATAGTCATATTTTTTGTTCCAACGCATGAGATTTCTTATAGTCGGTATTATCTGAAAAAAGAAATTATTTTTTAAGCTGTTTATTTTTTTCAACAAATTTCTCAACGTTATCTGTTAAAATAGCTTTTTCAACTTGCTCGGGATCTTTAATGTTTTCCAAAGTTCTGGTGATTGACCTAGCATCAGTTCCGAACTTATCTACAACATTCATTGCTTCTTCAAGTTTTTTTCTAAGAATAATAACATTATCAAAATGTTTACCAAATCTTGTACTAATTGTTTTTAAATGATTATAAATTTCTGTAGCACCTTTTTGAACCTTCAGTGATTGGAACCCCATGTGTAAAGATTGCAAATATGCTGATAAAGTATTAGGGCCACAAATAACTATTTTAAATTTTTTCATCAATTCTTGGGTTAATAATTCTTTTGTTCCTTGATCTTGATACTCAGTTAGTTCTTTATATAAACTCTCTGTAGGAGCATAAACGATTGCAAAATCAGTTGTTTTTGGTGGGAAAATATATTTTTCATTTACACTTTTTGCTTTTGCTTTAAAAGCACTTGCTAATTTTGTTCGAGCGTCAGCTATTGCTTTTTTATCATCAGCTTCATAAGCTTCGGTAATTGCTTTAAATTTTTCTACTGGAAAATGAGAATCTACTGGAACTAACACATCGCCTTGAAGTTTAATGGCAAATTCTACATTTTCATTAGTATCCTCTTTCATCTTAACGTTAATCATGTATTGTGATGCTGGAAGCAAATCTTTTATTAAAGCATCTAAAGAATACTCAGCTAAAGTTCCGTACTTTTTGACCCCTGCTAAAATTTTAGTGATTCCTTCTTGACTTTGATTTAAGAGCTTTACTTGTTCGTTAAAATTACCGACCTTCTCATCAACTTTTGTAAGGGCCTCAGTCATGTCCTTTGTAACCCCAGTTGATAAAGAGTTAAATGAGGTAGACATCGAACTTAGAGATGTATTGATTGTAGAATTTAAGCTATCTTTTAGTCTAATAATCTCTGTGTTCAAATTTGCTATTACATTAGTCTCATCTGCTCTGCTGTCATTCTTGAACTTTATATTTAAATATAAAATAGTCAGGATTGCTCCAAACATTAAAATCAAGATTGTTAATAAAAATGTGTCCATGATTCGTATCTTATATTATAAGGGATTTTTATGGAATCATATCTTATATTGAAAATTGTTTTTGGAATAGGTTTTTTAATAGCTATGTATGCAGTAATGCGAAATTTAGATATAATCAAAATTATTCTCATATACTTTAAAGATAAATTACTTGGAAAGTAATCTAACCAAGTTTTTTAATCCCTTTTTCTTACTATTTTTCTTTGAAGTAAAAATACAAGCTTGAGATTTTAAAATTTCTCCATCTTTCAATATACGTAAGTTATTTGCCTTAAGAGTCTCACCTGTAGATGTTATATCTGTAATTAATTCAGCCGAGCCAGTAAAAGGGTATGCCTCAGTTGCTCCCAAACTATCAATCAATTTGAATTGAGTAACACCTTTGGAAAATAAAAAATCTCTAGTTAAATTTGGATACTTAGTTGCAACTCTTAATCTTTTTTTCTTTTTATCTCTAAATTCAAATGCAATTTCTTCTAAGTCAGCTATAGTTTGAACATCAATCCAAGGATCTGGTATAGCTACAACTAAATTAGCATTTCCAAAATTAAGTTTTTTAATAACATTTATTTTGTTTTGAGTATTAATCTCACTTTCTTTTAATAAATCAAATCCTGAGAAGCCAATATCTAAAGAGCCATCTCCTAATCTTTCAATAATTTCTCTTGCGTGTAAATATAAAATTTTTATATCTGATTTATTTTCTATTGAGCCTATCAAATCTCTTTTACCTCGCTCAGAATTAAGCTTTAATTTTTTTTAGTAAAAATCTTTAAAACATCTTTTCTCAATCGTCCCTTACTTGGTATTCCAATATTTATTAAATTTTTCATGATTGAAAATTTAAGTTAAGGGCTGCTCCAACAGCTGGTATTGGTTTTTTTGAACCAAGATCAGAGATTAATTTGTCATAACGACCACCGTTGCAACAATTTATAATTTTAGATTTTGATTTGATATCTATCTTAAAAACTACACCTGTATAATATTCTAATTGCCTCCCAAAGGCAGTTGAGAAAACTACATTTAATTTTGAAATTTTATTTTTTGAGATAGGAAAATATCTCTGATCAACAAAAAGATTTATTTTATGTTTTTTAAAAAATTTATTTAACTCCTTCGCAGCTTTATTTATTGGGCATTTAATTTTCAAAAATTCTTTAATAATTTTTGATGTATTGCTTCCTTTGCTTGCTCTTCTTGGGTCTTTAATCTTTTTATCAAATCTTTCTAAAATTTCTTTTAACGTTCTACCAGCAACAATAGATGATTGTTCATTCTTTAACATCTTTAAATATCGTCTTTTATCAACTTCGACAATAGTTGGGTCTACATCAGAATTCGTCTCTAGTCTTTTTAATAAATCACTGAAATAGTTTTCTCGCCAAAAATGTCTCGTAAGTCTTAATTTCCATCTTTTTGGTATATCTAATTTGGATATTAGAAGATTAAAAATCTCTACATTGCCAATTGTGAGAGTGCCTGTGGAGTATTTTAAAACTTTAAGTGATTTAAGTGATGTATTTATTATTTCTTTGTCATCATTTTTTTCATCTTTTGATCCTATAATCTCAAAACCAACTTGATTTCGGATTATAGAATCTTTTTTATTTTGAGATTTTCTATAGGCCTGTCCACTATAAAATATTTTTTCTTTACCTTTTAAATTATTCTCTAAATATCTAAGACAAGAAGCAATGGTAAGATCAGGTCTTAAACATAATTCATTACCAGCCTGATCTGTAAATGAAAAAATAAATTTTCTAAAACTTTCACCAGATCTTTGAACTATATGATTAGTCTCAATTACTGAGGGTAATTGAATATATTTAAATCCTTTAGACTGTACTGATCTATGGATTTTGTCAGATAAATTTTTTGATTTCATCTATTAAATTTTCTTCTGGAAACGTAATTTGGTTTTTCTCTCCTTTAACTCCAAGTAGATTCTTTAATGTGATTTTATTATCTTTGAATTCATTTTCACCACATATAATTGCAATTGGACATTCTCTTTTATTTGCATAAGTAAGTTGTTTGCCTAGATTTTTTTTACTGTCCAAAAATATTTCAGAATTAATATTATTTTTTCTCAAATTGTTTAAAATATCGTAATAATTTTTTAAATATTTTTCATCCATTACACAAACAATAACTGGCTTTTGTGCAACAATTTGAAATTGATTTAATTGCATAATTGCAAATAGTAATCTATCTACGCCAATGCTTATACCTGTTCCTGGAATGTCCACACCTTTAAATCTCGAAATTAATTTATTATACTGTCCACCTGAGCAGACACTTCCAATATCAATTTCCTTACCTTTAATATTTTTTATTTTAAAGTTTAGGTTTGTTTCAACGCAAAATCCATCATAATAATCTAGACCTCTAACTATTGTAAAATTAGTTTTTACTTGATTAGAATAATTTCCAAAACTTAAGACCTCGAATAATTCCTCTAATTCTCTAATGCCTTCTTGAGTAATAGGATTTTTAAAATTTTGTTTAAGTTCTTCTAAATTCTTTATCCTTAAAAAATTTAAGATTTTTGAAACTTGATTATCACTCAAATTTGCTCCTTTTGTTATATCTCCACTTTTATCTTTTCTCTCTTTTTTTAATAATTCTTCAACACCCTTCAAGCCAAATCCGGGTTTATCGAGTTTATCTATAGCTCTCATTACTTTTGTTCTTTTATTTTTTTCAATTTTTAAATCTTCAATTAAACCTTGAACGATTTTTCTGTTGCTTATATTGATAGTAAACTGATCTTTTTTTAAACCACAATCTACCAAGGTATTAGAAATTAAATTACATAACTCAGCATTGGCTTGAGCTGGATTAACATTGCCAACTATATCACAATCTGCTTGTGTAAATTCCCTGTATCTAGCATTTCCAGATTTTTCATTTCTGAATACGTTTTGAATTGCATATCTTTTGTATATTGAAGGTAACTCTTGATTATTTTGTGCAACAAATCTAGCAAGTGGACTAGACAAATCATATCTTAAAGTAATATTTTTTTCACCGTCATCAAATGTAAAAACATCAGACATAGGATTGCTGTCATCCTCTGCGAGAAAGGAGCCTATATTTTCACTAATTTCAAATGATGGAGTCTCCAGTGGATCAAATCCATACTTAACAAATTTTTTCTCAATGACTGTTAATAGTCTTTTTTTGAGAAGTAATTTTTTATTCCATCTATCTTCAAATCCTTGGGGTAACCCAGGAATTAATTTATTATCTTTATTCATTTTTTGGTACCCGGGCTGAGAGTCGAACTCAAACTTAAAGTTCCACAAACTTCCGTGCTAACCATTACACCACCCGGGCTTATCCTATTTATTTTTATCTTATTTTGTGTGGATTTAAAATTATTTAATAAATGTAAAATTGCTAGCTTTAGCCAGCATGGGAATGAATATGCATACTTCTAGCGTCTACCTCTAAGGTTTTTTTAGAAGTATATATAAAATATAAAGAATATAACATATTAAAGTTCATGAAACCCTTGTAGACAAAAAAATGAATTATGCAAGTCCTAAAAAAAAGGACGTTATACTCTTTTAAAAGAAACGTCCTTTTTTTTAAATTTAAAATTAATCTAGTTTTTTCAGATTTACAGCCGATGGCCCCTTTGGTCCATCTTCTAGAGTGAATTCAAGTTTATCTCCCTCATTTAAATATCGCATTCCTGCTGCTTTGACCGCACTCGCGTGTACAAAAGCATCCTTTTCTTTGTCTTCTCTTTCGATAAATCCAAAGCCCTTTTTTCCGTTAAACCACTTTACAGTTCCTTTTAATGTACTCATCTTATTTCTTAGTCCTTTTGTTATTTATTTTTATTAGAAGTTAATTTCTTTTTTATTAATTTCAAGACATTTTGCTGGTGCCTCGGGAAGGATTCGCACCTCCGACACAAGCCTTTTCAGGGCTCTGCTCTACTCCTGAGCTACCGAGGCAAAATACTAACCTCTAAAAATTATTCTTCCTTTTGTAAGGTCATAAGGTGTCATTTCTACTGTAACATTATCTCCTTGCAAAACTCTAATTCTATTTTTTCTCAACTTACCCGCAGTATGTGCTGTAACTATATGGCCATTTTCTAATTTAACTCTAAACATAGCATTCGGTAAAAGATCTGTAACTTTACCTTTAAACTCAAGTAAGTCTTGTTTTGACAAATTTATTTTCTCCTAATTCTTATTTTAACTGACTCTGCGTGGCCAGCTAACCCTTCATAGTTTGCAAGAGTTATAACCGATGGTCCAAGACTTTCAATACCCTTTTTTGATATATTTATTAATGAAATTCTTTTATAAAATTCGTTAACACTAATCCCACTTGAATACCTAGAGGAACCATTAGTGGGCAGGACATGATTAGAACCTATATTATAATCAGTCATTGCCATCACTGCATATTTGCCCAAACAAATAGAACCAGAATTTTTTATTTTTGAGACAATAGATTTATAATCTTTAATATTTAACTCAAGGTGCTCAGGGGCAATTTTGTTTACAACATCAATAATTTTTTTATTTGAGTTAATATGTATTAATATACCATTTTTTTTTAAACTTTGCTTGGCAATAGAAGCTCTCTTAATTTTTTTTAATTGGTCAAAAATTTTAAATTTCACTTCTTGAATTAATTTCTTATCCTTCGAAATAAGAATACATTGTGCTTGAATATCGTGTTCTGCTTGACCAATAAGATCACTCGCTATCCAACTAGAATTAGAAAACTTATCACAAACAATTGTAATTTCTGACGGACCTGCAGTCATACTTTCAATTCCAACATCACCAAAAACCTCTTTTTTTGCCGCTGCAACATATAAGTTACCTGGTCCAACAACTTTATCCACTTTTTTTATACTTTTAGTTCCATACGCAACAGCTGCAATTGCTGATGGTCCGCCTATAGAGTAGATTTCTTTTATTTTACATTTGCGTGCTGCATATAATACTGCAGGATTTAGTTTTCCCTTGAAACTAGGATTTATCATTACAATTCTCTTAACTCCAGCTACAACTGCAGGAATTGCGTTCATTAAAACACTTGATGGATAAGATGCACTTGAACCAGGAACATAGATGGCAACTGATTCGATTGGGACATATTTGTATTCAAGTTTATTTTTAAGTTTATCTGTATAAATAATATTTTTAAATTTTTGAAGAGAATGAAACTTTAGAATTCTATTATAAGCTAAGTCAATAGCTCTTTTTATATTTTTATCCAAGGAACTGATTGACCTCAAAATTTGTGATGATTTAGGGACTATTAATTTATTTTTGTTAAACTTTTTTTCATATTTAAATAAAGCTTTATCACCGTTTTTTTTTACATCTTTTAAAATATTAATTACTGATTTAGAGTTTAACTTAATTCTATTTTTTCTACTTGTTAACAGTTTATCTAAACTTTTATCAAAATTTTTATTGTTGCTATATAATATTTTCATTAATCCTTAATTTAATTTTGATCTTCGAGTCTTGCTTCAATTGTCTCAGTAGTCAAGGTAATGTGAGCATTATTTTTGAAAATTAAGTTAATTTCATAATCGTCATTATTTTTCATAAAATCAATAGCCAACAACTCTAAAATTAATTCATTTTTTTTTTGGTCAATATTTTTTGCTTTTACTTTATTTATAAAATCAAATCTACAGATACTATTTATTTTAATGTTTTTTTGATTTATCTCAATTTTAGTTCTTTCAATTGATAGCAAAAAAACTTTATTACTAGCAAGATATTTTATGTCTCCAACTCTTACCTTTGCCCCTGCGCTGCAAGCAGATATCATTTGCAGTCCCTCTTTATCAGTAGCAATGATCTGTGCTAAATATTTTTTTTCCATCATCCACTTCTCTTAATTTTTGCACCAACCTTTTTCAACTTTTTTTCTAAATTTTCATATCCTCGATCAAGATGATAAATTCTATTTATGACTGATTTGCCTTTTGCAGTTAATGCTGCAATAATTAATGAGACTGAAGCTCTGAGATCTGTTGCCATTAATTCTGCTGCTTGAAAATCTGTGTTTCCTGATATTATTGCCTTATTACCATTTATTTTAATTTGTGCTCCCATACGATTTAATTCACCTACATGCATAAATCTATTTTCAAATATATCTTCTTTTATAAATGAATCTTTTTTTGCTTTACACAAAAGAACCATAAATTGAGCTTGTAAATCAGTTGGAAAGCCTGGGTAAGGAGCCGTTTTGAAACTAATATTCTTTATGTCTTTATTTCCAATAATATGAATTTCATTTCTTTTAACTTTAATTTTTGCTCCTATTTTTCTTAAGATATTTAACTCTGTTTTAATCAAACTTGGTATAACATTTTTTACTCTTAAATTTCCCTCTGTAGCAGCCGCTGCTACTAGATATGTGCCTGCTTCAATACGATCAAACATGATAGAATAAATTATCTCATTAATCTTTTTTACTCCTTTGATGCTTAAACATCTTTTTGAAATCCACTTTATGCTACATCCAATTTTTTTAAGAAAATTGACTAAATCTAATACCTCGGGCTCGACAGCGCAGTTACTCAAAATAGTAGTACCTTTAGCAAAGCTAGCTGCTATAATTAAATTTTCAGTTGCACCTACTGAAATTTGTGGAAATTTAATCTTTGTACCAATCAGTCCCTTTGGTGCAATAGCGTGAACGTATCCCTGAAAAATTTTATACTTCACACCAAGATTTGATAGTGCTTTTAAGTGTATATCTATTGGTCTTGTCCCAATTGCACATCCACCTGGGAGCGAGACCTTTGCCTTACCAAATTTTGCTAACAAAGGTCCAAGCACTAAAATTCCTGCTCTCATAGTTTTAACTAAGTTATATGATGCAAAAAATTTTTTTTGATTTGAATTATCAATTATATGTTTTTCTCCATCATAACTTATTTTAGAACCTAATGATTGCAATAATGAAATCATAGTTTCAATATCTTTAACTTTAGGTAAATTTTTTAAAAAAATTTTTTTACTGGATAAAAGAGTTGCTGCTAATATTGGTAATGAAGCATTTTTTGATCCTGATATTTTAATTTGTCCCTTGAGCCTACTTGCTCCAAAGACCTCTAGTTTTTGCATAATTATACTTTTGGTAGAGTTACACCAGTTTGACCCATATACTTTCCTTCTCTATCAGCATAAGTAACTTCGGGTTTCTCGTTTCCTTTTAAAAAAATAAATTGAGCAACACCCTCATTTGCATAAATTTTTGCTGGCAAAGGTGTAGTGTTAGAAAATTCAAGCGTAACATATCCTTCCCAACCAGGTTCTAAAGGAGTAACATTTACTATTATACCACATCTAGCGTATGTTGATTTTCCCAAACAAATTACAAGAATGTCTTTAGGAATTTTAAATTTTTCCACAGTTCTTGCTAACACAAATGAATTGGGTGGAATAATACACTCAGAAACATTTTTAGTAACAAAATTAGTTGGTTTAAAATTTTTCGGGTCAACAATTTCAGAATTGACATTGGTAAATATTTTAAATTCATCTGCGACTCTTGCATCATAGCCAAAAGATGAAAGACCATAAGAGATGCTTTTTCCTCTAACTTGCTTTTCCTCAAATGGAGTGATCATTTGATGTTCTATTGACATTTTTCTAATCCATTTGTCTGAGAGAACTGACATTATTTACTTTTTTTTTTATTTTTTTTTTGAAATATTTTTCTTTTTTTCAAATTTTTCTTAAGAGCTAAACTTAATCTCTCATTTTTATCTTTTATTTTCATTCTTTATTTGGATTAGTGATAAAATCTAAAGTTATAGGTTTAGAGACATCTAAAGATTTTGCCTTATCATCTTTAATTTTTGGACCTTCTTTAGCTAATCTTTTAGCTTTTTTTTCCGCTAATTTCCTCTCTCTTTTAGCTTGCTTTTCCATTAGCTTGGCGCTTTTTGTTGATTTATAATCGTAATGAATGCCCATAAAAAATCCTTAGGTAGATATAAATCATATTCATCAAAAAATTAAGGCAATAATTTGAAAAAAATGCTTTATTATCAATGAAAATAACTTGACCATAATGCCCTCATAGTTAAATGGTATAACATATCCATGGTAAGGATAAGTCTCAAGTTCGATTCTTGGTGAGGGCACCACAAATAATTACTCAATAAATTTTTTATGAAATATAATTATAGGATTGTTTTGAAATATTCTAATACTATCATAATTAAAAATTATTTTGCTAGAATTATAAATAATTTTATATAAAGAATTTGTTGCAACATCTCCAGATATCAATGTTTTTGGATTCCAGAAAAAAGCAAAAATAAAAAATACCAGTATAAGTAAAAATTTTTTTTTTGAAATTAATTTACTCAAAAAATTTTCGTAAAAAATATTTTCAATTAAAGAATTTTTTAACAAATAAAAATATAATAATATTGATAACGAATACATTATATGCATCCACCTACCCCAATCATGCCCAAAAGCAAATAGAAGAAGAACGGGAAAATATAAAGTAAAAAATAACCATATAGGCCTAAAATTTTTAGTAATGAAATTTTCTTCATTTATAAATTTATTTTTGTTAATCGACAAATGCAAAGGCAAAAATCCGATTAAAAAAATCATTATATATCTAAAATATTCTGGAAAAAAATTAACTTCTTGATGCACATCAAAAGTATCAAAATAAATTGTATTTATTATCAATAATTCTGCAGACATATAACATTTTTCATCAAAAATATTCTTTAGGAAGTCGCACATTTGACTATGTCCCTCAAGACTTAATGGATTTAAAAAAATAAAAAGTAAAGTTAAAATTGTTGGAAAAAAAATTATCAAAAGTTTTTTTAAAACATTTTTGAAAGAGACTAACTTATTTTCATAAATTATAACTATGCAAAAAAATGGAGCAAAAATTGTTATTTCCTCCCATATTAGTGTCAAAATCGGAAAAAAAAGAAAAACAAATGAATTAATATAAATTGGATTAAATTTTTTTTCACATAATAACAAAATTGAAACAAAAAAAAGAAAAATTAAAATTTCTTTACGACCTAACGCCTCTAATTCAGCAATAGGATATAGAAGAAACAATGGTGAGAATAAAGCAAATATTTGAAATATATTTAATTTTATGTTTTTTAAAAAAAAATAAACAAATAATAAATAAATTATATGAATAAATGATTGAAAAAAAAAAATTGCGTCTCTTAAATTAAGAGTCGTTATTTTTGCTAAAAAAATATTTATCTCTCCACCTAATCCTCTTCTTGTAAAACCTCCTTGATAGTTTATTAACCATTCAGATATTGAAGTATCATTACCAACTTCATGTTTATAATATAAATAAAATACAGAATAAAAAATGTTAAATAATATAAAAAATAAGAACTTATTTTTTATATTAATTTTTTGCATTTAATTTTTATACAATATTTTTTTCAAAAAGAATGTAATAATAACGAGACACATAAAAATTACTAGGGGGATATAAATATCTGGTGATGATATCAATTGAACCAGGTTAGGTGTTTCTAAATTTTGATCAATAATTTTTTCTAAACCACTTCCTAATGAACAAACTAAAAAAAGTTGAGGTGTTATCCCAATTAAAGTTGCAAAAAAAAAATTGGAAATTTTGACATTAAATATACATGGTAGAACATTTGATATCGCAAAAGGTATTCCTCCTATAAATCTATATAATAGCAAATAAAAAAATTCAGATTTTTTAAATTTAATTTCTAGATTTTGATACTTGTTCAAGAATTTTTCTCTTATTATATTTTTTAAAAAATAATTTGCGAAAATATAGAGTAATATTGCACCAATAGACAATCCAAATACCACGATTAATACGCCAATCCATTTCCCAAATATAAATCCTGCAAATATTGCAACTGGTGACCCAAATCCAGCTGCTAAAACCCAGATGATAGTAAATATAAAAAATAAAAGAGCCAATAAAAATAGATTTGTCTCTTTCAATTTAAAAAAATAATTCCTATTATTTTTTATGAAGTCATAACTAGTAACTTCTTGAAAGCTAAATTTTGAAAAAAGAAAATACAAAAATAACACTACAAGCAATAAATAAAACAACCCAATAAATAATTTAATTTTTTTTGCTTTTTCCATCATTTGTTATTGATATTATAAAATCTTCTATTTGCTATTTATATATTTAATTATTATAAAGAGCGGGATTTTATAATTATTTAACCACATTTATGAAAAGAACATATCAACCCTCGAAAATTAAAAGAGCCAGAAAACACGGTTTTAGATCAAAAATGAAAACTAGAGGCGGAAAAAAGCTTTTAGCAAGAAGACGTGCTAGAGGTAGAAAATCATTAACAGTTTCTAGTTAAATCAATGAAAAGCAAAATAATTGCTCTTTCGCATAATAACGAATTTAAAGAACTACTAAACAAAAAAAAAGTATCAAATAGATATGTAACTATTTTTTTTGGCAATTTAAAAAAAAATAATAATAATTTAAACATTAGTTTTGTAGCTAAGAAAAAAATTGGTAATGCTGTTAAGAGAAATAAAATAAAAAGAAGATTGCGAAATATAATTAATGACGCAGTAAAAAAAATACCTATCAAATTTAATTATTCATATCTTGTTATTGCTAAGGCAAACATGTTAGATAAAGAATATACAAATATTAAAGAAACTTTGTTTCAAGAATTAAAAAATATTAAATGATAATGAATAGCTTAAATAATATTATTATAAGTACAATAAAAGTATATAAATTTTTGATAAGTCCCCTATTTGGCAACTCTTGTAGATATTTTCCCTCTTGTTCCGACTATAGTATTGAGTCTTTTAAAAAATTTGGATTATTTAAAGGTCTTTTTAAAAGTTTAAAAAGAATATTATCTTGCCATCCAATCAGATTTTTAGGTGGAGGAGAAGGATTTGATCCTGTAATTAAAAAGGTAAAAAATAAAAAATAATGGACTCGAAAAACGTTATAGCAGCAATAGCTTTATCATCAGCGGTAATTGTTTTATATTCTTTATTCTTCATTCCAGAGAAATCGACACAACAAAAAAATATAGCTGAGAGTAAAATTGAAAAAAATAATGATACACCTGCGCTAGATCAAAATGAGACTAAAATTGAGATTTCTCGCGAAGAAGCTTTAAAAAGTAGCGAAAGATTAAGATTTGAAAATCAAAGTATCGTAGGATCAATATCTTTAAAAGGTGCTGTTATTGATGATTTAACTTTTAAAGAATATAAAATAAATTTACAAAGTGATGAAAGAGTTGTTTTATTAGGACCAAGAAACTTTAAGGATGGTTATTTAATAGAGAGCGGGTTTGTTTCCACAGACAAAAATATAGATATCCCAAATTCAGATACCATCTGGTCAATTGTGGGGAATGATACTTTAACAAATCAATCCCCAATAAAATTATCTTGGAGCAATAAACAAGGTATCACATTTGAAAAAGAAATCTCTCTTGATGAAAAATTTTTGTTCACAATCAACCAAAGAGTAATAAATTCAACCAATAAAAAATATGATTTTTATTCTTATGGTCAAATAATAAGAAATAAAATTCCAGATGGTTTGTCAAATTTCTATATTCTTCATGAAGGCCCTATAGCAACTTTGGACGGTGAGCTTATTGAAGAGGATTATGATGATATACAGGATCAAAAGTTTTCAAAAACGGCACAGAAGGGTTGGCTTGGTGTTGGAGATAAATATTTTGTAGCTTCGATAATACCTCCTAAAGATAAAGAATTTAAAACTACTTTTGATTATAAAAACAAATTCAGAGCTAATTTCATTACGACCAAACCTTTAGAATTAAACCAAAATAGCTCTATTGAGGATAATTTAAGAGTTATTGTTGCTGCTAAAAGAGTTGACGTTATTGATGGTTATGCTGAAAATTTAAATATTGATAAATTTGATTTAGTTATTGATTGGGGCTTTTTATATTTTATCACAAAACCATTATTTTTTGGAATTGATTACTTTTTTAAACTTTTAGGTAACTACGGTTTAGCCATTATTGCTATCACGATTTGTATTCGTTTAGCTTTTTTTCCATTAGCAAATTTCTCTTTTAGAAGTATGGCTAAAATGAAAGCGCTTCAGCCAGAAATGGTAAGACTAAAAGAACTGCACAAAGAGGATAAAATGAAACTACAGCAAGAAATGATGGCATTATACAAAAAAGAAAAGGTAAACCCAATGTCTGGGTGTTTGCCTATACTTGTGCAAATACCTGTTTTCTTTGCACTTTATAAAGTTTTATTTGTTACTATCGAAATGAGACAAATGCCATTTTACGGGTGGATACAGGATTTAAGTGAAAGAGATCCAACTAGTATATTTAATCTATTCGGTTTATTGCCTTATGATGTTCCATCATTCTTAATAATAGGAGCATGGCCAGTTGCGATGGGTGTCTCAATGTGGATACAACAAAAACTCAATCCTGCACCTACAGATCCAATGCAAGCAAAAATATTCATGTTTTTTCCACTTTTTTTAACTGTTATACTTGCTCCGTTCCCAAGCGGATTAGTAATTTATTGGACAATAAATAACGTTTTAACCATGGCCCAACAAGTTTTTATTATGAAGAGAACAACGGTTAAAACAACAAATTAATGGTGAATATTAAAGAACAAGACTTAAAGAAATTATTGCCAACTGAAGGTCCTTCTTTTGAAGAGGTAAAAAAATATTTAGATAAGTATAATGACGAGTATATTGTCATAAAATGTGGTGGTAGTGTTCTTATAGATAAAAATCTATTTGATAATTTTATTAGCAACATTTCGATTCTAAATAAATTGGGCTTTATTCCAATAATAATACATGGCGGAGGTAAAAGAATTTCTAGCGAATTAGAGCTAAATGGAATTAAAAGTAAATTTATAAATGGATTAAGAGTTACGGATCAAAACTCAATTATTGTTGTTGAAAAAGTTCTTAATACCTTCAATGAAGAAATTACAGATGCTTTAGAAAAAAAAGGATGTGGTAGCCAAAGTATAACCAATAGAAAAAAAAATATTATTTCGGTTATGCAAGAGAATATTAATCTTGGCTACGTAGGTATGCCCACGAAAATCAACCAGTCAATAATTGATGAAATTGTTAGAGACAAAAAGGTGCCCGTCATTGCTCCTTTGGGCTTAGATGAGAATAAGAATGTTTTTAATATAAATGCAGATACGGCTGCGAGCGCAATAGCAAAAAAACTCAATGCTAGAAGGTTAATAATAATGAGTGACGTTGAGGGTGTATTAGATACTAATAAAAAATTAATGTCTGAAATAAATACTGATAAGATTAATTTTTTAATATCAAATAAAACTATTACTGGCGGGATGATTCCAAAAATTAAAAACTGTTTAGATGTTGCTAGTAATGGAGTAAAAGGAGTAGTTATCATTGATGGAAGAAAAAAACATTCAATATTATTTGAATTACTTTCAGATAAAGGCTCCGGTACATTGATAAGAAAATGAATTTTAAAGAAAAAAAATATCTTCTTTTAGATCTTGACGGTGTCTGCTATGGAAAACATAACAATTATTCTCTAGAAAAAGTTTTTGGACAAGTTTCAAAAAGAATGACGAAATTTATTTCGGAAAAACTAAAAATTGACATTGATGCTGCTAAAAAACTTCAAACGAATTATTTTTACAAATATAACACAAGTTTAAATGGTCTTATGATACATCACGACATACAGCCTCAAGAATTTTTAAAGTATGTTCATACTATTGACCTTACATTTATGAAGCAAGATAAAATCATGAGAAATGAACTTGAAAAACTAGATATGGAAAAGTTTATATTTACCAACGGTAGTGCTGAGCATGCTAAAAATATTTTAACTCATCTTGGTATATATGACTTATTTGGAAGAGAAAAAGTCTTCGATATTCAAGATGCAGGATATATTCCAAAGCCTGAAGCTAAAACATTTGATTTAATGATAAAAAAATTCGGAATAAATCCAAAAGAGACAATTTACATTGAAGATATCGCTAAAAATCTTAGCATTGGGTATGAGAGAGGATGCACAACTGTTTGGCTAATTAATGATGAGCATTTCGGAAAAATGGACTCTGATAAAAATTATATTTCTCACAAAATTGAAAATCTATCTTTATTTCTTAAAGAAATAAGGTTATTAAAAAGTACTTAGATTATGTCTTTAGAAAAAATTATAAATGATGCTTGGGAAAATAAAGATCAGGTAAATCAAAATTCAGATCAATCTTTAAAGGATGCTATAAATCAAGTTATTAATGACTTAGATAATGGAAAATCAAGGGTTGCTGAAAAAATTAATGGCCAGTGGATTACCCACCAATATTTAAAAAAAGCAATTATGTTAAGTTTTAGAATTTATCCTATGGAAAACTTAAATGGACCTTATTCAAGTTGGTACGACAAAGCACATTTATTAAAAGGGAAGACAGCTGGATGGTCTAAAGCAGATCACGAAAAAGCTGGTTTCAGAATGGTACCGAATTCACCCGTAAGAAAAGGATCCTACATAGGAAAAAATGCAGTGCTGATGCCTTGTTATGTTAATATAGGTGCGTTTATCGATGAAGGAACGATGATTGATACTTTTGCAAGAGCTGGTAGTTGTTGCCAAATTGGCAAGAATTGTCATATCTCGGCTGGATCTGGGGTCGGAGGTGTATTAGAGCCAGCTCAAGCATTACCAACAATAATTGAGGACAATGTTTTTTTAGGAGCCATGTCTGAAGTAGTTGAAGGAGTAATTGTAGAAGAGGGTTCTGTTTTAAGTATGGGAATGTATATAGGTCAATCAACAAAAATTGTTGATAGAAAAACAGGAAAAATTACATATGGTAAAATTCCACCATATTCTGTTGTTGTTCCAGGTTCATTACCAGATAAAAATGATGCAACTAAGCCATCGTTAAATTGCGCAGTAATAATTAAGCAAGTAGATGAAAAAACGAGATCAAAGACATCTGTAAATGATCTATTAAGAGAATAAATTAATGACAATTTTAAACGAAATAAAGCTGGCTAAAGAGCTAATTAAATTCCCGTCTATCACACCTGTTGATGCAGGCGTTATGGCTTTCATAGAAAAAAAATTAAAAAAACTTGGATTTAAAACTAAAATAATTGAATTCAAAGAAAAAAATTTTAGCCCTGTCAAAAATTTATATGCGCGACTTGGAAATAAACCTCCAAACTTTTGTTTTGCTGGACATGTAGATGTGGTACCACCCGGAGATATTATTAGTTGGACAGGAGATCCTTTTAAACCATTGGTTAAAAATGGTCATCTAATTGGTAGAGGCGCTAATGACATGAAAAGCTCTATAGCAGCTTTTATATCAGCAATGAGTGGTTTTATATCTACAAATAAAAAATTTAACGGATCTATAAGTCTCTTAATAACTGGAGATGAAGAAGGTGATGCAGTAAATGGTACAAAAAAAGTTGTGGATTATTTGAAAAGAAAAAGAGAAAAAATAAATTTTTGTTTAGTTGGAGAGCCAACTAATCCGAATAAGTTAGGCGAAATGATAAAAATAGGTCGAAGAGGTAGTTTAACGGGAAACCTAATAGTCGATGGTGTTCAAGGTCATGTTGCTTATCCAGATAAAGCAAATAATCCATCGACTACAATAGTAAAAATTTTAAATGAGCTCAAAACTATTAAATTTGATAAAGGCACAAAAGATTTTCAACCAACTAACCTGGAGGTTACTAAGATTAATATAAGTAACACGGCTGATAATATAATTCCTCAGTCAGCAGAAGCTACTTTTAATGTCAGATTTAATAATATACATTCATCAAGTTCAATTAAAAAGAAAATCAATAAAATTTTCCAAAAAGTAAGTAAAAAAAATAAATCTAAATATAAGATAAATTATAAAGTTTCAGGAGAGGCATTTATAACTAAACCGGATAATACAACCTATATGATACAAAAAATTGTAAAAAAAATAACTAAAATTAATCCAAAATTATCCACAACCGGAGGAACATCCGATGCAAGATTTATCAGAAAAATATCTCCTTGCTTAGAATTCGGATTAGTTGGAAAGAATATGCATAAAATAGATGAGTCAGTGTCATTAAAAGATTTAAAAAAACTAACTAAAATTTATGAAAAAATTTTACAAGGATATTTTAAATGAAAAAAGCTTATTGGGTCTGTATTTACGAAAAAATTATTGATGCAGAAAAGTTAAAAGAATATGCATTAAGAGCTAAACCAGTTATAGAAAAATTTTCTGGAAAATTTCTTGTTAGAGGCGGAAAAAATAGAACAAATGAAGGTATCGTGTCCCCAAGAGTAATTGTTGTTGAATTTCCTAATTACAATTCTGCTCTAGAATGCTACGACTCCATTGATTATCAACAAGCTCATAATGTCCTAGAAGGTGACGTAATTAGACATCATCAAATAGTTGAAGGCAATTAGTACTGTATTGGTTCAGGATCAATGCTTCTCCATAAATACCAAGTTGCAACAGAACAATATGGTGAAAACCTTCGCTTGAGTAAATTTACGAAATTTATTGGGGGTAAATATTTTTTTTTGTAATTTTTTGAAATAGCTCTTAACAGTCCAATATCCTGCACAGGCCAAATATTAGGTCTATTATAGGTAAAAAGTAAAATCATTTCCGCTGACCACCTTCCTATTTGTCTTAAACTCGAAAGATAAGTGATTGCATCTTCATCACTCATTTTTTTTAAAAGTTTAGGATTAAAAGACCCATCTAAAATTTGTTTAGATAAATTTTTAATTCCAATAACTTTTTGTTTGCTTAACCCACACTTTTTAAGTTTATTAAACGAAAGTTTTGAGACATTTTTAGGATTAATACGATTGTTACATTTTTTTTTAAATTTTAAAAAGACAGCATTAGCAGCTGCAACACTTATTTGTTGCCCTACTATACTTTTGCATAATGAATAAAATATATCTCTTCTAGATTTCAAAATTATTTCTGTTGGACTTTTATATTTTTTTATTAACATAGCAATGACTCTATCTTTTTTTGATAAATATAATTTAGCAGAATCCCAATATTTAGGAACTTTAGTCATTAATTGTTTCTGATGAAATTATTTTCTTATTATAAATTTCTCTCCTAAAGATTATTAAAGTAGAGATAATTACCAGAGAAGCACCAATCAATGTCTTTATAGTTGGTACCTCTTCCCATATTAAATATCCAAAAATTATTGCAAAAACTAAAGCTAAATATTTTAAAGGAGTTACAAGAGAAACTTCTGAGTATTTATATGACTGACTAAGCCACAAATTTGCTACGCCACCAAAAATACCAACCATAGATAAAAGTAAAAAATCTCTCAAACTTGGAAAAACCCATCCTTGAGGGATTGTTAAAAAACTTAATAATGTAATAGATAATGAAAAATAAAATGAGATTAACCAAACCGGCTCTGTTGTAGATAACTGTCTAATTGCTATAGCAACATAAGATAAACCCAAACAAAATATAATTGGAAAAAAATAATAAATATTTAAATCGGTAATACCTGGTTCAGTTATAATTAAAATTCCGATAAAACCTATAATAACTGCCAGCCATCTAAAAATTCCTACTCTTTCACTTAATAAAAAAATTGAAAAAATGGTTGTAAAAATTGGTGCTGCAAATGAAATACTTACGACCGTAGCCAAAGGCAGTTCTCTTAAAGCAATAAATATTGCTACCAAGGCAATCAAACCTGATAAACATCTTAAAAAATGAAGTCCAGGTCTATCTGTTTTATAAAAATTATGAAGTCTTTCTTTGGGAATTACAAAAAAATAGAAAATAATTCCAAAAAATCCTCTAAAAAATAATACTTGACCAATCGGATAGTTTACTGACCACTTTACTATAACATCCATAAGTGAAAAGGCACAAATAGACATAAACATGTACAAAAATCCCAATTGATTTTTACTGAGCATATGAATAATTTGTAGTTTAAATTAAACCATAATCAATGGAAATAGCAGTTTTAGCATTAGGGTGTTTTTGGGGGCCAGAAATGAGGTTTAGTAAAATTGAGGGCATAATTAAAACAGAAGTAGGATATTGTGGGGGCAATACCTCTACTACAACTTACAAGGAAGTTTGTACAGGAGACACCAATCATGCAGAGGTAGTAAAACTCGATTATGATGAAAAAATTATCACTTATGAAAAAATTTTAAAAATTTTTTTTCAAATACATGATCCGACCACACTTAATTCCCAAGGTCCAGATTTTGGAACACAATATAGAAGTGAAATTTTTTATCTGAATGATAATCAAAAAAAAATTGCAGATAAGGTTTTAAAAGAAACTAATGAAAGATTGTCAGGAAAAGTTGTAACAAAAATTTCTTTATTAAAGAACTACTGTCCAGCTGAGGAGTATCACCAAAAGTATTTAGAAAAAAAATAAAAGATAATGTCATTAGTAGAAACAGACTGGTTAGAAAAAAATTTAGGAAATGTAAAAATTGTTGATAGTTCATGGCATATGCCACAAACACGAAGAAATGGTCTTGCAGAATATGAGGTAAAACATATTCCTAATGCAATTTTTTTTGACATAGATCAAAATTCAAAAAAAAATACATCATTACCCCATATGCTTGTCGATACAAAAAATTGGGGAGAAATTGTTTCTAAAATGGGAATTAATAAAAATGATAAATTGGTGATTTACGATAATTCAGATGTAATAAGTTCCTGTCGATGTTGGTTTAATTTTATTTATTTTGGACATAATCCAAAATTAACTTTTGTATTAAACGGAGGTCTAAAAAAATGGTTAATCGAAAATAAAAAGGTAACAGATAAAAAGACCATTATCGAAAGCTCAAATTATATAGCAAGTGAAAATAAAACAATGGTAAAAGTTAAAAATGAAATTGATGAAAATATAAAAAATAATAATTTTAAATTAATTGATGGTAGAAGTAAGGAGAGGTTTGAGGGAAAGGTTTCTGAACCAAGAGAAGGTTTAAGAAGTGGAAATATTGAAAATTCTTTTTGTATACCTTTTAATTCATGTTTGAATAAAGATAAAACGTTTAAAAATAAAACTGAGCTTATAAAAATTTTTAAAACTCATTTAAAAAATTTAGATGAAAATAATATTGTTTTTTCTTGTGGTTCTGGAATTACTGCGTGTGTTTTGGCACTAGCTTATTCTCTAATAAATGATAAATATCAACCTTGTATTTATGATGGTTCTTGGTCAGAGTACGGGATAATTTAAAAAAATATGAAAAGATCTACAAAAATTGTTTCTATAATATTTATATTTTTTTTTATAATAACAACTGTAGTTACTGGAAGAACTTTAATAGGAAATCATTTTAAGAAAAAATTTAGTAAAATACCACCACCAGGAATTATTGTGACTAAAGTAATCTATAAGGAATTTTTTGATAAAATAGATACTTTTGGCACAGCAATATCAAAAAGATCAAAAACTTTTAAAATTAAAAAAGATGATTTGTTAGAGGATTTAAGATTAAAAAATTATGTTAAAAAAGGAGAGGTATTGATAAAACTTAAAAGTGGGGACATTATAGCACCATATAGTGGTGTTCTAGGCTATACTGGCTTAACGGAAGATATTTTGATTTCAGATAATATTATAATTATTACCTTAGATGATAATTCAACTATCTTCTCTGATATTAAAATACCAGAAAACTATTCTTCATTTATAAAAAAAGGTTTACCAGTTGAAGTAAAACTATCGAGCTTTAAAAATAAAATATTCAATGGAGAGGTAGATTTTGTATCAAGTAGAATTAATGCTGACACAAGAAGTTTATTGGCAAGAATTAAAGTCAAAAATACAAATTTTGATTTAATATCAGGTTCCTTACTTGAAGTAAGCGTGAAATTTAATCTTAGAAATTCTTTAAGTGTGCCCGATACTAGCGTAATGATTGAGGGTGACAATTCATATGTCTATAGAATAGATAGCGAAAATATTGCTAATAAAATCGAAGTAGAGACTAAACTAAGGGGAAATAAGAAAATTGAGATAATTTCTGGACTTTCTGAAGGTGACTTAATTGTAGCGGAAGGCCTAAAGAAAGTCAGACCTCGAGCTAAAATTAAGCCAATTAATAATTAAATGTTTATTACAGATTTAAGCATAAGAAGACCAACAGTTTCATGGGTAATGTCGTTAATTCTAATAATTTTTGGATTATTTGTCTTTTGGAAATTACCAGTGAGAGAGCTACCAAATGGTATACAGCCACCTGTTGTTCAAATTCAAGTAGATTATAAATCTGCAGCTGCATCAATTGTTGATCAGGAGGTAACACAAGTAGTGGAAGATGTAATTGGTGGGGCTGAAGGTATTAAAAATATAGAGTCAAAATCGGAAAATGGAAGAAGCACAATTAATATTGAGTTTGAAACTAAAATTAATTTAGATAACGCCGCAAATGATATAAGAGAGAGAGTGGCTAGAGTTGTAGATAATTTACCATCGGAGTCAGACCCACCCCAAATACTTAAAAGAGCAGCAGGATTCACGACTACAATGTGGTTATCTTTATCCTCATCTTCTTGGGATGATTTAGAGATTGGTGATTATGCAGAAAGATATTTAATAGACCAGTTTTCAAGTGTAAAAAATGTGGGAAGAATTAGAGTTGGAGGTTTAAGAGAATTAAGTATAAGAATTTGGATTAATCCCATCAAACTTGCAGCTAATGACTTAACTATACAAGAAGTTGAAACTGCCTTAAGAGGTGAAAACATTAGTTTACCAGCAGGCACTCTAGAAGCAGATAACATAGACTTAACAATAAATGTGGACAAATCATATAATGATATAAATACTATTAAACAACTACCAATTAAAAAAACAAACAATAAGGTAGTATTATTATCTGAAGTAGCAAATGTAGAGTTTGGACCTGTATCAGAAAAAACTTTGTTTAAAGCTCAAACGAGAGATCAAGTTAATTTAAAAACAGTTGGTATTGGTATTTATGCAAGAAGTGGCGCGTCAACTGTTGAGCTTTCAAAAAATATCAAAAAAAAATTAATTGATGTAAAAAAAACTTTACCTGAGGAATTAGATTTAAGAGTATCCTTTGACAGAGCAAATTATGTAAGTGAAGCAATCGAAGAAGTTTATAAAACTTTGATTATAGCATTTGTTTTAGTTGTAATAATTATATATTTATTTTTAGGCAATCTTAAAGCTGTAATAGTACCAGCTATTGCTCTTCCTGTGAGCTTAATAGCATCATTTCTAGGGCTTTACATTTTTGGACTATCAATAAATATTTTTGTGCTTCTAAGTTTTATTTTAGCAATAGGAATAATTACAGATGACTCTGTTATAATGACGGATGCAATATATAGAAGAATAGAAAACGGGGAAAATCCTTTAATTGCAGCTTACAGAGGTTCTAAACAAATTTCTTTTGCAATCATTGCTACCACACTCATACTTGTCGCAGTATTTTTACCTTTAATATTTATAAAAGGAATTTCTGGTACTCTTTTTAGAGAGACGGCAATAGCACTGTCTTTTTCAATTGTTGTGTCATCATTTGTTGCTCTTACATTATCCCCAATGCTTGCTAGTAAATTTTTAAACAATAGAGTATCAAAAAGAACTTTTCTAAAGAAGTTTGAAAAAATATTTTTAAATTTTTCTGATTTTTATAGGGAAACTTTAAATGTAATTATTAATAAAACAAAAACTGTGAGTATTTTCATAATATTTATAATTGTTTCATCAATATTATTATTTACTTTTTCTAAAAAGGAGTTATTGCCTTTGGAAGATAGGGGTGCTTATTTAATTATTGGTGCGACTGATGAAGGAAGTTCATTTGAATACACGCAAGAGCAAGCTCAAAAAGTTGAAGCTCGTTTAATTCCATTATTACAAGCAAAAGACAGCCCTTATTCTAGATTTATAATGAGAGTTCCAGGATTTGGAAACTCAGCAAATTCTTATAATAGTTTTATAATTATTGCTCTTCTAGACGATTGGAAGAGCAGAAAAAAAGGTCAACAAATTGTCTTGAGAGAAGCTATAGAAAAAATTGTAACTTTACCCCAAGCAATAGCTTTTCCAATATCCCCGCAATCTATTAGAGTATCAAATTATAATAAACCTGTTCAAATGGTAATTTATGGAAATACATATGAAGAATTAGAGAATATTCAAAAAAAAATAATTACAAAACTTAGATCAAATAAAAACTTGTCAAGAATTGACTCTGATTACAGTCGCAATAAACCAGAAGTTAAGATTATAATTAACAAAAATAAAGCAAAAGATCTTGGTGTCTCTATAAAAAATATCGGGCAAACACTAGAAACTCTATATGGGGGAAAAAAAATAACATCTTTTAATAAGCTTGGTAAAGAATATCCTATAATTGTACAACAGTATTTATATGATCGAAGAAATAAAGAGGGCATATCAAAAATTTTTGTTAGATCTGAAACAAGTGGTAAACTTATTTCATTATCTAACTTAGTGAGTTTTGAGGAAAAAGGATCAGCAAAAGAATTATCCAGATATAATAGACAGAGAGCAGTAACAATATCAGCTAATATAAATGAAAATTATACCTTAGTTGAGGCTATTAAATTCTTCGAGGAAATTATGTCTCAAACAGCCCCAGAAAACCAAATAGCATGGAAAGGTAAATCTGAAGAAATAAAAGAAACAAGTAACGAATTGTTTGTAATTTTTGCTCTTGCTTTGCTCACAGCATATCTCGTCATGGCGGCGACATTTAATTCCTTTATACATCCTTTGATAATAATTCTTACTGTGCCACTTGCTATATTTGGAGGACTTATATTTATTTTATTTCTAAATAGTTCTGTAAATATTTTTTCTCAAATAGCTTTAGTCATTCTAATTGGTATATCAACAAAAAATAGTATTTTAATTGTTGATTATGCTAATCAAATTAGATCGATTGGAAAAAATATTGATACTGCAGTAAAAGAGGCCTGCGCAGTAAGATTCAGGCCGATCATAATGACATCTCTTAGCACAATGATAGCAATGATGCCATTAGTCATAGGAAACATTGGTCCTGGAGCGGGTGAGGGTTCGAGACTAGCAGTTGGAAGTACTATATTAGGAGGAATGATAATATCAACTTTTTTTACTTTATATATAACACCCTCAATGTATCTAGCATTAGCAAAAAATACAAAAAGAATTGATGCGGTTGATCTGGAACTGAAAAAAGAACTCTCTAAAAAATGATAAATTTTTTTTTGTTAAGTGATCTTTTACATTCTGCCAATTGGACTTTATAAGTATCGGCCTGTTTTTTCACTTTTTTGGCTAGGTAAATTACTTTTTGATTTTTTTTATAATCTTTATAATTTCCCCAACCTTCATGATAAGCAACATATTGTTTAAACGCATCATTTAATGGAATTCTTAAAATTTTTTTTGATTTATTTGTGTACCATCCAATAAAATCCACGCTATCTTTGAACCTGGCTCTAGATGCTAACTTATTTTCTGTTTCTTTTTTATATTGCTCCCATGTTCCTTTAACTGCTTGAGAATATCCAAATGAGCTGGATGGTCTTTTAAAAGGAATAATTTTAAAAATTTTTTTTCTTGCTGGTTTTGCTAGCCAATCAAAATCTGACTCCATTTTAATTATTGCTAACTGAATATGAATAGGAGTTCCCCATAATTGTTCTACTTTCTTTGAATGTTTATACCATAAATATTTCTCGCTAAAAATCGAACAGCTATTAGAAGTATTAGAGGGAATTGATGAACAGCTTATTACAAAAAAAAAAATCATAATAAAAAATTTATTACTAAAATTGTTCATATTTATTTATAAAACTGTAAATCAAAATTACAATAACCACTCCAATTAAATTGCCAATTAGATCCGACCATTGAAAACTTCTATTTGGTACTATCAAATGAAGTGTTTCTAGGAAAATTGCTAAAAAAATAAGGTATAAAACTAAAAAATTTATTTTTTTTGATTTTAAGAATGATAAATGTCCAATCACTGAAATCACAAAAAATGAGTAAAAATGATTAGAAGAAACGTTAAGAAAATCTACGGTCAATTTTGGTTGTAAATAACAATCATCATAAAAAATACAGCCAAAAAAACTAGCTGGAAAAAGGTATAAAAATATTAAGCTAAAATTAGTTATATAAAAAATTAATTTATATTTCGCAAAAAAATTGACCATTTAAATTTCTAGTTTTATTCATAAATATATTTTAAAAACAAAGATATGAGTACTCTAATATTAATAAGGCATGGACAAAGTTTATGGAACCTTGAAAAAAGGTTCACAGGATGGGTTGATGTAGACCTTACAGAAAAAGGGATGCGTGAGGCAGAAAAAGCTGGCTTTTTAATCAAAGAAAGATCAATAAATATTGATCTCTACTTTTCATCATTACAAACAAGAGCTTGTAATACATTAAAAATTATTCAAAAAATTTTAGATGACCAAAAAAAATTCGAAAAAATTTGGCAATTAAACGAAAGACATTATGGAGCTCTTACAGGACAGAATAAAATTGAAATGGGAAAAAAAATAGGTAAAGATAAAGTTCATGAGCTTAGAAGGTCTTGGGATTTAAAACCTGAACCTTTAGATAAAAAAAGTCCTCTCCATCCCCTTAATAACAAAATTTATGAAGATGTACCAAAAGAAATGATTCCTGATACAGAATCTTTAAAAGACACCTATGAAAGAGTCATAAATTTTTATAAAAAAAAAATTGAAAATCTAATGATGAATAACAATATACTTATTTCTGCACATGGAAATTCAATTAGAGCTATTTGTAAGTTCCTTTTTAAATTGGATGATAAACAAATATCTAGTTTAGAAATTCCAACAGGAAATCCTCTATTAATCAAGTTTGACAAAAAATATAACATTATAGAATGTGAATATTTAGATAAAGACCGTTCTAATGATCTTTTAGTTTTTTAAAAATTTCTAAGTCTGTTAAATGATTGAATTTATTTGTACTTTCAAAACCATTTAATTGATTTTTATTCAATAATTTCTCCCAAATTTTTGAAATCGAGAATCTTTTAATTACGAAATCTTTAAACAATTCCTTTTTTAAAATTTGACAACCGATATAAATATAATCTTTTTTATTTTTTCTATTTAAAAGATTATTCATCAATTCAAAATCACCTTTAAATCTTTTATCAAAGCTAAATTTTTTTTGGGACACTAATAAAATGTTGTTTAAATTTTTTTTAAAATATAATTGTTCCATATCTTTAATTTCGCTAGTGTAATCATTATTCCAAATAGTATCTGGATTAAAAATTAAATAATCATTCTCATGATAGGTATTAATCATATTTAGTACTCCTCCACCAGTATCTAGAATTTCTTTCCCATCATTGATTATTTTTATTTCCAAAGGAAAATTTTTTTTTTTAATAAATTCAGAAATTTGATTACCTAAATAAAATGTATTAAGACAAATTTTTTCTACACCCAAATTAATTATCAAATTAATACAATGCTCTAACATAGAAACTTTTTTTATTTCAATTAATGGCTTTGGAATTTTTAAAGTAACAGGATTTAATCTTTTTCCAAATCCTGCACATAAAATTAAAGCTGTTTTTATTTTCATTTAATTCATCTTAAAATTTTTTTTTAAAAGGATATTTAATTCTTCGAACTGTTTATTTCTGTAAATTCTATTTTCAATTAATTTCCAGGCGTAGGGAATTAATTTTAAATAATTTCTTTTTTTGTCTCGAACTGCTAAGCGAGTAAATATTCCGATAATCTTTAAGTTTCTTAAAACCGATAATATTTCAAAATCATTCTTAAAATTTTTTTTTTCTAAAAGGCTCTGGTTATTTATGTACATTTTATAAATTCTATTCTTAAATTGTGTCGAAGTTTTAAATCTAACATCATCTATTAATGAAGCTAAATCATAAGCTTTATTACCAAAATGTGCATCTTGGCTGTCAATTACAGCTATTTGTTTATTAAATAACATTAAATTTGAAACATGAAAATCTCTGTGGACAAAAACTCTATTTTTTAATTTTAAGTTGGAGGATAGTTTTCTTACAATCTTTTTAAATTTATAATTAAATTTTTTTTGCATATTATTAGGTAATTTTTCTTTTACATACCAATCGCAGAATAAATGTGCCTCCCTCACTAAAATTTTACTATCATATTTAGGGATAAAATATTTTCCTCTTTTGAAATTTAAGACTTTATTATCTTTTATTGATTGTATTTGATTTAGTACTTCTAATATTCTTTTGAAAAATCTAAATTTATTAACTTTTTTTTTTTTTAATATTTTATAAATAGTATTGTTTCCAAAATCTTGAATCTCGATATTATTTTTTTTATAATTCTCCTTATAAAGAATTGGAGCTAATATCTTATTTTTAATCAAGATTTTATTTATTGCATCGTAAACTAGTAGGTTTTGAAATTTTTCTTTTTTAGCATAAACAATTATAGAGCTATTTGTTTTATTTTTTTTTCTAAAAAAAGTTCTAAAAGATGCATCGCCTGTAATTTTTTTTAGATGTTCTCTACTTTTCATTAAATAAATTAAAATTAATGCCTTTTATTTTAACAGATCTTTTTTGATAATTATTTTCATAATTAAACTCTAATTCTATCAAATTTTTTGGTTTATTTTTAATTAATTGTGGCCACTCTATAAATGTAATAACTTTTGGATAATCTTCAAATATTCCTAAATCTTTAACTTCTCGAAGTGACTGTATCCTGAATAAATCATAATGATTTATCTTAACATCATTAATTTGATATTCATTTAAGAGGTTGAAAGTTGGGCTGGTGACCTCTGTTAGAGTTAAACTATTCATTTTTTGTAAACTATTAATAAGATATTTGACAAATGTTGTTTTCCCAACACCCATTTCACCATGTAAAAAAATGACATCACCAATTTTTAGTTTTTTTAGAAAAAGATTTGCTAAATCTTCTATTTTTTTTTCTGAAGATATATCTATTTTATCACTTTTAGTAGCGATAGGCATCAGGTTTGAAAGGACCCTCTACTCCTACACTTATATAATCTGCTTGGTCCTTTGAAAGTTTAGTAAGTTTTGCTCCTACTTTTTTAAGGTGTAGTGTTGCAACTTTTTCATCTAAATGTTTAGGTAAAACATACACTTTGTTTTCATAATTTTTGTGATTGTTCCAAAGCTCAATTTGAGCTATTACTTGATTTGTAAATGAAGCACTCATTACGAAACTTGGGTGGCCTGTTGCACATCCTAAATTTACTAATCTTCCCTCTGCCAAAAGTATAATTCTTTTTTTGCTTGGAAGCTCTATTTCATGTACTTGGGGTTTTACTTCTGTCCATTTATAATTTTTTAATGCTTCAACCTGAATTTCATTGTCGAAATGACCAATATTACAAAGTATTGCTCTATCTTTCATTTCTCTCATGTGATCTGCGGTTACAATATCTTTATTTCCTGTAGCAGTTACAACTATATCAGCTTTGTTTATTGCCTCCTCCATCAAAACTACTTCATAACCCTCCATCGCAGCTTGTAATGCACAAATAGGATCAGCCTCTGTTACTAAAACTCTTGCTCCACTTTGTCTTAAAGAAGCAGCGCTCCCTTTGCCCACATCTCCAAATCCAGCTACAATCGCGATTTTTCCTGACATCATTACATCTGTTGCTCTTCTAATCCCATCAACTAAACTTTCTCTACATCCATATAAATTATCAAATTTAGATTTGGTTACAGAATCATTTACATTGATTGCTGGTATTAAAAGGTTTTTATCTTTTTCCATTTTATTTAAAGCTTTTATACCTGTAGTAGTTTCCTCGGAAACACCTCTTACATCTTTCAGTAAATCTTTATGTTCGTTATGCATTATCGCGGTTAGGTCACCTCCGTCATCTAAAAGCATATTAGGCTTCCAATTTTTTTTACCTACAATAGTTTGTTTTATACACCATAGGTACTCTTCCTCAGTTTCACCTTTCCAAGCAAAAACTGGTATTCCTTCTTTTGCTATTGCAGCAGCTGCATGATCTTGTGTTGAAAAAATATTACAAGATGACCATCTAACTTCTGCTCCTAAGGAAGATAGTGTCTCTATTAATACTGCCGTTTGAATGGTCATGTGTAAACAGCCGATAATTTTAGCTCCTTTTAAAGGTGACTTATCTTTATATTCATCTCTTAATGCCATTAATCCTGGCATTTCACTTTCGGCAATTGAAATTTCTTTTCGTCCAAATTCTGCTTGAGATATATCTTTTACTTTGAAATCTTCCATTTGGGGTCTTCTAACAATAAAGAATTAATTAATCAATAGAACTCTTTAAGCTTTTGGAAATATAATTTCCATACTAGCTCCCTTTTGATCAATTCTGTTTGATGCATTGATAGAGGCGTTATGTAATTCAACTAAGTTTTTTACAATATTTAAGCCTAAGCCAGAATGTTGGCCAAATTTGTCAGGCCTATTACTATAAAATCTTTTAAATATCTTATTAGTATCTTTTTCCTTAAAACCTTCCCCCTCATCTAATACTTTAATCATTACCTCATTTTTGTCAGTTTTGGAAACTCTAACTACCACACATTTATTATCATCACTAAAAGAAATTGCATTTTCCAAAAGGTTAGCAACTATTTGTTCAATTCTATTTTCTATTCCATATATAAAATATTTATTTTTTTTATCATTTTCATATGAAATATTAATTCCTCTTTTGAGTTTAAAAATATTATTGAAGTCATCTACTACAGATTTAATTATAGGCTCTATATCAATTCTTTTTATTTTTTCTTTACTAAGTGCTACTTCATCTTTAAGCATCTGAGAATAATCAGTGATTAGTCTTTCAATTCTTTGAACATCATGACTTAAGATATCAATAAGTTTTATTCTTTGATCAATGTCGTTTGTATCATGTAAAATTTCTGATGCACTTTTAAGTGATGCAAGTGGATTTCTTATTTCATGTACAAGATCAGTTGAAAAATTTTCAGCATGAGAGATTCTTTTTTGTAATTCTAATGTCATATCATCTAAAGAGTTTGATAATAGACCTAATTCGTCATTTCTTAATTTGAGTGCATCAATGCTAGTTGTTTTTGGATTTTTGTTTTTTATTGTCTTAGTATAACTAACTAAATTTTTTATTGGCTTTAAGAAATATCTATTCAAGACAAATGAAAAAATAATTATTACAAAACCAACAGCTATAGCGGTTCTTACTATAAAACTCTCTCTTTCATCTATAGCTGCCTTAACATCATTTGCATTTTCTGTAATAGCTAGATATCCAATATTTTTACCGTTTTTCATCACGTTCTTAATGGTGGTGAGTTTAAATTTATTAAATTCCTCTTGTGTAAAAGTAAATGGAATACCGAAATTTTTTGATCCAGCATAATTATATAATATATCTTTTAGAGAAACAGCATTATCACTACCAATATCAATATTTTTTTTTTCTATAGTTTCTTTTGTTTTTTCCTCACTAAGAATTTCTAATTCAATTGTATTTAGTCTTTTTTGAAATGACCTTGGATCTAAATCCAAAGTATCCGTGTCTCCAACTAAATTTAATTTACTATCAAAAAATATTACTCTATCAAGGTTTTGAAATAAAAATCTCGTAGAAAATAAAAATCTCCTTATATCACCTTCAACAAACTCTACATCCAATCTAATTAAATTATCAATTGTATTATTAATAACTTCGATATGGTTAGATGATTTTTTTTTGATTAAATTTGGTTGCACATTTTTAATATATATAAATGTGAATAAACCAATTATTGTAAAAAAAATTAAATTAATAAATAAAAATTTTTTTAAGATCGATAAATTTTTAAGAAATTGATTGAACATTAGCTAACATTCCATCTATATCCACTTCCATATCTTGTTTCAATAGCTGAAAAATCTGGATCAACTTTTTTAAATTTTTTTCTAATTCTTTTTACATGGCTATCAATAGTTCTATCTTCAATATCAGTATCCTCTCTATAGGCTATATCCATTAATTGAGCTCTCTCTTTTATAATTCCAGGCCTTTTAGCTAATTCTTTTACTAACAAAAACTCCGTGGTTGTAAGCTTGTCTGGTAATTGTTTACCGTTCCATTCACATTCTAATTGTGATGGGTCTAATTTTAACTTTCCGTGAGAAATAATACTCTTATTTTCCTCTATAATTTCTTTTGTATCTTTTTTTCTTAATTGTACTCTAATTCTCTCAATTAAAACTTTTATAGAAAATCCTCCTGACTTCTTAACAAAATCATCTGCACCTAATTTTAACCCTAATAATTCATCAATCTCATCATCTTTTGATGTTAAAAAAATAACAGGTAAAGAAGTTTTTTTTCTTAATTTCTTCAATAGTTCTTCACCATCCATTTTGGGCATCTTAATGTCAACAATTGCCAAGTCTGGAGGGGTTCTCGTTAATCCGATCAAGGCACTTTCTCCATCAATATAAGTCTGAACTTTAAAACCTTCTTTTTCTAGAGCTATACTTAAACTCGTAAGAATATTTCTATCATCGTCTATTAAAGCAATTGTTTGTTTATGCATAGTATTAAGTATAAAAATACTAAATTGTTCTAATTTGGGCAATCAAATTAAATTAATGTAGTGAGCCCCAATTATCACCAGTATTTAAATCTACGGTTAAAGGTATTGAAAATGAGTGAAGATCACTATCTACAACACTGGTCATTTCTTCCATTATTATTTTACTAATTTTTTTCACATCTGATTTTGGTGACTCAAAAATTAACTCATCATGAATTTGTAACAATATCTTAGTTTCTCTTTTTTTGTAATCCATTAGCCTCTTTTGCAATCTTATCATTGCCAGTCTCATAATTTCTGAAGCGGAGCCTTGAATAGGAGCATTGATTGCTGCACGTTCCTGAAAATTTCTAACATTGTAATTTTTATCATTGATATTTTCAAAATGAGACCTTCTACCAAAGATATTATTCACATATCCACTTTTTCTACAAAATTTAATAGTTTTATCCATGTAAACTCTTATTTCAGGGAATTTTGCAAAATAAGATTTTAAAAATTCTTCAGCCTCGCGATTAGACACATTAATTTGTTTTGCCAATCCATATTGAGAAATCCCATAAATTATCCCAAAATTTATTGCTTTTGCTTTCCTTCTTTGGTCTTCATTTACATTCTTTATATTAACATTGAAAATTTGGCTTGCAGTCAATGAATGAATATCTTCATTATTTTTAAAAGCTTTTTTAAGTTCTTTTACGTCAGCAATGTCTGCTAAAATTCTCATTTCAATTTGATTATAATCAGCAGAAATTAAAGCGTGATCTTTCTTAGCTATAAAAGCCTTCCTGATATTTTTGCCATCCTCAGATTTTATTGGAATATTTTGTAAGTTTGGCTCGCTAGAAGCTAATCTTCCAGTTGTAGTAGCAGCGAGTAAAAAAGAAGTGTGAACTCTTTTTGTAAGGGGATTAATATGTTCTGGCAATGCATCTGAATAAGTATTTTTAAGTTTTGAAATTTGTCTCCAATCTAATACTAACTTTGGAAATTTATGTCCTTTAAAAGCAAGATCTTCTAATACTGAAGCACTTGTAGCAAAGCTACCTTTTTTAGTTCTCTTTAAATCTGCAATTTTAAGATCATTGTATAAAACTTCACCCAATTGTTTTGGTGATGCAATATTAAATTCTTTTTTTGATATTTTAAAAACTTCCTTTTGAATTTTCAAAATTTTTTTTTCAAAATTCGATGACAAAACTTTAAGAAATTTATAATCTATTTTTATACCCTCAATTTCCATATTTGCCAAAATAGTAATCATGGGTTTTTCAAAAAGTTCATAAATATTTACTAATTTTTCATCTTTAAGGCTTTTTGAAAATTTTTTATATAATCTATAAGTAATATCAGCATCCTCAGCAGCATAATTTTTTGCATTTTCGATTTCAACTTCGCTAAAATTTATTTCTTTCTTTCCTGTTCCCACTAAATCCTTAAAAGGAATTGTTTTATGCCCTAAATGAATTTCTGATAGCGTATCCATATTATGTCTATTTTTTCCTGCATCAAGAACATAAGACATGAGCATTGTATCCTCCATTGCAGAAATATTTATTCCATATTTATTTAAAACAATAAAATCGAACTTTATATTTTGACCAATTTTTTTAATACTTGAATCTTCAAGTAAAGGTTTTAATTTTTCTAGAACTTTATTTTTTTCAATATTCTTTTGGTTTTTATGATTGATAGGTATATAACAAGCTTTTCCGATTTTTGAACTTAGAGATATACCTACTAAATCTGCTTGGTGAGGATCTAATGAATTTGTCTCAGTATCAACAGCAACCTCTCCAGCTTCTTCTGCATCACTTATCCAATCATCAATTTCTTTTATATTTGTAATTAAAAAATAATCTTTATTAGATATTGGCTTTTGATTTTTTAAGATTTGAGACTCGTTTATTTTTTCCTTAAAATTTGGTTCTCCATAAGCCGCAATAGCTGAACTTAGCAGTCTATTAAATTCCATTTCTCTTAAAAATTTATAAAGTTTGTCTTTATCAATCTCTTTTAATCGAAACTCTGATAATTCCTCTTTTATTGGTGCATTGTGTTCTAAAGTGACCAACTTTTTACTTATTAATGCTTTATGTTTATTTTCAATTAATGTTTCCCGTCTTTTGTTTTGCTTTATCTCATTTGTAAATTTTAAAAGAGTTTCCAGATCTCCATATTTATTTATTAATTCTGCAGCAGTTTTTATACCTATCCCAGGAACGCCAGGCACATTATCACTACTATCTCCTGCTAATGCCTGAACATCAATAACCTTACTTGGTTCGACACCAAATTTTTTATAAACATCTTCGTCAGAAACAAATTTATTTTTCATAGGATCATATATTCGAACACCTTTCTTATACAGTTGCATTAAATCTTTGTCTGAAGAGACTATCGTTACTTTCGCTCCAGCTTTTAAAATTTTATCTGTATAAGTCGCTATCAGATCATCTGCCTCATAATTCATTAATTCAATAGATGGTAAATTAAATGCTAAAACTGACTTTCTTATATACTCAAATTGGGGTACTAAATCATCAGGTGCTTCTGTTCGGTTTGCTTTATAATCTTTATAAATATCATTTCTGAATGTTTTTCTTGCAGAATCAAAAATTACTGCAAAATGAGATGGTCTTTGTAAATTCTCTTTTGATTTGGAATCTTCAAGAAGTTTAAAAAGCATGCTACAAAAACCACTTACTGCTCCAGTTGGCAATCCATCTGTTTTTCTCGATAGAGGTGGTAATGCATAATAAGCTCTAAAAATATATCCGGAACCATCAATAAGATAAAAATGATCTGTTTTTTTTATTTTATCCATTATAAATAATTATAGATTATAGATTGAAATAAGAGTATTATTTTTTATGGAACTTATAAAGCAAAATTCTCAAAACCAAATAATTAAATCTATATTGATAATTTTTTTTGGATCTTTAATTTTGACAATTTCCGCAAAAATTAAAATTCCATTTTACCCTGTGCCAATGACCATGCAAACTTTTGTTGTATTATTTTTAGGAATGTGTTTTGGATATAAAATTGGTTTAGCTACTATAGGACTTTACCTAATTGAGGGAATTGTTGGCTTTCCTGTTTTTGCTAACTCTCCTGAAAAAGGTGTTGGATGGATTTATTTTACAGGACCAACAATGGGTTATTTATTGGGGTTTTTATCAGCATGCTTTTTTGCATCATTTATAAAAATAGATGATAGTTATTTTTACATATTTATGAAATTAGTATTATCTGTTTCAACCATCTATATTTTGGGTATCACTTGGTTGGGAATAATAATAGGTTGGGATAAACCTTTGATAGAGTTAGGGGTCATACCCTTCTTAGCAGCAGAAATAACAAAAATTTCTCTTTTAACAATCTTGGCGAAAAAATTATTAAAATTTAGGAAAATTATTTAGGAGATCTTTTAGATAGGATTCTTTGAAGAGTTCTTCTATGCATTTTTAATCTCCTCGCAGTTTCTGAAACATTTCGGTTACATAATTCAAATACTCTATGGATATGTTCCCATTTTACTCTATCAGCTGACATGGGGTTTTCTGGGGGCGCAGCTTTTTTTGCGGGATCAGCTAATAAGGCCTTTTCAACATCATCTGCATCTGCTGGTTTTGCTAAATAATCAATAGCGCCCTCTTTTATCGCTGCAACAGCTGTTGGAATATTTCCATATCCAGTTAACATAATAATCCTACTTGAGGAGTTTGAGGTTTGAATTTCTTTTACAACTTCTAATCCGTTTCCATCACCTAACCTAAGGTCAACTACCGCAAACCCAGGTTTTTTAGACCTAACTGAGTCTATACCCTTCTGCACACCTTCAGCTTGAATAACTTCAAATCCCTTTTTTTCCATTGCTCTAGCTAATCTTTCTCTAAAAGGATTATCATCATCAACGATTAATAGCGATTTATTCTCAAAATCGGCTAAATTTTGTAAAGGTGCTTCGTTTTTCATAGTATTTATATGGATATAATTTTCCACAATTCAATAGGTCATTATTTGCTTTACAATGAATATTTATTGAATTAAGTGCTCGATTATTAAAGTTTTTTTAAAAAAGACTTTTTTTTTGTTAAATTTTTTTTAGGGGGCATTAAGAATGCAAAAATTTAAGTCAGTTGAAGATTTAGTAAATCGACTGAAACCTGATAAACCAATATATTGTATAAGAAAGAATTCAATTCTTTCTGCATCAAAATATTTTCAAAAAAATTTTCCAGGCAAAGTATTGTATGCGGTAAAAACAAACCCTAATCCTGAGGTAATAAAAACTTTGATAAAAAGTGGAATTGAGCAATTTGATGTTGCTTCAGTAGATGAAATTAAATCAGTTAAGAAATACAGCGACTCTGCTAAATGCTCTTATATGCACACAGTTAAAAGCAGGGAAAGTATTAGTGAAGCCTATTTCAATTATGGAATTAAAACTTTTGCACTTGATACTAAAGATGAATTAATAAAGATTATTGAAAGCACTAGTAATGCTAAAGATCTTGAATTATTTGTCAGGGTGGCAGTATCAAATGAACATGCTGAAATAGACCTGTCTAAGAAATTTGGTGCATTAAATTCAGAGGCCGTAGGTTTGCTTAGATTGGTAAAACAACATTCTAATAAAATTGGCTTGAGTTTTCATGTTGGTTCTCAATGTATGCATCCAATTTCTTATGCTAAAGGCATTAAAGAAATTGGAAATATTATTAAAAAAACAAAAATTAATCCAGATTATATAAATGTTGGTGGAGGTTTTCCAACAATTTATCCTGACTTAATTCCACAAGCTTTAAAAAATTACATTAAAGAAATAAAAAAAAATTTAGAAGAACTTAAACTCAACAATTGTCCTGAAATTATTTGTGAACCTGGAAGAGCATTAGTTGCTGAAAGTGGATCAACAATTGTAAGGGTAAACTTAAGAAAAAAACAAAAACTTTACATAAATGATGGAACTTATGGAACACTTTTTGATGCTGGTACACCTAATATTGTTTACCCATCTAAAATGATTAAGGATAATTCAAACAAAATTATTTCAAAAAAACTAACTGCTTTTGATTTTTATGGTCCAACCTGCGATAGTATGGATTATATGAAAGGTCCATTCCTCCTTCCGAACAATATAAAAGAAAACGATTATATTGAACTTGGGCAGCTTGGAGCTTACGGATTAACTTTTAGAACTCAATTTAACGGTTTTTATTCGAATGAAATTTATGAAGTAGAGGATAATCCAATTATGACTCTTTATGATAAAGATAATAATAAAGCTACTTTAGTTGCTTGATGTCTGAAAAAAAAAATTTGGGTCATAATAGTAAAAAAGATTTTTTAAAAAATCCTGTCGAACACATAGATATTAAAGCTTTTGACTCAAGAAAAATTATTTCATCTATGCAAAAAATGTCATTTGTCTCAAGAGAGATAGCTAATGCTACAAATATTTATAATGAAATGTTAAAAGATAAAGATTGCACAATTTTTTTAACTTTAGCTGGTTCAACTTCAGCAGCTGGCTGTTTAAATATTTATAGAGATCTCGTAAAATACAACATGGTAGATGCAATAGTTGCCACTGGTGCATCTATTGTAGATATGGATTTTTTCGAAGCATTAGGTTTTAAACATTATCAAGGATCACAATTTCAGAATGATAATGAATTACGAAAAAATTATATTGACAGAATTTATGACACTTATATTGATGAAGATGAATTACAAGTTTGTGACAAAAAAATTTGTGAGATAGCAGATAATCTTGAACCTAAAAGTTATACCTCTAGAGAATTTATATATGAAATGGGTAAATACTTAAAATCTAATTCTGTCAAAAAAGAATCGTTGATTGAAACAGCTTATGATAACAACGTGCCTATTTTCTGTCCAGCATTTACAGACTCAAGTGCTGGTTTTGGATTAGTTATTCATCAGGAAAAGAACCCTAAAAAACATATAACTATTGACTCAATTAAAGAATTTAGGGAATTAACTGAAATCAAAATCCAATCAAAAGGATCTGGCTTGTTTATGATAGGAGGCGGTGTACCAAAAAATTTTATTCAAGATACTGTAATATGTGCTGAACTATTAGGAAAAGACGTAGATATGCACAAATACGCTATTCAAATAACTGTGGCGGACTCTCGAGATGGAGCTTGTAGTAGTTCAACTTTAAAAGAAGCAAGTTCATGGGGTAAAGTTGACATCACAAAAGAACAAATGGTTTTTGCTGAAGCTACAAGTGTATTACCTTTAATTGCTAGTGATGCATATCATAAGGGTGAATGGAAAAAAAGAAGCCGAAAAAACTTCTCTAAAATTTTTGGATAGAAAATTGAATTATCTTTCAAATAAAAAAGGATTCCTCGGAGTGGATAATAAATTTATTATTAAAGAAAAGGTTGTGATTATACCTTTTGGTCTAGAAAAAACTGTAAGTTATGGCGGTGGTACAAAAAATGGTCCCAAAGAAATAATAAAGGCCTCACATCAAGTTGAATTATACGATGAGGAGCTAAATTGTGAGCCATATAAAAAAATAGGTATTAAGACTTTAAAACCTTTCAAAATTGATAAGAATATCGAAAAAGCCCTAAAAAAAATATCAAACATAAATAAAACTCTTTTAGAAAAAAAACTTTTTCCTATGACTTTGGGAGGTGAGCACTCAATAACACCAGGATGTATCGAGCCATTTGTTAAAAAATTCAAAGAAATCTATATTTTACATTTTGATGCGCATGCAGATCTTAGAAATAGTTATAATGGAGAAAAATTTTCTCATGCTTCTGCAATCAGAAGATGTTTGGATTTTAAGAATGTTTCATTAATTTCTTTTGGTATAAGAAATATATCGGAGAGTGAAGTATCTTTTTTGAAAAAAAATAGATTTAGAATAAATATTTTTTGGGCGAAAGATAAAGCAAGGTGGAATTTAGAAAAATTTAAAAAACTTATAAAAAATAAAAATGTTTACCTCACATTTGATGTTGATGGATTTGACTCAAGTATAATGCCAGCTACTGGAACTCCTGAACCTGGTGGTTTACTATGGAATGAGGCTTTAGATGTCATAAAAATTGCATCAAAAAATTCTAATATTGTTGGTGCAGATATTAACGAACTTGCTCCAATTAAAGGATTTAATTCTTACAATTTTCTTGTTGCGAAGCTCGCATATAAAATTCTATCTTATAAATATTTTTATTAGATTAAATTGGTTTAAAAGTTTTTAGTAACAACCTAAACGGTATCAGCATTATTAATGCAACGAAAATTTTTACTGCTAAATCACCTAATGAAAGTGAGATCCAAGGTACTCCAGTTCCATAAAATGAAATTGAAAAGAACAAAAAGGTATCAACAGTTGAACCAATTATGGATGAAGTCAATGGAGCAATAAACCAATCTTTTTTTCTGAGTTTATCAAAAATTTGTACATCGAGTAATTGTGCTACTAAAAACGCTGTGCCTGAGCCTAGAGCAATTCTTATTGATATAAGGTCTCCAAAATTGGTAGAAAATAATAGGGTAAAACTTACTCCTATTGAGAAACCAATGTAAACAATCCTTCTAGCAATTAATTTCCCGTAAGCTCTATTTGCTAAATCTGTTATCAAAAAAGCAACAGGATAACTAAAAGCTCCATAAGTTAATATCTCCTCTAAACCATAATAATTTATAGGAAATTGAACTAAATAATTCGATGCCAAAACAACAGCTCCCATTATAAATGAGAGTGATAAAAAGATCTTATTCATTAAGCTCTTTTAGATTGTAACTGTTTTTTTTGATAAGGAGTTTTTAAAAGCAAATTTTTTTTCAACTTTTTTAATCTAGGCGATAAATTTTTATTTTTTACAGTCTTCAAAAACTCATCAAAACTACCTTTTTTATCAACTGATCTTACACCAGCATTACTAACATTTAATTTCAAACTTCTTTTTAACAATTCACTAGTAAATTTTACTTTCTTTAAATTCGGTAAAAATCTTCTTTTTGTCTTGTTGTTAGCATGGCTAACATTATGACCTTTCATAGGATTTTTTCCAGTAAGTTCACATTTTTTCGACATAATAATATCGACTATATAAATTGAGATATAGATCTCGTCAAGATTATAAGATTTGTTTATCTATTTTTTTCCTACTATTTCCTCGAAATTTTTTACACCATCTCTAATTAATAATTCTTTAAGTTCCGATTTAATCAAATTAACAATATTTGGACCCCTAAATACCATCCCAGTATATAGTTGTACAAAATTTGCACCCGATAAAAATTTATCATAAGCACTTTTTCCAGAATCTACGCCACCAACACCAATTATTTTTATTCTTCCTTTTAAAATTTTATAAAATTTACTAATCAATTTTGTTGATTTTTCTTCAAGAGGTTTACCTGATAAACCTCCCTTTTGATGTTTTTGAACGTTTATCAAATTGTTTCTAGTAGAGTCTGATGAATTAGATACAATAACAATCTCAATATTATTATTCAGTAATACTTCTGAAATCTTTCTAATTTCTTGATCATCTATATCTGGTGATACCTTAATTGCCAAAGGGGTGTTTGAGCTTAAATTTTTTTTTTCTCTATCTAGTGTCTTTAATAATTCATCTAATTTTTTTTGTTCATGAAAACTTCTTAAATCTTCTGTATTAGGTGATGAAATATTAATAGTAATATAATCTGCAACTTTATGAAATATATTAAAACACTTTACATAATCTCCAAGTCTATCATTTGTCTCTTTATTCGGACCAATATTAATTCCAAGTAATCCTATTTGCTTATTGGAAACAATTCTATCAATAATCTTTTTAGCTCCATTGTTATTAAAACCAAGTCTATTAATTAATGCTTCATCTTCAACTAATCTAAAAACTCTTGGTTTAGGATTTCCATATTGTTTTAAGGGCGTAACTGTTCCTACCTCTACAAAACCAAAACCTAGTCTAAATAATGAATTATATACCTCTGCGTTTTTATCAAAGCCTGCTGCCATTCCAATTGGATTTTTTAAATCTTTATTAAATATGTTTGTTTTAAATAAGGGGTTGTTTTTATCTTCATCTAAAATATTTGGAACAAAATTAAATTTTAAAGATTTGATAGCTAAACTATGTGCTGTCTCAGGGTCTAATTTAAAAATTAAAGATCTTAAATTTGAAAACATTATTTAATTTTACTTATTATAAGATCTTTAGTTTCTTTAACACCGAAAAAACTTATAAAAAAACCCATACGAGGACCATTTTCATCCCCAAATACAACTTCATATATTAATTTAAACCAATCTCTAAGATTTTCTGAATAACCATTTTCTTTACCAGTCGAGTATATCAATGTCTGAATATCTTCGGGTGTCATATTATCATCACATTTGTCTAAGGTTTTAATTAATGAATTTAAGGCTACCTTTTCAATATCATTTGGTTTTTTATATTTTTTCTTTAATTTAATTACATCTTTAAAATACTTAATTGCATATCCTACTAACTTATCAAATATAGGATGGTTTTCTTCTAAAATATCTTTTTTATATCTTTTTACAAATTTCCAGAGAAGTCTTTTGTTATCTGCATTGCTTGTCTCAACAAGATTTAACAACATTGAGAATGACATAATCATGTTTTCTTTTGGCACTTTATTATTATGAACATGCCATACAGGATTCATTAATAACTGTAATTCATCTTGTGTCTTTGCTTTTTCAATACAATCTAAATATTCATCAACAGCTTTTGGAACTATTTCTTTGTAAAGTTTTTTAGCTCTTTTTGGATTTTGATACATATACAACGAAAGACTTTCTGGAGAAGCATACTCAAGCCATTGATCTATAGTAATACCATTTCCTTTTGATTTTGAAATTTTTTCACCTTTTTCATCTAAAAATAATTCGTAAGCAAATCCCGATGGTTTAGTTTTTCCTATTAAGTTAATAATTTTTGAGGATAAAATTGCACTTTCAATAAGATCTTTACCATACATCTCAAAGTCTACATCAAGAGCATACCACCTCATTGCCCAATCTACCTTCCATTGCAACTTACAATTTCCATCTAAAATACTTTTAGCTAAATCTTTTCCATTGTTATCAAAAATAATTTCGGATTTTTCTTTAATTATTTCTTTTACAGGAATTTCTAAGACGTGACCAGTTTCAGGACATATCGGCAAAAAAGGACTATAAGTTTTTTGTCGCTCTTTTCCTAATGTTGGAAGAATTATATTCATAATTCCATCATAATTTTCTAAAATTGTTTGAAGTGATTGATTAAAAAAACCAGACTTGTAAAGAGATGTTGAACTTTTAAAATTGTATTTAAAATTGAAATTATTTAAAAACATTTTTAGCATTTCGTTATTATGCTCACCAAAACTTTTAAACTTATTAAAAGGATCTGGGACTTGAGTAAGTGGCTTATGAAGGTTTTTTTCTAGTAATTTTTTTTGTGGTATATTCTCTGGAACTTTTCTTAGTCCATCCATATCATCAGAAAATGTTATAATTTCTGTAGGAAGATTTGTTAGTTGACTTAAAGCATTAACTATCATGGATGTTCTTGCAACTTCTCCAAAAGTACCAATATGAGGTAAGCCACTGGGACCATAACCTGTTTGAAGAGTAATTTTACCTTTTTTTTCAATAAATAATTTTCTTTCCCGAAGCATTTTTTTTGCCTCAACAAAAGGCCATGCACTAGTTTTGTCTAAATTCTCTTTTTTAATCATGAATAATTCAAAAAAAATCTTAAATTAACGATTTAACTAATTCTTATAGAGTTGAAATTTATTTACCATAAAATAATGTTCTCTCAAAATGTCAAATTATAAAACTGTTTTTTTTACTCTTGGAATTCTTCAGATAATTCTAGGAATTTTTATGATGGTGCCAATAATTGTGCAATTTTATTACGATGAGATTGACTCTTCATTCTTTGGATCTGCAATTGTAACCATTATCTTTGGAACTTTATTTTTTTTATCAAATCTAGACCACGATAGAAAATTAAATTTACAGCAAGCATTTTTAGTGACGTCTTTATCTTGGTTAAGTATTGCAATCTTTGGCTCACTTCCTTTTATTCTTTCTAATACTGAATTTTCTTTCACAAATGCTTTTTTTGAGAGTATGTCAGGGATTACAACGACTGGTTCTACAATAATTTCAAATTTAGAAAGTATGCCAAAAGGTATATTGTTTTGGAGAGCAATTCTTCAGTGGTTAGGAGGTATAGGAATAATTGTTATGGCAATTACTCTAATGCCAATTATGAATGTTGGAGGAATGCAATTGTTTAAAATTTCAAGTAATGATTCCTCAGAAAAAATTCTGCCAAAATCAAAAGAAATCGCACTAAGATTAATCTATATATACTCAATACTAACAGCATTATGTGCAATTTCTTATAAGCTTTTAGGTATGAATATTTTTGATAGCTTAACACACTCAATGACAACAATCGCTACTGGAGGCTTCTCAAACTATAATGAATCAATAGGTTTTTTTGATAGTGTATCTATAGAAATATCAGCAATGGTATTTATAATTCTGGGAAGCTTACCTTTTATTGCTTATATAAAATTTTTAAATGGTAACAGAAAAATATTTTTTTTAGATGTACAAGTTAAAACTT
>CACJOA010000002.1 GCA_902594915.1 uncultured Pelagibacteraceae bacterium | reverse complement strand
TATTAGACAAATACAAAATTAAATACTTTGAAAATCTTTCAACTTTTATAATTTTTTGATTTTCAATAGAAGTAGTAAAGTTTCGAGGTATTTTAAATCTTAGATTTTTATTTTTTATAATTACTTTTTTGACCCTTTTTTGTACAATTTTTTTGTTTAGTGATTGTCTAATAATTTCTACTTCTGGTAATTCTGGCATTTGATACTATATTGAATATATAATTAAATTAAATGCAACAATATCTACAAAATAAAAAAGGTTTAGTACAAGGTGTTTTTGATAGAGTTTATGATCAATATGATCTGATGAATGATTTTATGTCCTTGGGTATTCATAGATTATGGAAACAAAATCTTTTGAATATGATGAATCCAACCCAAAATCAAAAAATTATTGATGTAGCTTGCGGAACAGGCGACATTGCAAAACTCTACCTTAAATGTGTAAACAAGAACGCTGAAATAACTTGTGTAGATCCAAATAAAGGCATGATTAAAAAAGGTAAAGAGAAACTGAATAAATTTAAAAATTTAAATTGGGTTATAGCGCAAGCTGAAAAACTTCCTTTTAAAGACAACTCTTTTGATTTTTATACAATTAGCTTTGGTTTAAGAAATACAAAAAATTTAAATAATGCTTTATCAGAAGCTTATAGAGTTTTAAAACCAGGGGGGAGGTTTTTATGCCTTGAATTTTCAAAAATACAAAATTCTAACCTTGAGTTAGTTTATAAGAATTACTCAAAATTAATTCCAATTTTAGGGAAATTAATTGTTGGAGAAAAAGAACCGTATGAATATCTTATAAATAGTATTGAAAACTTTCTTAATCAAGAGGAACTAATTTCCTTAATGAAAAAAAATAATTTTACAAAATGTAAATATAGAAATTTATCGGGTGGGATAGTCTCAATACATAATGGATGGAAAATTTGATGATAAAGAAATTAATTATATTATTCAAACTAGGTAGAAAAGTTGCCAGATCTGATATTTTAAATATAATTTCGAAATTTAAAAAACCACCTATAGCTATTAAAATTTTATTTAAAATTTTATCGTTTTCATTTTCTCAAAAAGACAGATCCTTAATTATCCAAAATGAGGGGGAAAGATTATCAAATTCTTTGGAGTCAATGGGAACCACTTTTATAAAACTTGGTCAGTTTTTAGCAACTAGACCAGATATTATAGGGGAAGGGCTCTCAAAAAAACTTGAAAACCTTCAAGACAAATTACCTCCTTTTCCTTTAGAAGAAGCTAAAAAAATAATAAAAGAAGATCTTGGAAAAGAGTCTTACGACTCAATTATAAATTTGAGTGAACCAGTTGCTGCTGCATCTATTGCCCAAGTACATAAGGCGCAAATAAATGATAATGGAACAATTAAAGATGTAGCTATAAAAATTTTAAGACCAAACATCAAAAAAATTTTTAATGATGAAATTGATGCCATGATGCTTTTTGCTTTTCTAATTGAGTCATTCATTAAAAAAACAAAAAGACTTAAACTTGTAGAAGTAGTTTTTTTATTAAAAGAAATCACAAACCTTGAAATGGATCTGCGATTTGAGGCTGCAGCTGCAAATGAATATGCCGAGAATACTAAAAATGATATAGGATTCAAGGTACCAAAAATTTACTGGAATTTTACAAGCGAAAATGTGATGACGCTTGATTGGATAGAAGGAATTTCAATTAGAGAAACTGAACAGTTAAAAGAAAGAAATTTTAACACAGAAAAAATTGCAGAAGATATAATTCAAAATTTTTTAAGACATGCAGTAAGAGATGGTTTTTTTCATGCAGATATGCACCAAGGAAATATTTTTATAGACAATGATGGACATATTGTTCCTATAGATTTTGGCATTATGGGTAGACTCGACAAATTAAGTAAGAGATTTTTGGCAGAAATACTTTTTGGTTTTATACAGAGAGATTATAAAAAAGTTGCTGAGGTTCACTTAATTGCAGGTCTTGTTCCTAAAAATGTTCCTATTGATGATTTGGCCCAAGCATTAAGATCAATCGGAGAGCCTATTTTTGGTCAAGCAGTTAAAGATATCTCAGGTGGTAAATTATTAAAACAGTTATTTGATGTGACTGAAAAATTTAACATGCAAACACAGCCACAGTTACTTATGCTTCAAAAAACAATGGTCGTGGTGGAAGGGGTGGCTAGAAAATTAAATCCCGAAACAAATATTTGGACTACATCAAAACCTATTCTCGAGAGTTGGCTCAAAGAGACAAAAGATCCAATGACAAAAATAAATGAAACCCTTCAAAATACATCAGAGGTAATTAAGAGATTACCAGAATTTCCAGAGATAATGGATAAGGCAAATCAGGCTCTAACTTATTTAGCCAGTGGACAAATACCCCAAGCTTCCAATACTTACACAGCTTTAAATACACAAAAATCAGAGATGATTGCTTTTAGAAATCAATCAATAATAGGTATATTAATACTTGTAATTTTTGGGCTTTTGATATTTTAATTCTTGCGATGAAAAATTTAAATAATAAGAAAATATTACTTATAATTTGTGGTGGTATAGCAGCTTATAAAAGTCTCGAAGTTATAAGACTTTTAAAAAAAAATGGTGTAACAATAAAAACGATCCTTACAAAAAGTGGTGCTGAATTTGTGACACCCCTATCTGTTACGTCATTATCACAATCAAAAGTTTATCAAAATCTTTTTAATATTGAAAACGAGTCAGAAATGGATCATATAAGCCTTTCAAGATGGGCAGATCTTATTTTAATAGCTCCTGCAACTGCTAACACCATATCAAAATTAGCAAATGGAAATTCTGATGATTTAGCATCTACGGTCACTCTTGCCTCAAATAAAAAAGTTTTTATTGCTCCGGCAATGAATGTAAGAATGTGGGATCATCAATCTACTAAACAAAATGTAGCTAAATTAAAAAGTTATAACTATAGATTAATTGGTCCCAAAATTGGAGATATGGCATGTGGTGAATATGGTGAAGGAAAAATGTCAGAACCAAATGAAATAATTAGCGAATTAGAAAATCATTTTGAGATTTTAAAAAAAAATAAAAAATTAAAAGCAATTGTAACTGCCGGTCCTACAAATGAATATATTGATCCAGTAAGATTTATTACTAATAAATCAAGTGGCAAGCAAGGATATGAAATTGCTAAATCATTATCAAAAAGAGGTTTTGATACGACTTTAATTTCTGGACCAACAAATTTAGAAGTAAACAGTGATATTAATTTAATCAAAGTCGAAACTGCTGAAGAAATGTTTCAGGCAACTTTTAAAAATTTACCTGCTGATGTTGCAATATTTTCAGCAGCAGTAAGTGATTACAAAATGAGAGAAACTTACAAAGTTAAAATAAAAAAAAAAGATAAACTTAATCTAGAACTGGAAAAAAATGTGGATATTCTAAATTATGTTTCCAATCACAATTCTTTAAGACCCAATCTTGTTATTGGTTTTGCTGCAGAAACTAATAACCTAGAAAATAATGCTATTAAAAAATTAAATGAAAAAAATTGTGACTGGATAATTGCTAACGATATATCAAATAAAAAAATTGGCTTTGGTTCAAATTTTAATGAAGTCTCAATTTTTTATAAAAATAAAAAAACTGAAAAAATTGAATGTAAGCTTAAATCTGAAGTTTCAGATGAAGTAGTCGAAAAAATCATTAATCATTTGAACTAATGATTAAAGTTTTAATCAAAAAATTGAAACCAACTGCCCAATTACCTTCATATAAAACTACGGGTGCATCTGGTATGGACTTGATGGCCTGCATAGATAATCCTATTAATTTAGAGTCTGGTAAATCTTGTCTTGTTCCAACAGGAATATCAGTTGCATTTCCAGAAAAATATGAAATTCAAATTAGACCTAGATCTGGATTGGCTGCAAAAAATAACATTAGTGTATTAAACACTCCGGGTACAATTGATAGCGATTACAGAGGAGAACTTAAGATAATTTTATTTAATCACAGTAATAAAAATTTTATAATTAATAATTATGATAGAGTTGCTCAAATGATTTTAGCTCCAATTATAAAGATGGAATTACAGGAAGTAAAAGAACTTCCAAAATCTATAAGGGGAGAAGCAGGCTTTGGATCAACTGGTAAATGAAAAAAAGCTTAAATAAGTCTCAAATTGAAAGATTTTCAAGACAACTTGTTTTAAAGGATATAGGTGCTAAAGGACAAAAAAAAATTTTTTCCTCTAGAATTTTAATTGTTGGCATTGGTGGTTTAGGCTGTCCAGCAGCAGAAAATTTAGTAAGAGCTGGAATAGGAACTATTGGTTTAATCGACAATGATGTTGTTAACCTCTCAAATATTCATAGACAAAGTTTATTTAATTCAAAAGATGTAATGAAATCAAAAGTCAGGGTAGCCGCAAAAAAGTTAAAAGAAATAAATCCTCAAACTAAAATTAAAATTTATAAATCATGGCTTAATGAAAAAAATATTGAGAAAATTTTTAAGAATTACGACCTTGTTATTGATGGTTCTGATAATTTTAAAACTAAATTTTTAGTAAATGATTATTGTATTAAGTTAAAAAAATTATTAATCACTGGAGCTATTAGTAAATTTGATGGGCATATATTTACATTTAATTTCAAAGATAAAAAGACAGCATCTCTAAAAAATTTTTATCAAGAAAACAGAATTTCTGATAATACTCTTAATTGCGAATTTGATGGTGTTCTTGGTACAACAGCTTCGATAGTAGGCACTACTCAGGCAAATGAAGCTTTAAAGATGATAATAGGAATTGGCCAAAACTTGAAAAATCAAATACTTATAATAGATTTGTTAAATCTTAAATTTAGAAAAGTTAGATTTAAAAAAAGATAAAATTAAATTAAATAATGAAAAAAATTCACTTTTTAACGTTATTTTGGATTTTTTTTACACCTGACGTTTTTTCAGATGAAATTTTTTTATCATTAAAAAAAAGTAAGGTTAATGTGAGGTATGGGCCAAGTTTTGAGTCACCAGTAAAATATATTTATAAGAAAATTAACTTACCAATTAAACAAATAGATAAAAAAGAAAATTTTCGAAGAATAATTGATTTAAAAAATAATAGTGGATGGATACATGTTTCACAGTTAAAAAAAGCAAATGCTTTAATACCACTAGAGGATAAAATTTTGTTTAAAAAACCATCAAATTTTTCAAAACCTTTAGCCAAAATTGAAAAAGGAAGATTATTAGTTATAAAAAAGTGTCAAAAAGATTGGTGTAAAATCAAAACTGACAAGTTTAGTGGATGGATTAAAACAGATAAAGTTTGGGGCTATGAAGTAAACTAATTTTTAAATGGACTTTCGAGCACGCATGCAACCAAATGAATTCTAGCTTGTTCTCCACCATTAAAAAAATTATGATATTTAGTATTATTTGTTATCCAAACTTTACCATCAGCTGGTAGGTGCTTTGCAACATTTTCTATAACCATCGAACAACCTTTATTTGTTATAATTGGAATATGAAGTCTACATTCTGGATCTTTGTGCCAACTTAATGTAGATCTTGGTTCCTTTAGTAAAAGTCTAACTCTACCTAGTTTAAATTTTTTTTTTAATGTCTCAAACACTTCTTTAAAATATGTTTTTTCAAATTCTGGAATTAATTGTGTATATTGAGATTCATCTATATTTATATCCCTAGCCACTTCTCTTCCTGTTTCGTCTGCAATTGTCCAATACCTGCCTCTTATATTATTACCTTTTATAGAACTTTCATCATTAGGTATTTGATTAATAGGTATTGCGCCAAAATGAGACACACCAGGAGAATTAAAGTTTTTATCTTTTAATATTTTATTTAAATCAGTTCTTAATTTTGTGATATCAAAACTAAGATCAGGTACTTGATAAAAATCTTCAAAACTTACTGTGGGCATATATATTTTCTTTTCATTTAATAGTTATTAATTTAATTTCAAGTCAAATCTGTCTGCATTCATTACTTTTGTCCATGCAGCAATAAAATCTTTAATGAATTTGTCTTGCGAATCGTCACATGCATAAACTTCTGCTAAAGCTCTAAGTTGTGAATTAGAACCAAAAATTAGATCTACTCTTGTTCCTTTCCATTTTGGTTTATTTGTTTTGCGATCTAATCCAATGAAAGTCTGCTCAGACTTGTCTGTTTCTTTCCACGTTATATTCATATCAAGTAAATTTATGAAATAATCATTGGTAAGGGTTTCTGGTTTATTTGTAAAAACTCCTAGTTTTGAATTATCATAATTAGCATTTAATACTCTCATTCCACCAACTAAAACTGTCATCTCAGGAGCTGTGATACCCATTAATTGTGCCTTATCAATTAATTTTTCCTCAGCAGATACAATTGATTTTTCATCTTTTAAATAATTCCTAAAACCATCAGCTTGTGGTTCTAATAAACTAAAGGAATTTATATCAGTCTGATCCTGTCTTGCATCACCTCTCCCAGGTGAAAAAGGAACTGTTATATTACGACCAGCTTTTTTTGCTGCCATTTCAATGCCAACACATCCTGCCAAAATAATCAGGTCAGCCATAGAAACACATTTGTTTTTCTTATCAAATTGTTTCTTAATTTTAGCTAAATTAGAGATGATTTTTGATAATTTAGCTGGGTTATTGACATCCCAATTTTTTTGAGGCTCTAACATTATTCTAGCTCCATTTGCACCACCTCTCTTATCTGAACCTCTAAAAGTTGATGCTGAAGCCCAAGCAGTAGAAACTAACTCTGAGATAGAAATTTTAGATTTTAAAATTCTAGATTTCAAATTTTTGATATCTTTTTTTTTAAGTTTATATTTTGGTTTATCTATTGGATCTTGCCAAATTAATTCCTCCTTTGGAACATCGCCACCAAGATAACAAGCTTTTGGACCCATATCCCTATGAGTTAATTTAAACCAAGCTCTTGCAAATGCATCATGAAATTCTTTTGGATTTTCATGAAAATGTTTAGTTATTGGACCGTAACTTGGATCAACTTTAAGAGAAATATCAGTTGTTTGCATCATAGGAGGATGCAATACATTCTTATCATGGGCATCTGGAACCATTTTAATCTCTTGCCCATTTTTCTTAGGCGTCCATTGGTGAGCGCCTGCCGGACTTTTTGTTAATTCCCACTCATGGCCATATAAACAATCTAAATATCCCATATCCCATTTAATCGGGTTCTGAGTCCATGCACCCTCAATACCACTACTTATAGTATCAACACCTTTTCCAGATTTGTAATTACTATTCCACCCTGTCGCCTGATCTTGTATTCTTGAGGCTTCAGGATCTGGTCCTTTATGAGATTCTGGGGCTGCTCCATGTGACTTACCAAAAGTATGACCACCAGCAACTAAAGCTGCTGTTTCATAATCATTCATAGCCATTCTTCCAAAAGTCTCTCTTATATCATGTGCTGCAAGTAATGGATCAGGGTTAGCATCTGGTCCTTGCGGGTTTACATAAATCAAACCCATATGCGAAGCTCCCAGTGGCTGTTCTAAATCTCTTTCTCCACTATATCTATTTACAGCTAACATTTCTTTTTCTGAACCCCAGTAAATATCATCTTCAGGTTCCCAAATATCTTTTCTACCAGCTCCAAATCCAAATGTCTTAAATCCCATGGAATCTAGAGCAACATTTCCTACTAAAATGAATAAATCAGCCCAAGATATTTTGTTTCCATACTTTTTTTTAATTGGCCAAAGTAATAACCTTGCTTTGTCTAAATTTACATTATCTGGCCAAGCGTTTAGTGGTGCAAATCGCTGATTTCCCGTACCGGCCCCACCTCTTCCATCACCAGTTCTGTAAGTACCAGCAGCATGCCACGCCAACCTAATAAATAATGGTCCATAATGACCATAATCTGCTGGCCACCACTCTTGGGAATCGGTCATTAATTTTTTTAAATCTTTTTTAAGGGCCTTAAAGTTAAGTTTTTTAAATTCTTTGGTATAATTAAATTTTTTATCCATTGGATTTGACAACTCTGAATGTAAACTTAATATTTTTAGGTTTAAACTATTCGGCCAAAAATCTCTATTCGTTTGACCTTTACCAGCAGAAAACTTTGCAGAAGTTCCTGCTCCGGTGATTGGACATTTGTTAAGTTGTTCTGATTTAAATAATTTATTTTTATGACTTTCTGTACTCATAAGTTGTCTCCTTACTGTTTAGTTTATAATGATTCTAAAGAGCTGTCAAATAATTTAACTTATCATGACATAATGTCATATCAAATATTAATCTTCAAGTTTTACAAGAACTTCAACCGACTTAATTTTTTTTCCATTAATTTTTTTTTTAATATTTATTGGCCCGACATCAGCATTCTCTAGATCAATTAATCTTTCCTCTTTTAAATCATAAAAATGATGATGCTCAGAAATATTTGTATCAAAATATGTCTGATTTGAATTAATTGGAATTCGTTTTAAGTATCCTTTTTTCTCAAAAGCATGCACAGTATTATATAAGGTCGCAAGTGAAATATTATTATTAATTTGTTTTTTAATTTTTTTAACTAGATCATTGATGGTAAAATGGAATGTTTTTCTTGTGCCAAATAAGACCTCACATATTTGAAGTCTTTGTTTTGTTGGTCTTAATCCAGAATTTCTTAATTTTTCAATATATTTCACAACAAAAATATAATATAATCTAAAATTGCCCTTAACAACTGTAAAAGGTATATTATAAATCATCAAAATCAAGTAATAAGAGAAACCTGTTTTATGAAAAAAAATTCATTTACATATAATGAACTAATTAATTGCGCTAATGGTGAATTATTCGGCCCAGGTAATGCAAAATTGCCCCTTCCACCTATGCTCATGTTTGACAGAATAACAGAAATTAATGATAATAAAGGAACTTTTAAAAAAGGATTTTTAAGAGCTGAACTAGATATTAAGAATGATCTTTGGTTTTTTGATTGTCATTTTAAAGACGATCCAGTAATGCCTGGATGTCTAGGACTCGATGCAATGTGGCAGTTAGTGGGTTTTTATTTAGGATGGGTTGGAAATCCAGGAAAAGGAAGGGCCTTAGGAGTTGGAACTGTAAAATTTACTGGCGAAGTTTTACAAAATGTGAAGTTAGTTAAGTATGAAATAGACATGAAAAAAATTATGTCTCCAGGAGGAACAACCGTGGGTCTTGCAAATGGAATGGTTATAGCAGATGGTAAAAAAATATATTCGGCAGAGAGCTTAAAGGTAGGACTTTTTAAATAATGAGAAGAGTAGTAATTACAGGTTTAGGTATAGTGTCTTGTTTAGGTAACAATCAAGAAGAGGTTTACCAGTCACTCTTAAACTCAAAATCTGGGATTTCTTTTTCTGAAGAATACAAAGAACATAATTTGAAAAGCCATGTTCATGGAAAACCTAATATTAAACTTGAGGATTATGTAGACAGAAAGACTATAAGGTTTATGGGGTCTGGCTCAGCTTATAATTATATTGCAATGAAAGAGGCAATTAAAGACTCTGGCTTGGAAGAAAAAGAAGTAAGTGATTTTAAAACTGGGATTGTTATGGGCTCAGGAGGACCCTCAATTGAAAATGTAATCTTGGCAGCTGACAAAACTAGAGCTAAAACTCCAAAATTAATGGGACCATTTATTGTTCCTAGAACGATGGCAAGTACAGCTTCTGCAACACTTGCTGTACCGTTTAAAATAAAAGGAACAAACTACACAATGAGCTCGGCTTGTGCAACTAGCGGACACTGTATTGGAAACTCTATGGAACTAATTCAAATGGGTAAACAAAATATTGTATTTGCGGGAGGAAGTGAAGAAATTCATTGGGCAATGACCGCAATGTTTGATGCAATGACTGCTTTATCATCAAAGTATAATGATACTCCAAAAACGGCCTCAAGAGCATATGATAAAACTAGAGATGGTTTTGTAATTGCAGGTGGTGGTGGAGTTTTAGTTCTAGAGGAGTATGAACATGCTAAAGCTCGAGGAGCAAAAATATATGCTGAATTGACTGGTTATGGAGCAACATCAGATGGATATGACATGGTAGCACCATCAGGCGAAGGTGCTATAAGGTGTATGAAAATGGCTATGGCGACAACAAAAAATAAAATTGATTATATAAATACTCACGGCACATCTACACCAGTTGGAGATATTACAGAGTTAAATGCAGTTAAAGATACTTTTGAAAATAATATTCCTAAAATTAGCTCAACAAAATCTTTATCAGGGCATCCATTAGGAGCTGCCTCAGTACATGAAGCAATCTATTGTTTGATAATGATGAAAAATAATTTTATTGCAGCTTCAGCTAACATTAATGAAATGGATGAAGATGCTAAAAAATTTCCAATAGTTTCTAAAACTGAAACAGGGGTAACTTTGAACACTGTAATGTCAAATAGTTTTGGTTTTGGTGGAACAAATGCTGCTTTAGTTTTTGAGAAAGTTTAAGTAATGAGTTTAATGAAAGGTAAAAAAGGATTAATCATGGGTGTTGCCAATGAAAGATCTATCGCTTGGGGTATTTCACAAAAACTAGCTGAAGCTGGGGCAGAACTTGCATTCACTTATTTAGGTGACGCTTTAAAAAAAAGAGTTGTTCCTTTAGCAGAAAAATTGAATTCTAAAGTTACATTTAGTTGTGATGTTGAAAAGAAAGAGGACGTAATAAAATTATTTGAAGATGTAAAATCTCATTGGGGAGAAATTGATTTTGTGGTTCATGCAATTGCATTCTCAGATAAATCAGAATTGTCGGGTGAATACTTAGATACGACCAGAGAAAATTTTTTACGAAGTATGCTAATATCATGCTTTTCGTTTACCGAAGTTGCAAAAGAAGCTTCTAAAATAATGAAAAAAGGTGGAAATCTGATCACGTTAAGTTACGAAGCGAACAAAGCTATTCCGAATTATAATGTAATGGGTGTCTGTAAGGCTGCGCTTGAATCTAGCGTTAAGTATTTAGCAAGAGATTTGGGAGCAAAAGGTATGAGAGTAAATGCGATAAGTGCAGGGCCTATTAAAACATTAGCTGCATCAGCTATTGGAGATGCAAAATTCTTATACAAATGGAATGAAGACCATTCTTTATTAAAAAGAAATGTAGATATTCATGATGTAGGGAATTCAGCATTATATCTACTAAGCGATCTTGCGAATGGTGTTACGGGTGAAATTCACTACGTAGACGCTGGATATAACAAGGTTGGAATGCCAGATCCTAAAAATATTAGTTAGACTAAACAAATATTTACATCCCCAAGTTTTAAAACTATTTACAATTGATTAAATCTATAATTTTAAAATCTACGAGCGAAAATAATTATACAAATTAATCCACAACAAACGTTGGGTTATTGTAAATTATTTTTTTTTCCTTATATAAAATAAAAACAGAGAGAGCTGCAAAAGAAAGGAATGACAAAGTTGGGTCATAAATTCCAACCAAACATAAAAGGAAAAATATGTTTAATTATAATACGGTCTCTTTTGAAGACTCTAAAAAGAAACTACACACATATAAATTGCTAGAGATTATTAATTCTATTTACAGGCAGAGACAAATGGCAATTTTTAATCAAGACTGGAACTTAGTTGATGAACTAAATTTTCATGGTCAAATTCTTGCTGAAATGATGCTGCAAGAGGATTACAGAAAATCCTTGCATTGGCAAGAAAGGAGAAACTCACAATTGACTAGAACATCAGAATGTGAATTTTGTAGTAGGCCAGCAGAGGTAGTACACCATAATAAATATTTTGGTGTATTATTTATGGAAAGGCTTGGAATTGATCTTAAAAGTCTTTGTCATAACTGCCACCAAACTCAACATGAATGTATAAACGTAATTTCTGGAAAAGAGATTATACAAACCGAAAGTTTAAAAAAGGTTAACTAATCCTTTCGGTTACCTTCTTGGCCCTTTCGAGGGCCAAGTAAATCATTATGAAACAGTCAAAAGAAAAAGTTATTAATATAGATGAGATGATTATGCGACAGTTTGAATATAAAGTTTTCGATATAGATGAGCTTAAAATTTCTGAAGAAAAATTCATTGATAAAATGGCTATTAATGGATGGGAGTTATTTTTCATCAACAATGAACCCGTTGATCAAGAACCAAAAATATTAGTTAAGCTATATTTTAGAAGAAAAATAAATTACTTCCTAGATTTCTTTAGATTTATTTGGGAGTGGATAAATAGGGGCAAATAAGCCCCTATTTCGAATTCGAATTACTCTGCAGCTTGTTTCATAGAAAGTTTGACTTTACCTCTATCAAAACCAATTACTTTCACTTTTACTTCATCACCCTCTTTTACAACGTCAGTAACTTTTGCAACTCTTTTATCTGCAAGTTCTGAAATATGAACAAGCCCATCTTGTTTTCCTAAGAAATTCACAAATGCGCCAAACTCCATAATCTTCATTACTTTACCTGAATAAATTTTATTCAGTTCAGCTTTTGCGGTAATATCCTTTATCATTTGCATAGCAATGTTTCTTGATTCCTCGTCAGGGGCAGCAACTGTTACCACACCTTCATCATTTACATCTACTTTAGCTCCTGATTTTTCAACTATCTCTCTTATAGTTGCACCACCTTTTCCAATAACAGCAGCAATATCCTTTTTATCTACAGATATCTTCTCCATTTTTGGTGTATGTTTTCCCACGTCTGCTCTTGAAGCTGATAATGCTTTGTTCATTTCACCTAAGATATGAACTCTTCCATCTTTTGCTTGGTTTAAAGCTTTTTCCATAATTTCAAATGTAATACCAGTGATTTTAATATCCATTTGTAGGGAAGTTATACCATCTTTAGTTCCAGCAACTTTAAAGTCCATATCACCTAAATGATCTTCATCACCTAAGATATCTGATAGAACACTGAAATCATCACCTTCTTTGATCAATCCCATTGCAATACCTGCAACTGGTTCTTTAATCGGCACACCAGCATCCATAAGTGCCAATGATGTACCACAAACAGTTGCCATTGAAGAAGAGCCATTAGACTCAGTAATTTCTGAAACAACTCTAAAAGTATAAGGGAAGTTCTCTTTAGAAGGCAATGAGGAGTGAATAGCTCTCCACGCTAATTTACCGTGACCTATCTCTCTTCTGCCAGTTCCAATTCTTCCAGTTTCTCCAACTGAGAATGGTGGAAAATTATAATGAAGCATAAATCGCTCTCTTTGAAGACCATCTAAACTTTCTATCCTTTGTTCATCATCAGATGTACCCAAAGTAGCTGTAACAATTGCTTGTGTTTCTCCTCTTGTAAATAAAGCAGATCCATGTGTTCTTGGCAAAACACCAACTTCACATGAAATTGCTCTTACATCTGATAAACCTCTCCCATCAATTCTACTTTTATTTTTAAGTATGTCTGTTCTAACGATAGATTTCTCAATATTTTTTAGCTGACTATTAATATCAAGATCAGTATAATTTTCATCTTCCTCATAAAGTTTTTTTGCTTTTTCAGTGATCTCTGAAATTTGATTTGATCTATCCTGTTTATCTTTTGTAGCAAAGGCTTTTTTGAGATCATCTGTAAAGTTTTCTTCAAGTTTTTTCTTTACTTTCGAAAGGTCTTTTTTTTCAACAGTCCACTCAGGTTTTCTACATTCTTTTGCAAGTTGTTCTATCATTTTAATCACTGGCACAAAGCCTTCATGACCAAATTTGACTGCATTTAACATTTCTTCCTCTGTTAGGCCATTGGCCTCAGACTCAACCATAAGAACTGCTTCTTTTGTTCCTGCTACGACTAAATCTAAACTTGATTTTTCTAATTCTGCTTTAGATGGATTTAAAATATATTTTCCATTAATATATCCAACTCTAGAAGCTCCTACTGGACCCATAAATGGCATTCCTGAAATAGCTAATGCAGCGGATGAAGCCGTAATTGACAATATATCAGCTTCATTTTCTTTATCATAGGAGATTACTGTTGGTAATAACTGCACCTCATTTTTAAACTCGTCTGGAAACAGCGGCCTAATAGGTCTATCAATTAATCTTGAAATTAATGTTTCACTCTCTGTTGGTCTTGCCTCTCTTTTAAAGTATCCGCCTGGAATTTTTCCAGCTGCATAATATTTTTCTTGATAATTAACTGATAGTGGAAAATAGTCCACTTCAGGGTTAACTTTCTTAGCTCCTACTACTGTAGCTAAAACAACAGTCTCACCACATTTTGCTATGATTGCTCCATCAGCTTGTCTTGCTATTTTGCCTGTCTCTAAACTTAATTTTTTTCCTGCTACTTCAATTTCCTTCTTGTATATTTTAAACATTTCATTTCCATTTCATTATATTCATTCATTTAGTTCTGTTCCATCTAGTTTAATTCTTATTTTCTTAAATTTAATTTCGACAGTACATTTTTGTATGAGTCCATTTTATTTCTCTTTAAATAATCTAACAATTTTTTTCTTTTATTTACTGCTTTTAACAAACCTACTGAGGAATGTTTGTCTTTTTTAAATTGTTTTATATGTTTTGAGAGAACTTCAATCTTCTCTGTTAACAAAGCAATCTGTATTTCAGAAGATCCAGTATCTTTATCATGCATTGCTAATTCTTGTGTTTTTTTTATCATATGTTTTCCTATTTATTTGTTTGTTTTATCAAGTTTTCAATTTTTTCTGCGTACTCAAATGACTCATCTTTTCTAAAAAGTAATTTTGGTAAAAATTTCATAACAACTTTTTTTGACAAAATTTTTCTGATTAAAAATGAGTGATCTTTTAAAATTTCGATGACTTTCTCAGCATTTTTGCCTCCAAGTGGCATAACATAAGCTTTTGCAATTTTTAAATCTTGACTCATTCTTACTTCTGTTACTGTAATTGTATTTGTTTCTAAATTAGGAACTTTAGCCTCATTTCTTAAAAAAATCATACTTAAAGATTGTTTTATCATTTCTCCAACCCTTAGTTGACGTTGCGATATTGGTTTTCCTATTCTATCAGCCATTAAATTGACCTTTCTTTTGAAGTTACATTAAAAGCTTCTATAGTGTCATCTTTCTTAAAATCCATGTAATCTTTTAGAGTTATTCCACATTCCTGACCATTATTAACCTGTTTTACTTGGTTTTTTTCTCTAAATAAAGTTCCTATCTCGCCAGTAAATATAACTACCCCATCTCTTATCAATCTAACACTTGATGAACTAAAAATTTCACCGTCTGTCACTTTTGAGCCAGCAACACTACCTGCACCTGATACCTTAAATATTTGTAAGATCTGTGCAGTTCCAGTAATTTTTTCCTCCAGGTCTGGAGTTAATAATCCAGACATTTTCTTTTTTACGTAATCCAAAACTTCGTAAATTATATTGTAGGATGATATTTGGATTTTTTCAATCTCTGCTAATTTTTTTGCTTCTTTGCTTGGCTTCACATTAAAAGCTATCAATACAGCGTTAGAAGCTTTTGCTAGTGTAACATCTGTCTCTGTAACCATTCCAATATCTGCTAATATGATTTTGGGTTTTACTTCGTCGTGTTTTATTTGAGCTATAGCATTCTTAATCGCTTCTGAAGATCCATGAACATCAGATTTTATGATTAAATTTAACTCTTCAGAAGATTTATTTGAAAACGCAGATTCTTGTGTAGCAAAAGATAAAGGATTTTTTCCATCCTTACTCTCATGCGTTCTATTTTCACTTAATGATTTTGCCTCTTTTTCGCTATCTAATACTATAAAATCATCTCCTGCTTTAGCTGCTCCATTAATTCCTAAAATTTCAACTGGTGTTGAAGGAAGCGCATCGTTAATATTTTTTCCTTTATCATTAATAATCGCTCTAATTTTACCCCATCTTAAGCCACTAACAAAAAAATCACCTTTTTTTAAAGTTCCTGTCGTTATTATTATTGTTGCTACAGGACCCCTTCCAATATCAATTTTTGATTCTAAAACAACTCCTGTTGCTTTTGAATCAAAATCTGTTTTTAAATCTAAAATTTCAGCTTGCAGAATTATTGCTTCAACTAGTTTATCTAAATTCATTTTAGTTTTTGCAGATATTTCTACCATTAAAGTATCTCCAGATAAATCTTCAGCAATTAATTCGTGTTCTAACAATTGATTTTTAATTTTCTGAACGTCTGCTTCAGGTAAATCACATTTATTGATAGCAACTACTATTGGAACTTTCGCTGCTTTTGCATGTTTTATAGACTCAATAGTTTGAGGTTTTACTCCATCATCTGCAGCTACAACTAAAACAACCACATCAGTAAGTTTTGATCCACGCGCCCTCATTTCCGTGAAAGCGGCATGACCAGGTGTATCTATAAATGTTAGCTTTTTAGCATCATGTTCAATTTGATATGCTCCGATATGTTGCGTAATACCACCAAATTCTCCAGATACAACATTAGCACTTCTTAGAGCATCCAATACTGATGTTTTTCCATGATCAACATGTCCCATGACTGTAACTATAGGAGGTCGATTTTTTAAGTTTTCTGTTCTAGACTCTTTTATCTTTTTTATAATTTCCTCTGCTTTTTCTTCTCTAATTGGATTATGTCCAAATTCTTTTACTAAATATTCAGCAGTGTCTGCAGCTAAGGTTTGATTGATAGTTACCGTGACTCCCATGCCAAATAAATACTTTATTACATTGCTTGATTGTTCTGCCATTCTATTTGCAAGCTCTCTAACGGTTATGGCTTCAGGTATATTTATATTTCTTTTAATTGGTTTTAAATTTTCCTGATTTTCATCTTTTATTGAATTTTTAAGCTCCTTTTGTCTCGCTCTTTTTACAGACGCTAAACTTCTTTCTCTTGTTTCAATTTCATCGCTTAGTGCCCTTGAAACAGTTAGTTTTAATTCTCTTTTTTTTGGCCCTAGTTTAGATTTTTTTTCTTTATTTTCACTATCTCCTTTAAGTCTTTTTGTGGCTCGCTGTTCAGCAAGTTTACGCCTCTCAAAATCACTTGTTGTACTTGGTGATTTATGAATAAAATTACTTTTTAATTGTATACCTCTTTTGAAAGATGAAGTTTGCTTAGCTCCAAAAGACTTATTTGAAATACCTTTGCTAATAGATCTATTTGATTGTTTATCAATTATTACGGTTTTTTTGCTCCGAGATTTTGAGGTATCAAAACTTTTAAACGTTTTTTTGGGATTTCCAGAAATAGTTAATTTTGTTTTTTTGTTTTCCATTTCTCATACCTCAATCTTTGTAAACTATATTTCTGGCAGACATAATTAATTCATCAGCTTCACTTTTTGATAATGCAAAGTCTTCTAAATAACCTTGAATTTTTATTCTTTCACCCTTTACTATATCAAAACCTCCTGTTAACTCATCTGATGCAAGGTCAGCAAAATCTGCCAAACTCAAAATTTTTTGTTCTCCAAGCGTTACTAACATACCTGGTGTTAAACCTTTTAAATTTATTAAATCATCAGTTAAACCTAGATCCTTTATTCTTTTAGATATGTCCTCTTGATCTTTTTGGTGAAATTCTTTAGCTCTTTCTATTAAAGCTTTAGCCGTGTCTTCCTCAATTCCCTCTATTTTAGATAAATTTTCAGTTGTGCTATCTTTAATATCATCTATTGTTGAAAATCCCTCTGCTACTAAGAGCTGACCTAAAGTTTCGTCAAGTTCTAAATTTTTAACAAAATTATCTGTTTTCTCTTTGAACTCAAGCTGTCTCCGCTCAGAGTCTTCTTGATCAGTCATGATATTAATTTCAAAATTCAAAAGTTTTGTGGCTAATCTGACATTTTGCCCTCTTCTACCAATCGCTTTACTTAAATTTTCCTCGCTTAAAATCACATCAAGTTTTTTTCTTTCAGCATCTACATTCACCCTTTGTACTTCAGCAGGTGATAAGGCATTCGAAACAAGTATTGCTGGATCTTCAGACCAATTTACAATATCAATTTTTTCACCTTGCAATTCGTTTACAACTGCTTGAACTCTTGAACCTCTCATACCTACACACGCTCCAACTGGATCTAACGAGGTATCCACAGCTTTTACACAAATTTTAGCTCTACTACCTGGGTCTCTCGAAGAAGATTTAATTTCAATTAATCCATCATAAATTTCAGGAACTTCCTGCACAAAAAGTTTTTCCATAAATTTAGGATGACCTCTTGATAAAAAGATCTGCTGACCTCTTGGTTCTCTTCTTACATCGTGGCAATAAGCTTTAATCCTGTCTCCAGGTTTAATATTTTCTCTCGGAATTAGCTCATTTTTTTGAATTATCGCTTCAGTTCGTCCAAGGTCGACTATCACATTTCCAAATTCCAATCTTTTTACTATTCCACTTAAGATTGTGTCTTTTTTATCTTTAAAATCGTTATACTGTCTTTCACGCTCTGCCTCTCTTACGTTAAAACTTATTACTTGTTTTGCTGTTTGAGCTGCTATCCTACCAAAATCGAATGATGGCAAAGGTTGTAAAATTTCATCGCCAACTTTTTTATCTTTATTAGTTGAATTTAAGTTTACAGCGTCCTCAAGTTTAATTTCTGTATTTGAATTCTCGGGATTTTCAGAAATGACTAATTTTCTATATATTTCAATATCGCCATTATCTCTATTAATTAAAACTTTTATCTCATTATCTTGTCCAAATTTTGATTTTGCTGCTTTAGCAATTCCTGTCTCCATGGAGTTAATTATCAACTCTTTATCAATTGATTTCTCCAATGCTACAGCTTCAGCAATTCTCAATAATTCTAATTTATCTGCTCTTTTGTTTAACATTTTTCTTTATTCCAAAAAAAAATGGGCCCAAGCCCATTTTGTAAAGTTAATAATGTCAGTGGAATATAGTAAAGTTTTATTATTATTCAACCTAAACTATTTAGAAAAAACATCTTTTTTATCAGTTTTTTCCCATGAAAAAGACCCATCATCTTCTGGAAGTCTGCCAAAATGACCATAAGCCGCTGTTTTTTGATATATGGGCTTATTTAATTTTAACATCTCTCTTATGCCTCTTGGGCTCAAATCAAAATTTTCATTAATTTTTTCAATAACAAATTTATTTTTGTCTAAGTCGTCGTCAAACAAATTTACATAAACAGACAAAGGTTTTGAAACACCAATTGCATAAGATAATTGTATTAAGCATTTATTTGATAGCTTTGAAGCAACAATATTTTTTGCAATATATCTTGCTGCGTAGGCTGCAGATCTATCAACTTTTGTTGGATCTTTACCTGAAAATGCACCACCGCCATGAGGAGCCGCTCCACCATACGTATCAACTATGATTTTTCTTCCTGTCAAACCACAATCACCATCTGGTCCACCTATAACAAAATTTCCAGTAGGATTCACATAAAACTCATCTTCATTGAAATCCTGAAGAAAATTTTTCGGTATAGATTTTAATATATAAGGTCTTAATAAATCTCTGACTTTAGACTGATTAATGTCTGCTGAATGTTGTGAAGAAATTACAATTGATTTAACATTTTTTGGTTTTCCATCAATATATTCAAACGTTACCTGGCTTTTTGAATCTGGCTCAATATTTTTTAAAATTCCAGATTTTCTGTCCTCTGCCATTAATCTTAAAATTTTATGTGAATAATGAATTGGTGCTGGCATAAAAAAATCTGTTTCATCACAAGCATATCCAAACATGATACCTTGATCCCCTGCACCTTCATCTTTATTTCCTGACGAATCTACTCCAATTGCAATATCGCTTGATTGTGAATGTAAATGGCTTTCAATTTTTGTTTCATTTTTCCATGTAAAACCTTTTTGATCATATCCTATATCTTTTATGCACTCTCTTACTTTTTCAATAATGTAATCTTCCTTTATTTCAGGACCTCTAACCTCTCCTGCTAAAACCACTTTATTTGTTGTTGTTAGAGTTTCACAAGCTACTCTTGAAAATGGATCTTTGGCAAGATAATTATCAACCACCATATCCGAAATTCTATCAGAAACTTTATCTGGATGTCCCTCAGAGACTGATTCACTCGTGAAAAGATAGTTTTTTAAATCACTCATAATTAATTCTAATAAATGAAAAAATTAAAAAAATATACAACAAAATTATTAATAGAAAAATTTTATTTCCATATTTTGAAAATACTGTTGGTTGAACTTTTCTTGCATGACTAAAATCAACAAATCCTGAATTGAAATAATCAACTTTTTTTTCTATAACGCCCAGCGGATTTACTACCGCAGCAATTCCATTATTTGCTGACCTTAAAACGTATTTCCCACTCTCAATCGCTCTATATATACTGTGAACAAAATGTTGCTTAGGTCCAATAGAATTGCCAAACCATCCATCTTCAGAAATATTCACGATAAAATCAAAGTCAAAATTTTCATAAATTTCACCAGAATAAATTATCTCATAACAAATAAGTGGTAAGAATTTTATTGAAAAATTTTCTTGATTAATTTTAATAACTTTTCTCTCACTCCCTCTAGAAAAGGATTGATAATCATTTGCTATAGTTTTTAATCCAAATCTTTTTAAAACTTTCTCAAATGGTAAAAATTCTCCAAATGGAACAAGATTTATTTTACTATAAGAATTAATTAATTTTAACTTATGGTCATAAATTGCAAGCGAATTAAAATATTTTTTTTCACTTTCTCCTAGAGATCGACTATTAATTCCAATTACCAAAAAATGATTTTTGTTAAATTTATTTTCGAATAACTGAAAATATTCATTAAGTTCATCTTGGTAAATGGATGGTAATATACCTTCTGGCCAAATAAAGATTATTTTTTCGTCTTTTGCTGGTTCACTTATCTGAATAAGTTCAGTTATAATAAATGTTGGGTCCACATTATGATAAAATCTATCCAAATTAATATTTGATCCAATAATTCTTATTTTATGACTATATTTTTTAATGTCGGCTTTTTCAAAATTTGAATGCTTTAACGATCCATAAAAATAAAAAAAACCTATTATTAAAGAAAAGAAAATTATTAATAGAATATCTTTCTTAGAGTTATTTATAAAAAATAAGGCAGGACTAACAAATAATGAAATACAAAATAAATTAAATCCATAGGTTCCTAAGATTGAGGTTATACTTAAAATTTCTAATTGATTTGAAAAACTATACGCAATTAAATTCCATGGAAAACCAGTTAAAATTTTTCCTCTAACAAATTCTATTAAACCAAAAATTAGTGAAAAAAAGAGTAGAGAAGCTATAATTTTTTTTGGTTTAAAAATTATAAATAGATACGAGATGAACCCATAAAATATAGCCAAAAATCCCGGGACTAGTAAGATTGAAATTGGAATTAATAATTTGAAAGTTTCATCAAAAGTTAATGAAATTGTGATCCAATATATATTTGTTACAAAATATCCGAATCCAAATAACCATCCATAAAAAAAAGCTAATTTTTTATTTTTTTTTGTTTTACGTATTAGAAAAATAAAGAATAAAGTAAATGTTATAAAATTAATTAATAGAAAATTATAAGGAGGCAAGCTTAAAGATGTTATTGATCCTAGAAAAAGTAAAAAAACAAATTCAAGATAAAATTTTTTACTCAATTTAATTAATCTTTGAAATTACAGATTTATAGATAATTTCTTCTTCTCTAAGCATTTTTCTATAATCTTTATCTTTAATATGATTGAAAGCCAAGAGATGAAGGAACCCATGAATAAAAGTTTTTATAACTTTTTTTCTAAATAATTTAGAGTTCTGTGATTTTGGTTTATCCATAAAATCATAACTTATAATAATATCACCTAAGTAAGTTTGTTTTGAAATACTAATTTTCTGATCAAATGGAAAAGATAAAATGTCTGTGGGTTTATCTTTATTTCTAAACAACTTATTCAATTTTTTTATTCTTTTATTGTTTGATAATAGTAATGTTATAATTACACTTTTATTTGGAAATTTATAATTTTTAGGAAAAAATTTACAAATATTTTTAAAAAAAGAACTTTTATTTTTGATTTTTTTGGACCAAGCCCTCTCTTCAGAGAAGACATTTAAATTAATCATTATTAGAATATGCTTTGACTATTTTGGAAACAAGGGGATGTCTTACGACATCAGAATGATCAAAATCAATAACTGATATTTCGCTTAAATCTCCTAATAGTTTTTTTGATCTTTCTAAGCCAGACATATTTTTATTTGGTAAATCTATTTGGCTAGGATCCCCATTAACAACGATTTTTGAATTGTCGCCAATTCGCGTTAAAAACATTTTAATCTGAGTATCAGTAGCATTTTGAGCCTCGTCTAAAATGGCAAAAGAATTTTTTAAAGTTCTGCCCCTCATAAACGCCAATGGTGCAATCTCGATATCCCCAATTTCAATCATTCTTTGTATTTTTTCAAAATCAAAAAGATCATAAAGTGAGTCGTACAATGGTCTTAGATAAGGATCTACTTTTTCCTTCATATCTCCAGGTAGGAAACCCAAACGCTCACCCGCTTCAACAGCTGGTCTAGATAATATAATTCTCTCAATTTTTTTTTCTAATAACATCATTAATCCAATTGCAACAGCCAAAAAAGTTTTTCCTGTTCCTGCAGGTCCAGCCGAAATTATAATATCGCTCTGTCTTAAAGCTCTAACATAATCTTTTTGTTTTTCAGATCTTGGTATAATAGATTTTTTAGGAGTCTTAATGATATCGGTTACATTATTTTTTTTTAACTTCTCGCTGATCATAAAGTTATCTACTGATGAGACTATATCTTTACTTTCTATACTCCCATTATTTAAATATTGCTCTGCTAAAAATTGAATAGCATTTTTTACAATTTCATTTTTACTTGGACTCGACTTAATAACTATTGAGTTTCCTCTAGAATAAATATCACATTGGATAATTTTCTCTAGCTGTTGTAAATTTTTATTAAACTCCCCAACAACACCAATCAATAAATTGTTATCTTGAAATATTACGCTAAGCGTATCGTTATCAGAGTAAACAAATTTTAATTTTTTATCTGAATTTTTTTTAATTATATTAACCAATTTTAAGCTACCTTTTTACCGGTGATTTGATGAATATGTCCAAATAGAGTGTGTTGATTTGTTTTTTCAATTCTGATTTTAAGAATTTTGCCAATTAGTTCTTTGTTTCCATCGAAAATGACAGAGTTCATGTACTCTGATCTACCAAAAAGTCTAAGTTTATCATCAGTTTGATTTTCAACTAATACTTCAATTATTTTATTTTCTAAAAATTTATTTTTTTTAATTTGATTATCAAATAACTGTTTTTGGATTTTTTTTAGCCTTTTTAGTAAAATACTTTTATCAATTTGTTTTAGTTTTTCAGCCACAGTGCCAGGTCTTGGGCTAAATATAAAGGAGTATGAGTTTATAAATTCAATTTTATTTATTAATTCTAATGTTTTTTCAAAATCTTTCTCTTCCTCGCCTGGATATCCAACGATAAAATCACTGGAAAATTCAATCGATGGATTTATCATTTTAATTTTATCATAAATTTTTAAATAATCTTTTATTGTGTGTTTTCTATTCATTAAATTTAAAATTTTATCGGATCCACTTTGAATAGGAAGATGTATCAAAGGCATTATTTTTTTTGAATTTTTATAAACCTCAATTAAATCATCTGTCATGTCTCTAGGATGTGAAGTCGTATATCTAATTCGGGCGATCTTATTTATCTTTTCAATTTCTAAGATCAAATTTGATAGTCTCAAACCATCATCATTATATGCGTTAACATTCTGACCTAATAAAATTATTTCTTTAGCACCTTGATCTGCTAAATTTTTTGCTTCATCAACAATCTGATTAAATGGTCTTGAATACTCTGGACCTCTAGTATATGGCACAACACAAAAGTGACAAAACTTATCACATCCTTCTTGAATTGTTAAGAAAGATGATGTTTTACCTGATCGATTTTTTATTCTACTCAAATATTCAAATTTACTAACAGCATCAAAATCTGTTTCATCTATCTTTTTTTTTTCTGTGTAATTTAAAATTGAGTCATTAATCTTATGATATGCTTGTGGACCTATAACTAAATCAATATAAGGTTCTCTTTTTAACATTTCTTGATGTTCCGCTTGAGCAACGCAACCTGTAATTATTACTAATGGCTTTTTTTTAGATCTAAAAATTTTTTTTACTCTTCCAATCTCATGATAAACTTTTTCTTTAGCTTTATCTCTTATATGACACGTATTTAATAAATAACAATTTGCTTCTTCATATTTGTTTGTTTTGATATAACCAATCTTTTTTACAGTGTCATAAATACGATTAGAATCATATTCATTCATTTGACATCCAAAAGTTTTTATAAAAATTTTTTGATCCATTCTATTGAGGTTTCTTCTTTACCCCATAAAGTTCTAATTTATGATCTACTAATTTATAACCATACTTTTCTGCGACTTTTTTTTGTAATTCCTCAATTTCATCATCAACAAACTCAATTATTTCTCCTGTTTTGATATCTATTAAGTGATTATGATCATCATTAATTTCATATCTAGCTTTTCCACCTTTAAAATCATGTTTGGTTAAAATTCCCGCCTCTTCAAATAATTTTACTGTTCTATAAACTGTTGCGATACTTATTTTTGGGTCAATTTTTGAAACTCTACTATAAAGTTCATCAACATCAGGATGGTCTGACTCACCATACTCTGCTTTAGATTCTGAAATTACTCTAGCTATAATTTTTCTTTGATCTGTGAGTTTAACTCCTTTAGATAAACATTTTTGTTCAATGGTATCTGACATATATTTTTAATTTTAACTTATATAAATAGGATTAATCAAATTTTTTTTAATTTCAAATTTATCGCATAGATTGGGTATATTTTCATATTTTATAGACTTTTCACCTTTAAAATCCTGAAAACTATAACAATAAAAGTCAATTTTTTTTACCATATGGATTGCTTTTATAGTAGACAGTGAATTTCTTATACCAGCAAAACTGCCTGGCCCTCTGTTTACATATAGTTCAGAAATATCACTTAATTTGATATTTTTAGAATTCAAAAAATTATCTACTAAAACCATTATCTTCTCAAAGTTAACTTTGGTATTTTCATGTGTAATGTTGTAATTAATATCCTTAGTAATGACCATAAAAAAAATTTTATCCTTAGTAGCGTCAATTATCAGTTTTTTCATTTTACAGTTTTTAGCTTTATCAAATACTAATGCACAAGAAAATAATTTCAAATATTATTCAGAAGATAAAGGGATTTTATCAATAATGTATCACAGATTTAATGAAAACAAATACCCATCTACGAATATTCGGATGGATGTTTTCGAGAAACAAATGCAAATAATAAAAAAACTAAAATATGATTATTATAATCCAAGTTTTTTAATAAAAAATTTTGACAATCCAAAAAAAAAGAAAAAAATTTTAATTACAATTGATGACGGATTTAAATCATTTTATTCCGAAGCTTGGCCCTTTTTAAAAAAAAATAAAATTCCATTTATTCTTTTTATTTCAACTGAGCCTGTTGGAAAAAAAGGATATATGAATTGGAATGAAATTAAAGAAATTGAAAATTCAGAAATCGGATTTATTGGGCATCATTCACATACTCATAAATACCTCATAGATATGAATTACTCTGATTTTGTAAAAGATATAGAAAAGGCAACCAAAATTTTTCAAGATCAATTAGGATATGTTCCTGAAATTTTTTCATATCCTTTCGGTGAATACTCTAAGAGTATGAAAGATTATATTTCAAAAAAATTTAAAATAGCTTTCGGTCAACATTCTGGTGTCATCGATATTAATAAAGACAAATTTGAACTACCTAGATTTCCAATTAACGAAAAATATGGTGAATTAAATAGATTTAACTCTTTAATAAATTATAGCCCTTTAGAATATAAAAGTTTAAAACCTGAAGAAAAGAAGATAACCGATAAAGATAATCCTCCTCAGCTTGTAATAGAATTTTTTAAAGAGCAAAAAAATATAAGAAATATAAATTGTTATTCAAATGATGGTGGTAATTGGAAAAAATCAAATTTAAAATTTCAAAAACAAAAGCTGATAATTGATTTTGATAAAAAATTTTTACCCAGAAGAGGAAGAATTAATTGTTCTTTAAATGATAAAGGTAAATGGAGATGGTTTGGTACTCAGTTCACAGTGAAAAATAATTAAATTAAGCTTTCTAATTTTATGCTTGATGGTAATAATTTGGCATCATCAAAATCTTTTAAGTTATTTTGTTGAATAATTTGTGTTAATACTTCAACATATTTTTCTCCTATTTCTGCGTACTCATTTAAAAACTTAACAAGTACTAAGCTGTCTAAAGGTTTGCCTTTATCTCTTAATTCAGCTCTTGCCTTTCTTAAATTTTTGTAAGATGAGTGAGTATTTAAATTTCTTTGATAAGCCCTGACAGATGCTTGCAAAACTTTAAATTTCATTACTTTATGTCCTTGACTTTTTTCTGCATCTTTTGGTTTTAAACCCTCTCCAGACCAAGTCCATTGTCCAAATAAAGCATTTCCTTCTTGCGCAAATCTCGAGGTTCCCCAGCCTGTTTCTTTTGCAGCTTGAGCTATAGCAAGTGACACTGGAATTTCATCCATTCTAATTTTTAAAGTTGATAAATCCTTAGATTGAACTCCGTACTGTTTATATTTTTTTTCAAGCCATTTTTTTTCTAAGTCAGTATTGTTGCTTTTATTTATGATACTAAAGAGTCTTTTTCTATCTAATTTAATATTATTATTTTCTTGTAATATAAGAGGTAGTACAATTTGAATAAAAAAATCTTTTCTTTGTTTAGTATTTTCAATCATTTTTATTTCAGCCGGTAGAAGCGTTAGGGCAACTGGTTTTACTAATTTTTTTTCCCTAACATCACTTAATGAATAATCAGTATCTTCAAAAAGTTGTTTGATGGTTGATGCATTTAATCTAACTGTATCTGTTTCAATCTCATTTAAACTAAATATATCTCTCAACAAATCACTTTCATTAAGAACTTTGTCATCATCAATTATATTTTTTCCATCATTATTTAAAGTGTAAGCTAAAACAGCTTTAGAATTATTTTCATACTCATTTGATTTGTATTCAGAATAGGTAATTACTATTGGGACAATATAAAAAAAAGAAAATACGATTAATGAACTTAATAAAATTTTAGATATAGGTTTGAAACTTTTTTGATTAAGAAAACCAAAATTAAATAAAAATTTTTTTTTCATCCTAAACTGCCTCTACCCCTTTAACTTCTGGGATATAATGACATAATAGATTTTGAACACCCTGTTTAAGTGTCATAGTGGAACTCGGACAGCCTGAACAACTTCCTTGTAATTGTACTTTCACAATTCCTTTAGAAAATTCTTTAAATTTAATATCTCCTCCGTCTCTTGCTACTGCAGGTCTAATTTTTTCATCTAGAAGCTTAATAATTCTTTTTTCAATTTCTTCTAAATTTTTATCATCTTCCTCTAGATTTTTTTCTATAACAACTTTTTTTCCGCTAGAGTAAAAATCATTTATTAAAGATATAACTATATGTTTGATATCATCCCATGCGATTGTATCGACTTTATTTATTGATATAAAATCTTTGCCTAGAAAAATACTTTCAACACCATTGACGGAAAATAAATTTTTTATTAACTCATTGTTAGTTTTATCTTTCTTAGTAACCTCTATAGAACCCTTAGTTGAAACTAACTTCCCAGGAAGAAACTTTAATGAGTTTGGATTTGGTGTAACTTCGGTTTGAATAAACATAATTTATATATAATCAATAATTTCAAAATTTAAACTTGTTATTGAAAAAAATTTAAAAACCCACGATTTCGTGAATTTTTTTCAATTTTTTTGAAGCTATTGCATCCGCTTTTCCACAGCCATTAAGTAGAACATCTTCTAGAAAATTTTTGTCATTTAATAATTTCTTAATTTCTGATGAAATAGGAACAATTTTATCAACTAATAATTGTGATAAATTTTCTTTAAATTTAGAAAAATTTTTTCCAGAAAATTCGTTAACTGATTTTTCTAAAGTTTGTCCTGATAAACTAGAAAAGATACCGAGTAAATTTTTGGCTTCAGGTCTTTTTTCTAATTCTTTAATCGTTGATGGTAATGGCAGCGGGTCTGTTTTAGCTTTTTTAATTTTAGTTACTATTTGACTTTCATTATCATTTAAGTTTATTCGACTTTGATCAGACGGCTCTGATTTACTCATTTTCTTTAAACCATCTTTAAGACTCATAATTCTTGAAAACTCTTTTTGAATTAAAGGTTCTGGTTCTTTAAAAAAGTCCTTCATATTAAAATCATTATTAAATTTTTGCGCTATATCTCTACAAAGTTCTAAATGCTGCTTTTGATCATTACCAACTGGTACATGTGTGGTGTCGTAAAGTAATATATCAGCAGCCATTAAAATGGGATATGAATATAATCCTATACTAGCCTTTTCTTTATCCTTTCCAGCTTTCTCTTTGAATTGTGTCATTCTATTTAACCAACCTATCCTTGCCACACAGCTGAGTATCCAGGAAGCTTCCGAGTGTGCACTAACTTGAGATTGATTAAAAATAATACTTTTTTTAGGATCAATGCCACAAGCTAAAAAAGTAGCTACAGTGTTGTGTATATTTTTTTTTAGCTCTTTGGGATTTTGAGGTATTGTTATGGAGTGCAAATCAACAACACAGAATATACATTCATTATTATCATCATTATTTAATTTAACGAAATTTTTTATAGCTCCTAAGAAATTACCCAAATGTAAATTTCCAGTAGGTTGAACACCTGAAAAAATTTTTTTTCCCATTGATTAATATCTTAATTGAAGATCTTTATAATTAAAAGCTTTGATAAAAAAAGATGTTAAAAGGTAGAAAACTAAACCTAATAAAACTGAAAAAATCAAATAAAATGATTTAAAACTTTGTTCATAAGCTAAATAATTTTCAAATGTAGTCATCAAAAATTTAAAAAATATACCCATTAAAATTGATGCAAAAATTATCTTAAAAAAACTTATTAAAAATAATTTATTGAATTGAAACAACGCTTTATTTTTTAAATAAATAAATAATAATATCGAATTGAACCACGATGAAATAGTTGTAGCTATTGGAATAATTATAAATCCAACACTCTTAAAAAAATAAATACTAATAGATATATTTAAAATTACAGAAATTAGGGATATATAAAACGGACTTTTGGTATCGTGATTAGCAAAAAAAAATGTTGAAAAAATTTTTATTAATGCAAATGCTGGAAGACCCAAGCCAAAATAAAACAAGGCTTTTGCAGAATTAATCACAGCATCTTCTGTAAAAGAACCATAACCAAATAATGCTGAAATAATTTCTTCTGACCCAATTAACAAAGCGATTGATGCTGGTAAACTCATGAACATGCTTAACTCTAAAGCCTTATTTTGAATTTTTATTATCTTTTTTTTATTATTAGAATAAATATATTTTGAAAGCTGAGGTAATATTACAACACCAATTGCTATACCTGCAATTGCCAGGTTTATTTGGTAAATTCTGTCAGCATAATATAAATAAGAAACCGCACTTGCTTGAAATGAAGCAATTATAGTGCCAATCAATATGTTTATTTGTGTCACACCGGATGAAAAAATACTTGGTAAAAGTTTTTTAAAAAAAAATTTTACTTTGTTATTAATAATAAATTTAAAAGTGAAAGTTAAAGTATAGAATTTTTTTACAAATTTATATAAAAAAAATAATTGCAGAAGACCTGCAAATGATACGCTAAATGATAAATAATATATCAAGTTATCTCCAAAATAATTTCCAAAAAAAAGAATGATTATTAACAGTATATTTAAAACAATAGGAGCTGCTGAAGCCGCAGCAAATTTATTATGTGAATTAAGTATTGCAGCAAAAAAAGATGATAGACTTACAAACAATAAAAACGGGAAAGTTAATCTTGTTAAATCTGTTACAAGTTTTATTTTTTCTTCATCATCTACAAATCCTGGAGCTATTAATTTAACAAAAGCTGGCATAAAAATTTCAACTAAAAGAACTAGAAACATTAGACCTAAAAATAATAGATTAAAAATTTCATTCGCAAATTTATTTGATTTTGTTTTACTTTTAGCTCGTTCTGAAGTGTAACTTGGAACAAATGCTGCATTAAAGGTTCCCTCTGAAAAAAGTCTTCTAAAAGTGTTTGGAATTCTAAAAGCTACAAAAAATACGTCAGCAAGAACACTTGTTCCAAGAGTAATTGCAATCAATACATCTCTTAAATAACCAAGTAATCTGCTTATTATAGTATAAAAACCAAAAGTCCCTGTTGACTTAACTAAATTCATAAATCATATTAGTCTTAATTTTACCCCATTTGTACACCTAATTAACGTAAATGAAAAAAACAAAAATTGATCATTATACTGACAAAGAAGCTTTAGAATTTCACAGTCACAATAAACCAGGTAAGATTGAAATTTCTTCCTCAAAAAATATGACTACAAAGAGAGATCTTGCTTTAGCTTACTCACCTGGTGTGGCCGCCCCAGTAAGAGCAATAAGTGAAAATCCCGAAACTGCTTTTGACTACACAAGCAAGGGTAATCTTGTTGCAGTTATAAGTAATGGATCGGCAATTCTTGGAATGGGAAACCTTGGAGCATTAGCTTCAAAACCAGTTATGGAGGGAAAAGCAGTATTATTTAAAAGATTTGCAGATATCGACTCAATTGACCTTGAGATAGATTCATCGGATACAGATGAAATAATTAATAGTATTAAAAATTTTTCTCCGAGTTTTGGTGGTATTAATCTTGAAGATATTGCTGCGCCAGACTGTTTTGTGATAGAGGAAAAATTAAAAGAAATTTTAGATATTCCTGTTTTTCATGACGATCAACATGGCACTGCAATTATTACTACTGCAGCGCTTATAAACGCATTAGATATAAGTAAAAAATCAATAAAGAAAGTGAAAATTGTTGTTAATGGGGCCGGGGCATCTGCTATGGCATGTGCTAATTTATTCAAAAAAAGTGGTGTTCCTCAAAATAATTTAATTATGGTGGATAGAAAGGGAGTTATATTTAAAGGAAGAGAAAACTTAAATCAGTGGAAATCTGTCCACGCAATTGAAACTAAAGATCGTACTTTACTTGACGCAATAGAAAATGCAGATGTTTTTTTAGGCTTATCAGCTAAAGGTGCCCTAACAAAAGCAATGGTTAAAAAAATGGCAAAAAATCCAATTATTTTTGCTTGTGCTAATCCAGATCCTGAAATAACTCCAGAAGAAATTGAAGAAGTAAGAAATGATGCTATTATTGCAACTGGTAGGTCTGACTATCCTAATCAGGTAAATAATTTAATTGGTTTTCCTTATATATTTAGAGGAGCGTTAGATGTTAGATCAAAGACTATAAACGAAGAAATGAAAGTTGCTGCAGCTCATGCAATAGCAAATTTAGCAAAAGAGGATGTCCCAGATGAAGTAGTCGCTGCTATGGGTGGTGAAAGGCCACATTACGGTAAAGATTATATCATACCCTCAACATTTGATCCAAGATTGATTAGTGTAATTCCGGTTGCTGTTGCTAAAGCAGCAATCGAAACTGGAGTTGCTAGAATTAAAATTAATAATTTTGAAATCTATAAAGAACAACTCAAACAAAGATTAGATCCAACTGTAACTATTATGCAAGGTGTAAATAATTATATAAAGAAAAAATCAAAAAGAGTTGTTTTTGCAGATGGTGAGGACGAAAATATGTTAAAAGCAGCTATAGCTTTCAAAAATTCAAAATTAGGAATTCCAATTTTAATCGGAAAGAATGAAAAAATAAAAGAGCAGATTAAAAAAATTGGTTATAAAGAAAATTTTGATATTGAGATAGTGAACTCTAAAGATACTTCAAAAAGAGAAAAGTACGTAAAATATATCTTTAAAAGACTTCAAAGAGAGCAGGGCATGCTAGAGAGGGATTGCGACAGGCTAATAAGAAATGATAGAGTAATCTGGGCTTCGTGTATGGTTGCATGTGGAGATGCAGATGCGATGGTTACAGGAAATACTCGTAGATACTCATCTTCGTTGGAAAAAATTACTAGAGTAGTTGACCCTAGACCTGGTGAAATTATGTTTGGTTTAAATTTAGTTGTTAACAGAGGTAAAACAATTTTTATTTGTGACACATCTGTTATTGAATATCCAGACGCAAATCAGCTAGCTGAAATGGCTACTTCAGCTGCTAGGGTTGTTAGACTTTTTGGTATTGATCCTAAAGTTGCTTTTTTATCTCACTCAACATTTGGAGAACCTGCAACTGATAGAACTAAAAGAATTAGTGATGCAGTACAAATACTAAAAAAAAAAAAGGTTGATTTTAAATTTGATGGCGAAATGCAGCCAGACGTTGCTTTAGAAGAAATATATAAAGAACTTTACCCTTTTTCTGACATTGTTGGAAATTCGAATGTTTTAATAATGCCAAGTCAACATAGTGCGGCTATTTCTTATAAAATGATTAAATCAATGAGTAGGGCGAAATTAATAGGACCTCTTTTGATAGGTTTAGGTCTGCCAATTGAAATTGCTCCATTAAGAACATCAACATCTGAAATTTTAAATCTTGCCTCAATTGCTGCATACTCAGCTGATGTAATAAAGTATAATAAAAATTAATTTTTTTGAATTCTCAAATTTTCTACTAATATAATACTAGCAATCACATCTTCTACATCTAAAATTTCTTTAGCCTCTTTTAAAACCAGATCTCTTTCTTCAGCAGTCATTGCTATACCATATAAGTAAATTTTCTTTTTATAAGTATCAATTTGATAATTTGTTGCTTTTATATCTTTATTAAAAATTAAAGCCGCTCTTAATTGTGATGTAATTAAAATATCTTTAGCTGATTGCTGAAAATTAAAATCTTCTTTAACTTTTATATCATTCCTTACAGATCTCACTCCTCTAATTTCCCATGCCAACTTTGTTAATTTTAATTTTTCCTCTGGATCATCTACTTTTCCTGTCAAAAAAATTCTTCCATCCAAAACTTTTGAGTTAATAGAAAAAAAATAGCTCTTATCTAAAATCAAAATTTTTGTAGTTAAACTTTTCTGCATTATTGAATCATCAATTTGAGTTCCTACCGAACGCGGATCAAAAGCCACACTTACTCCTGTTCCAAAAATACCTTTTGAAGATACTCCTGTACAACCAGAAAAAATAATACCAATTAAAATAAAGATTAAAAAATTATTTTTCATTTTTTAATTTTACACAATAATTATAAATTTCTTTTTTTTTAATATCATTTTTCTGACTCACGAACCTTACAATTTCTTTAACAGTCAATTTATTAATCATACTTTTAATCAACTTTTTATCTGATTCACTGAGTATTTGGGAAGTATTAATATTATCTTTATCGGAAACAACTAACGTCAATTCACCTTTTAAATTGCGATCAATTTTATCGATTGTATCGATATCTCCGCGAATAAACTCCTCAAATCGCTTTGTCATTTCTCTACAGATTAGAATTTTTCTACCAGAAAAAAATTTTTTTAAATACGGAATGATTTTATAAATCTTTTTTGCTGAAACAAAAAAAACTATTGATGTGTCAAGTTTTGATAAGATAGATAAATCATTATTTATAATTTTATTTTTTTCAGGAAAAAAACCATAGAAAAAAAATTTTTCAGAAAAACCACTCATCGATATAGCTAAAGGCACTGAAGATGCACCTGGTAAAGGAATAATTTTGATATTATTTTTATAACACTCTCTTACTAATAGCTTGCCTGGGTCTGATATACACGGAGTGCCTGCATCTGTAATAAGAGAGATGGTTAAACCTTTATCTAATAATCTAAGAATTTTTGGAATATTTTTTTTTTCGTTAAATTTATGATTAGATATAAGTTTTGAATTAATATCATATTTCATTAATAAAATTTTTGATACTCTAGTATCCTCACACAAAACATAGTCAGAATTTTTTAAAATATTAATTGCTCTTAAAGTGATATCCTGTAAATTTCCAATAGGAGTTGGTACTAAATAAAGCCCTTTTTCAGTTTCTTTTTTAAGAGAGTCAGAATTTGTGCCCATAATTTAAGAATAAGATATTATAGTATAATTAAAATGAATAAAATTTTAAAAATAATTTTAATTATATTTTTTAGTTTTTTTTACTTTATTTCTTCTTTTTCGATTGCGGAAGAGAAAATTAAAATTGGTTTATTAGTTCCAATAACTGGAACAAATAAACAACTAGGACAACAAATTATAAAATCATCTAGAATTGCCTTAAAAGACCTAAATACGAAAAAAATAGAAATCTATCTTAAAAATACAAATTCAAATCCTAATCAAGCACTTAAAGCTGCATTGGAACTTAAAGAAGCTGGAATAAAAATTGTTATTGGGCCCGTCTTTTATAAAAGTTTAGAATTTTTAGGTGAAGTTAAAGAAATTACTTTTTTATCACTAACAAATAAAACACTTGACCTTCCTGATAATGTAATAAGCACTGGTGTAAATGCAGTTTCACAATTAAATGCAATCAAAAAATTTATAGAAAAAAATGAAATACAAAAAACGATTTTACTCACGCCCAAAGTCGATTACGAAAATGAAATTAGAAAAGCAGTAAAACAGTCCAAAATAAAAATTTTGAAGTACCATATTTATGATACAGAGCCAACTAAACTCACAGCTCAAATAGAAAAGATTACAAATTATAAAATTAGAAAACAAAATCTTAAAGATGAAATAAAACGTGTAGAAAACTCAGATCTTATTGACAAAGAAAAGCAACTAGAAAAATTGAACAAAAAATACACCATAGGAAAGGTAAATTTTAATTCTGTAATTATTTCTGATTTTGATGAGAGTTTAAAGAGTGTAATAACTTCACTTTTATACACAGATGTATCGCCGAAAAATAAGTATATAATCACTTTTAATCAATGGTTTGATAAGAGTCTTATGCGCGAAAAAAACATTCAACCAATCTACTATCCATCTATAGATAAGGAAAATTTAGAGAACTTTAAAAGAAAATTTTTAAAAGAATTTAATGAAAATCCAAATTACTTGTCATTATTAAGTTATGATTTAGTTGGACTCACTTATTACCTGGCTATTAAAGATAATCTTACAGATTTAAATAAAATATTCAAAAAAAAGAATGTGTTTAAAGGAAAAATTGGAATTTTTGAAATTGAAAATAACAAAATTAACCACATATTAAATTTTTATGAAATTTCAGAAAACCAACTTAAAAAAATTTTTTAATCTTTTTAAAAGCCTTGCTTCGATGATCAATTTTATATTTTTGTCTTGGACTCATTTCCCCAAATGTTTTAAATTTCTCATTAGGTATAAATATTGGATCATATCCAAAACCATTTTTGCCTCTTGGTTTTTTTGAAATTGATCCCTCAACTTTACCTTTACACAAGGCAATTTTTTTATTTAGGTAGCTTAAAGACAAAACACAAACAAATCTTGCCTTTATTTTTTTATTTCTCCAATTTTTATCTTTTTTACTTAACTCTTTATAGACTTTATTTATAGCTTTATCGAAATTTACATCTTTACCTCCCCATCTTGCAGAGTAAATACCTGGCTTATTATCAAGAATATCTATTTCAAGTCCTGAATCATCAGCAAGACATGTTAATTTTGTTTTTTTTGAAAAATACCTAGACTTAATTAAAGCATTTTGTTCAAAAGTTTTACCAGTTTCTTTGGGGCTTTTAATGTTAAATTTTGACGTCGGAATTGTTTGGATATTCTTAGGAAGCAAATCTCTAATTTCCCTTAATTTTCCCTTATTATTTGTGCCTATTAGTAATTTTTTTATTTTTTTATTTAACATCTAGAAATTTTAAATTTTCTTACCATATATTAGATAATGGAAAAAGAACAAAACCAAAAATCAGGTGATATAACGACTGAAGAAAAAGAAATCGATCAGCCGATTTCAGAGAATGAGACTGGGCTCAAGGATAGCTCAGAAAAAAATTTAGAACATTCAGCAGAAAAAAATGTTGAGGAGAAGATTTTAGAACTTGAGGACAAATTGGCAAGAACTTTTGCAGAGATGGAAAATCAAAGAAGAAGGTTTGAAAAAGAAAAAGAAGAAGCTTTTGAATACGGTGGTTTTACTTTTGCTAAAGAGGCTTTAAGTTTAATTGATAATCTTGAAAGATCCAGACAAATTTTAAAAAATGACGAGACCTTAAAAAATTCAGATGCTTTAAATAAAACACTAGATCATTTTGATATTATCAATAAAGATTTAATGTCAATTTTTTTAAAAAATGACATAAAACCCATCGAAAGTTTGAATAAGAAATTAGACCCTAATTATCATCAAGCAATGATGGAAGTTGAGGACAGCCAAAAAGAACCAGGAACTATAATTCAAGAAATTCAAAAAGGGTTTACCATAAAAGATAGACTGTTAAGACCATCTTTAGTAGCTGTATCAAAGAAAGATGAAAAAACTGAGAAAAAATTGACTGAAAACCAAGATAAATCAGAGATTAAAAAATGAATACAATAGCTTGTAGAATAAAATTTAACCCCTATATGAACATAAAAAAAAGGTTAATAATATGAGCAAAATTATTGGAATAGATCTTGGAACTACCAATTCATGTGTTGCTATAATGGAAGGTAGCCAAGCTAAAGTACTAGAAAACGCGGAAGGAGCAAGAACTACACCTTCTGTGGTTGCTTTTACAGATGATAAAGAAAAATTAATTGGTCAACCAGCTAAAAGACAAGCTGTAACAAATCCAGAAAATACTATTTTTGCTGTCAAAAGACTCATAGGTAGAAATTTTGACGATCCTACAGTCAAGAAAGATATTGAGGCAGCCCCATTTAAAATTGTTAATTCTGAAAAAGGTGATGCTTGGATAGAAACCAAAGGTGAAAAGTATTCTCCTTCTCAAATTTCTGCATTCATTCTGCAGAAAATGAAAGAAACTGCTGAAAAATATCTCGGGCAAGCCGTCACAAAAGCAGTAATCACAGTTCCAGCTTATTTTAATGATGCTCAAAGACAAGCAACAAAGGATGCTGGAAAAATTGCGGGTCTTGAAGTTCTTCGAATTATAAATGAACCAACAGCGGCTTCATTAGCATATGGGTTGGATAAGAAACAAAATAAAAAAATTGCAGTTTATGATTTAGGTGGTGGTACTTTTGATGTCTCAATACTTGAACTTGGAGATGGAGTATTTGAGGTAAAATCTACTAATGGAGATACGTTTTTAGGTGGTGAAGATTTTGATAATTCAATAGTTGAATATTTAATATCAGAATTCAAAAAGGACAGTGGTATAGATTTAAAATCAGATAAGTTGGCTTTACAAAGATTAAAGGAAGCTGCTGAAAAAGCAAAAATTGAGTTATCTGCAGCTGAACAAACAGATATAAATTTACCATTTATTACTGCTGATAAAACTGGCCCCAAACATATAAATCTTAAAATGACTAGAGCTAAATTAGAAGCCTTAGTTGAAGAGTTAATAGCAAGAACAATTCCGCCATGTAAAACAGCGCTTAAAGATGCTGGTATCTCTGCTAGTGAAATTGATGAAGTAGTTATGGTTGGTGGAATGACTAGAATGCCAAAAGTAATTAATGAAGTTAAGAACTTTTTTGGAAAAGAGCCAAATAAAAGTGTTAATCCAGACGAAGTAGTTGCAATGGGTGCTGCAATCCAAGCTGGTGTGTTACAAGGTGACGTAAAAGATGTTTTGTTGTTAGACGTTACTCCATTATCTCTTGGAATAGAAACTCTTGGAGGAGTATCAACAAAACTTATTGAAAAAAATACAACAATTCCTACCAAAAAAAGTCAAGTTTTTTCAACAGCTGAAGATAATCAACCAGCTGTTTCAATTAGAGTTCTTCAAGGGGAAAGGGAAATGGCTACTGACAATAAATTGTTAGGGAACTTTGAATTAGTCGGAATAGCTCCAGCGCCAAGAGGGGTACCGCAAATTGAAGTTACGTTTGATATTGATGCTAATGGCATTGTTAATGTATCAGCAAAAGATAAAGGAACCGGTAAAGAACAAAAGATTCAAATTCAAGCTTCTGGTGGTCTTAGTGATGAAGAAATTGAAAAGATGGTAAAAGATGCTGAAGCGAATAAAGAAGCTGACAAAAAGAAAAGGGAGTCTGTTGATGTTAGAAATCAAGCTGATACTCTTATTCACTCTACTGAAAAGAACTTAAAAGAACATGGATCAAAAATTTCTGATGCGGAAAGAAAAGTGATTGAAGACAGTTCAAATGCGTTAAAAGAAACTTTAAAAAGTGAAAATATTGACGAGATTAAGAAAAAAACTGAAGCATTAGTCCAAGCCTCAATGAAACTTGGAGAGGCAATTTATAAGTCACAACAAAACACTAAACCAGAATCTAAAAAAGACGATGGAAAAGACGATAAGGAAAAGAAAGACGATAATGTTGTTGATGCGGATTTTGAAGAAGTAAAAGACGAAAACAAAGAAAAAAGCGCTTAACTTACATCTATTTGTCCAGGTTATTTAAATGGCTAAAAGAGATTATTATGATGTGCTGGGCGTTTCAAAGACTGCAAATGCAGATGAACTCAAAGCAGCTTACAGAAAACTAGCAGTTAAATACCACCCTGATAAAAACCCTGGAGATAAAAAAGCAGAGGATAAATTTAAAGAAGCTAGTGAAGCATATGGAGTTCTCTCAGACAAATCAAAAAAAGAAAACTATGATAACTTTGGACATGCTGCGTTTGAAAATGGCAGTGGAGGTCAGGGAGGATTTGGTGGATTTAGCGGTTTCAGTAGTACAGATTTTTCAGATATCTTTGAGGATTTTTTTGGGGACTTTGGTGGTGGAAGACGCAGTTCTAAAGGACGATCAAATAATAGAGGTTCTGATCTACGATATGATTTATCAATTTCATTAGAAGATGCATATTTAGGAAAAAAACAAAATATTCAATTTTCAACTTCGGAAAGGTGTAACACTTGTAAAGGAAATGGATCAAAACCAGGATACAATCCTGACAGATGTACGTATTGTGGTGGCAATGGCAGAGTACGTTCTAATCAAGGCTTTTTTACAGTCCAACAAACTTGTCCTCAGTGTGCAGGGAGCGGTGAGGAAATTACTAATCCTTGCTCTGATTGTAATGGCAAAGGAAATAAACAAGCTTCAAAAAAAATATCAGTAACAATTCCGAAAGGTGTGGATGATGGAACAAGAATTAGACTCGCAGGGAAGGGTGAGGCTGGTATAAGAGGAGGTGCTGCAGGAGATTTATATCTATTTATCAGTGTGAAATCACATGAGCTTTTCAAAAGATCAGAAGTAAATTTATTTTTTGAATTTCCAATCTCTATGGCAGATGCTGCACTAGGAACAACAATAGAAATTCCAACTATTGATGGAAAAAAAGCAAAAATAAAAATACCCGATGGCACTCAAGATGGAAAACAGTTTAGACTTAAGGGAAAAGGAATGCCTTTTATAAAAAGAGGAGATTATGGAGACTTATACGTACAAGTTAAAACAGAAATACCAGTCTATTTAAATAAAGAACAAAAAGAACTTTTGGAAAAATTTCGAAAGATCGAAAATGAAAAATCTAATCCAAGCATAAGAAAATTTTTTCAAAAAGCTAAAAGTTTTTGGAATGGTTAAAAATGGAATTAGAAAAGATTATTCCATCTATATTCTTATTGGCAGTTTTATTTCTAATAGTTCCTAGATTTTTAAGATCTAATTCAAAATTTAAACAATTTTTCCAGAATCTATTCATTTGGTCTATAATTGTTCTCTGTGTTATGGTAGTTTCACAACTTATCTTTAAATGAAAAAAATAAATTTAGCTGTCACAGGGTGTATGGGTCGTATGGGGCAACAAATTATAAAATCAGTAAAAAAAGATAATAAATTTAAATTAATCGCTTTAACCGAAAATAAGAAAATTAATAAAAAAATTAATGGTATAAATATTGATTTAAACTCAGAACAATCATTAAAAAAAGCTGATATAATTATAGACTTCACAGTTCCAAAATGTACTTTTCAAATTTTAAAAATTGCCTCTAAATTAAAAAAAAAGGTAGTTATTGGCACTACAGGTTTCACAAAAAAAGAAGAATTTACAATTGAAAGATACTCAAAAAAAATACCTATCTTAAAAGCTGGAAATATGAGTCTTGGGATCAATCTTCTTATGTATTTAACAGAAATAACTTCAAACTCACTAGGAAAAAATTTTTTAAGCAAGATCTACGAAGTTCACCATAAACATAAGAAAGATTACCCATCTGGAACTGCATTAATGCTTGGTAAAGGAATTGCTTTAGGAAAAAACAGGAATTTTTATGAATTAATTGGAAAAAAATATCTTAATAAAAAATCTTTTCCTTACAGTAATAAAATAAATTTTAATTCAATAAGAAAAGGTAAAATTATTGGTGAACATGAAGTTAAATTTTCTAGTGGTAAGGAAATTATAACTTTAAATCATGAAGCTTTTGATAGAGCTTTATACTCTGAAGGAGCTTTGTCAGCTGCAAAGTGGTTGATGAAAAAAAAACCGGGTCTTTATTCAATGAGAGATCTTATTAACTTTAAATGATGGATGATATTCAAAGAGCAAAAAAAATATCAAAAATTTTAAACGAAATTTATCCACGAATTAAAGTACCATTAAAAAGTAGAAATGTTTTTACATTATTAATCTCTGTTTTACTTTCTGCTCAATGCACTGATGTAAATGTGAATAATGTAACCAAAAATATTTATCCTAAATACAATCATCCAAAACATTTTGTAAAATTAGGACGTAAAAAAATTGAAAAATTAATTAAAAAAATAGGTATTTTTAGAATTAAAGCAAAAAGTATATACAATTTATCAAAAATATTAATCAGTGAACATGGTGGTAAAGTTCCAAGAACGTTTGATGAATTAGAGAAACTACCAGGTGTAGGACACAAAACTGCCAGTGTTGTAATGTCTCAAGGATTTGGTCATCCGGCATTTCCAATAGATACTCATATACACAGACTGGCACAAAGATGGGGTCTTACCAATGGAAAAAATGTTGTACAAACCGAAAAAGACCTAAAAAAAATATTTCCGAAAAAAAATTGGAACAAACTACATTTGCAAATTATTTTTTATGGAAGAGAGTACTGTAAAGCGAGAGACTGTTATGGAATAACTTGTAAAATTTGTACCACTTGTTATCCTAATAGAAAAAGACCTATAATAACTAAAAAAGCTTAACATGAAAATTTTAGGTATTGGAAATGCTATTATCGATGTCATCTGTAAAGTAGAAGATAGTTTTCTTTCTGAGAATAATTTGACAAAAGGCTCTATGAAACTTGTATTTAATGAAAATGAATTTAAAAAAATGATCAAAAGTATCAAGATTGAAAAAACTATTTCAGGTGGATCTGTTGCTAATTCAATAGTTGGTTTATCTCAATTAGATAACAACGTGGGATTCATTGGTAAGATTTCTGATGATGAGTTTGGTAAAAAATATGAAGAAGGATTAAAAAAAGAAAATGTAAAATTCTTTTATTCAAAAAAAAAAGAAAAGTTACCAACGGGTACATGTTTGATATTAATTACACCTGATTCAGAAAGAACTATGTGTACTTTTTTAGGTATCTCAGGAAAAATAAATGAAAATGACATCGATATTGTCTCAATAAATAAAAGTGAAATGATATTTCTAGAAGGTTACTTGTGGGACGAGGGTGAGCCAAGAAAAGCTTTTGATAAAGCGATTAATAACTCGAATAAGATAGCTATGTCTTTATCTGATAAGTTTTGCGTTGAGAGACATAAAACTCATTTTAATGAACTTGTAAAAAATAAACTTGATATTACATTTGCAAACGAGGATGAAATAAAATCATTGATAAATGCTAAATCGTTTGATGAGGTTATTTCTTTTGGGAAACAAATTGGTAAACATATTGTTATAACACGTGGCTCAAAAGGAGCTGTTGTTATTAAAAAAGGAGAAGTGATAGAACATTCTGCAGCTAAAGATTTACAAATAATGGATCTTACAGGTGCTGGTGATTTATTTGCTGCCGGTTATTTGCATGGAGAAATAAATAATTTTTCAGTTCACAAATGTTTAGAACAAGGTACAATTTTATCTGCAAAAATTATTCAAAAATTAGGAGCAAGATTGTAAATAATATTTTATAATGAAAATTCATAAGTTATTTCCAGTTCCAGTTTTTGAAAAAAAATTAGATAACTATAAAGAACTGAATAAAGAACTTGAAAAATATATCTACGATTTAAAAAAAAAAGATCCTCAAGGGCAGAAAAGATCTAATGCAGGTGGTTGGCACTCACCTTTTTTTAATATGAAAGATTCTGATTTAGTTAAAAAATTTATAACAAGTTTTACCAAGTACTTACCAGAGATAATGTCTGAGCATATGGGATGGCAGATTAATAAAGAAAGAATAACTATTCTTGACATGTGGTCTGTTATAAACAGTAAAAATACTTTTAATGTTCAACATTCACATCCGAATTCATTATTAAGCGCTGCCTATTACGTAAAAGCAAAAGAAAATTCTGGCCAGATAAAATTTTTTGATCCTAAAGAAATGAAGGTAATGTATCATCCACCAATTAAAAATTATAATGAAATATCAGCTGAAATAATTAAGATACAACCAGAAGAAGGTAAACTTTTGATATTCCCATCATATCTTAACCATGCTGTCGAGGAAAATTTATCTGATGATGATAGGATAGTTATCAGTTTTAATCTAGTATGTTAAAGAAATATTAATTTTTCTTTCTTTTAAAACTTCCCTTCCCTTTTTTTGGTTTAATAATACGAGGCTTATATTTTCTGGTATAAAGATCTTTTACAATAAAATTTTTTTTAATTAATTTTGTAACCATTCTTAGTACTGATAATAAAATTTTCAATTTTAAATTTTTCGAGAATTTTTTTCCTTAGTCTATGTATATGAGTCTCTACAGTATGGGTTTCTAATTCAGACTTGTATTTCCAGATTTTTTTTTGTAATTCGTTAATAGTCACCGGATTAGATGATTTTGCAATATAGATAATTGTTTTAATTTCTTTCTCAGTCAATCTAAGAGAATTATTTTTAATTGAAATTTGTCTTGAATTTAAATTAATTTCATAAATACCTATTTTTATACTCGATTTTTTTGAAAAATTATTTTTTAAAAATTCAATATTAATATTTTCGATTAATTTTCGAAATTTAATTGGTAAATTTTTTAAAACTATAAGATTATCAAGTTTCAAATTTTTATTTTTTGTCATGATTAAATAATTTTCTGATTTTTTTATTTCGGATTTTAGATCTTCTAAATTTTTAATATTAATAACCTCAAAATCATAAAAACTTTTTACCTCTAAAAAAATTTTATATAGTTCTAGATAATCATTAAATATAAGTTTTTTATGATTCATGTATAATAAAGATATGATAATTCTTAGAAAAAATAAAGATAGACTTAAGGTCGATGATTTTACATTTAAATGTTGTATTGGAAAAAATGGTTTAAGTTCAAATAAAATAGAAGGTGATTTTAAAACTCCTAAAGGAACTTTTTATTTAGAAAATCTTTACTTTAGAAAAGACAGAAATAATAATCCAAAAACAAAGTTAAAAAAAATTGCTATTAAAAAAAATATGGGTTGGTGCAATGATATTAAAAAAATTAAAAAATATAATAAACTAATCAAAATAAAAAAATATATAAGACATGAAAAATTATACAGACGTGACTGTAAATATGATTTATTAATACCTATAAAATATAATTTCTCTAATCCAAAAATTGGAAAAGGTAGTGCAATTTTTTTACATATAACTAAAAATTTTAAACCTACTGCAGGATGTATAGCAATAAAAAAAAATGATTTTTTAATTCTTTTGAAACTCATCAATAAAAGGACTAAAATTAAAATTGTCTAATTTCTACTTCCAAATATTTTAGATCCTATTCTTACAAAAGTTGCTCCATATAAAATAGCTGATTGATAGTCATTAGACATACCCATACTAAGATCTGTTAAATGAAATTTTTTATTTAAATAATTCATCTCTTTAAAATATAATTCATGTTTACCATCATTTGGTGGCAAACACATTAAGCCCACTACGTTTAAATCAAAATCTTTTTTACACCTTTTTAAAAAAATTTCTAAATCCCCTTTTTTAATTCCATTTTTTTGTATTTCATCTCCGATATTTACTTGAATAAATATTTTAGGTTTGAATCCAATTTTTTTTTGTTGTATCGAAAGTTTTTCGGCTAATTTCAGACTATCCAAACTATGGATATAATCAAATAGTGGTAAGGTAAATTTAACTTTATTAGTTTGTAATTTTCCAATCAAATGTAATTTTATGTCCTTAAATTTTGATTTTAAGTCAGTCCATTTCTCCATAGCCTCCTGAACTTTATTTTCACCAAAATGAATGTGCCCTTGACTTATAAGTGGCTTGATATTTTCTACAGGAAATGTTTTTGACACTGCGATAATATTTATTTTTTTATTTATTGAATCTAGTTCATTCCTTATAATATTTAGATTATTTATAGTATTATGTATCATATTTATAATATTTACTATTTTATAGATAAATTTGATAGTAAAGAAATTTCGAAATTAAAAAGAAATATCATTCTAATTTATAGGAACTACGAAAGTCAAAATATTGAGGAAGAAATAAAAAAAATAAAAAATTTTTGTAGAAATAATCAACGTAAAATTTTTATTTCCAATAATCTTAAAATTGCAATTAAATATCAATTAGACGGTTTATATATTCCCTCTTTTAATAGAAAGTTAAATTATAGAAATATTAATTTTAAAAAGGATTTTGAAATAATTGGTTCTGCTCATAATATTAAAGAAATTAAGATCAAAGAGAAGCAAAAATGTAAATCAATTTTTTTATCACCTCTATTTAAAAACCAAAAAAATAAATATTTCTTAGGTATTGTAAGATTTAATTTGCTTGCTCTAAATAGTTCTAGAAATATTGTTGCATTAGGTGGTATTAATCAAAATAATTTTAGAAAACTCTTAAGTACAAAAATTAAAGGATTTGCTTCAATAACTTGGATAAAAAAAAACTGGCCTATATTTAAATAGGCCAGTTTAGAATTGTTAAACTACAATATTAGAACGCGAAGTTAACTGCGATTGAAGTTTCTTCGTAGCTTTGACCAGTAGCAGTTGCTGCTGGAGCTGCGATGTTTGAACCTTCAGATAAAGAAGCCATAATTGTCATTGCACCCATTGTGTATGACGCTTGGATAGCTTCTAACTCTTGTTCTTTAGACGCTGCTGTATCACCGATAGCTTTGTTAATGTACGTTGACTCAGCGTAAGATACTGATAGATCACCTGCAGTATAAGCAATACCCCAGAACTCAGCTTCATTATCTCTACCTACTGTGCCTGTTCCATTTCTTTCGTTACCGTAAGCTTCTTGATAACCAACGCTAATTGGACCATTAGAATATTTAATGTATCCAGTAGTGTTTACCTCATCAGATGAACTTGCGATACCAGCTGCATTTTCGACTGTTTCTTCACCTAAACCAATTTCAAGTCCCATTGCTGAAACTTGTAATACTATAGCTGAACCAGAAACGTTCGTCTGAATATTACCAGATGAAGCGTTTGCTGCTTCTTCGCTTGTGTTTGGGTCATAAGTGTAAGATGCATTGATTGTTACTCCCGCTAATTCTTGTGTTGGGATTCTGTAATCAACTGATCCTTGTGCTGTTGCTGCACCGAAGAAAGATGGGTTAGTTATGTTTATATCTGCAACTCTATCCCAAGTTTCTTGCATCGCGTTTGGCATAACGTCGTCAATTGCATTCGCTTTTGAACCAAAGTCCTCGTTAAGTTGTAGTGTTCCTAATGAACCCATTCCTAACGTAATTTGCGATGATGTAATTGACATTGCGGTATTTGTATTAGCTGCTTGAAAGAAAGAAACGGTGAAACCATTATCTAATTCTCCTGAAGCGTTAAAATACAAGTCTGTATCTGCTGCAAAAATTTTACCACTTGCAGTATCTGTCGTAGTTGAATCCTCAGTTGAGTAACTCACATACGCATCTCCTGATACAGAGTACTCTACAGCATTAGCTGCTGTAGCAACCGCTAAAGACCCAGCAAGTGCTGAAAGTCCGATTGTTTTTAATTTATTCATAGTACTCCTTTTGTTATTATTCATATGAATGCTGAATAATTACCCTTTTTGAGAAAATATTGCGTAATTTATATATTATTTAGGCTTTTTTTTTACGTAGTGTTGCAAAAAAGCAACATAAATTTATTGTTTTATTTATCTAATTTAGCAATATAAGACCGTTAAAAATGAATTTCATTAAATTAAAAATTCTAAAAAAAATAGCTTTTTTTTCCATAATTTTAGCGATGTTTAATGCTTGTGGAGCTTTAAAACCCGATTGGTCAGAGACAGCAAATCCTAGTGGTATTGAACGGGCTCGTCAAAATGTAAAAGAGGGTAAAGGAATAGACTTTGGATTTGGAAAACAAAAAGGGGGCGATTTTTTATTTGCATCATCAAATCCAATGTGGCGAGCTTCATTAGAAACAATCGACTTTATGTCTTTGTCGACAGTGGATTATGCAGGAGGCTTAATAATTACAGATTGGTATAGTGATAATTCATCATCTGAGTCTGTTAAAATTACAATTAAGTTTTTTGATAACGAGGTCAGAGTTGATGCAATGAAAGTTGATATTCATAAAAAAGTTTGCTCAAATGTTAATCAATGTGTGATTAATAAAATTGATTCTGATTTAAATTCTCAGATTAAAAACAAGATTTTAAAAAAAGCAGCTATATATTCTAAAGAATTAAAAGAGAGAAAGAGAAAAAATAAACCTGAAAAAAAATATCCAGATGATTAAATCAATTTTGTTTAGTGAGAAGATATAATTTTAAAGATACTGAAAAAAAATGGCAAGAATATTGGGAAAAAAATAAATCATTTAAAGCAGAAAAAAATAAAAATAAAAAAAAATTTTACTGTTTAGAAATGTTCCCATACCCGTCAGGTAAAATTCACATGGGCCATGTGAGAAATTACACAATAGGCGATGTTCTCTCAAGATATAAAAGGGCTAAAGGATTTAATGTATTGCATCCTATGGGTTGGGACTCTTTTGGAATGCCAGCTGAAAATGCAGCTAAACAAAACAATTTAGATCCTAAAGATTGGACAAATAAAAACATAGAAAATATGAAATCCCAATTAAAAGAATTGGGACTTTCGATTGACTGGGAGAGAGAAATTTCCACTTGCTCTCCAGAATATTACAAGCACCAACAAAAATTTTTTTTAGAATTATTTGATAAAGGTCTTGTTTATAAAAAAGAAAATTATGTAAATTGGGATCCAATAGATAAAACAGTGCTTGCAAATGAGCAAGTCATTAATGGAAAAGGTTGGAGATCAGGAGCTGACGTTGAGAGAAAAAAACTTAATCAGTGGTTCTTCAATATCACTAAATTTTCCAATGAACTTCTTGAAGATTTAGAAAAATTGAAACAATGGCCAGAAAAAGTAAAAACTATGCAAAAAAATTGGATTGGTAAATCTTTTGGTTGTGAACTTGAATTTGAGATTATTGGAAATCCTAAGATAAATAAAATTAAATGTTTTACTACAAGACCAGATACATTGTTTGGAATGTCTTTTCTCGCAGTTTCTGTTGATCATCCGATAGCATCACTTTATAAAAATGACAACAAATTTGAAGAATTTAAAATTGAATGCTCCAAATCAGGGACTACAGAAGAATCAATTTCCCAAGCAGACAAACTTGGTTATAAAACAAATTTATTTGCACTAAATCCCTTAGACAAAACTAAAAAAGTGCCTGTATATTTTGCAAATTTTGTATTAATGGATTATGGATTCGGTGCAGTTTTTGGATGCCCTGCTCATGATCAGAGAGATCTGGATTTTGCTTTAAAATATAAATTGAAAATAATACCTGTAGTAAAACCACTTAGTGAAAATAAAAATTTTAAAATTAATCACAAAGCTTATACAGGGCCAGGAATTATATTTAATTCTGATTTTTTAAATGGCTTAAAAGTACCAAATGAGTCTATTGATGAAACGATTAACATCTTAGAAAAAAAAAATATAGGTAAAAGGAAAATTAATTTCAGACTTAAAGATTGGGGAGTTTCCAGACAAAGATATTGGGGATGTCCTATTCCGATTGCATATAATTCTGAAGGAGAACTGATAAAAATTCCAGAAAATAAGCTTCCAATAAAATTGCCTGAAAAAATTAATTTAGATGTTCCCGGTAATCCTCTTGATCATCAAGATGACTGGAAAAAAATTATTATAAACAATGAGGAATGCACACTGGAAACAGACACTTTAGATACATTTGTAGATTCCTCTTGGTATTTTTTAAGATTTTGCTCCCCAACAATTAAAGATAAAGCCTTCGATTTAGATGACATAAAATATTGGATGCCGGTAGACCAATATATCGGTGGTGTTGAACATGCTATTCTTCATTTATTATATTCAAGATTTTTTACTAAAGCTTTGTCATATAAAAATGAGGATATTCAAGTATCAGAACCTTTTAATGGTCTTTTTACCCAAGGAATGGTTTGCCACGAAACTTATAAGATTAACAATCAATGGATAAGTCCAGAGGATGTAACTTCAGAAAATGGAAGGGATTTTTTTCTTAAAAAAGACATAACACAGAAGGTAGTTGTCGGCCCATCAGAATCAATGTCGAAATCTAAAAAGAATACGATTGATCCAGGGTTAATGATTAAAAATTATGGAGCAGATGCTGTAAGATTTTTTATTTTATCAGACAGCCCTCCAGAAAAAGATATACAGTGGTCAGAACAGGGGATGCAAGCTTCATATAAATTTATTCAAAAATTTTGGGCGTTACATTGTCAAATCAAAGAAAATTTTTTTGCAAAAAACAAAAAATTAAAAAAAGATTGTAAATTAAATAATGAAATGAATATTTTCACTAATCAAATTATTTATAAGATAAACTCAAGTTTAGAAAATTTTAATTACAACGTTATTATTGCTAACCTTCATGAAATCTACAATTATTACTATAAGATAAAAGATAGCATCGATATTGATGAGATAGATATGAGAAACAATTATATTAAAATTTTAAAAATTATGCACCCGGTTCTACCACATATTATCTCTGAATGCTTAACTGATATAAAAGAAAAACCATCTATAAGCTGGCCTGAAATTGAAAAAAAATATTTAGAGAAAAAAACAGTTGTTATTGCAGTACAATTTGATGGTAAAAAAAGAGGAACTATCGAGTGTGATAAGGATATTGCTGAAAAAGATATAGTTAATTTAATTCAAAAAAAACCTGAAATGGGAAAATACTTTAATAATAAAAAGATTATAAAAAATATTTATGTTAAAAACAAAATTATTAATTTTATTTTAAAATGAAAAAAAAGTTAGCATTAGTTTTTCTACTATTTATATATAGTTGTAATGGATACAAACCTATTTTTTCATCTAAAGATATTGATTTTAGCATTAATAAAATTAAATTGATTAATGATGATAAAATTTCACAAGTAATTAAAAAAAAATTAAAACCATATACACAGTCAAACGAAAAAAAAGATATAATAAATTTAGAAATTTCATCTGAAAAAAAATTAGAAATTATTGCTAAAGACTCTAAGGGAGATCCAGCTGTCTATGAAATTATAATTAAAACTAATATAAAAATAATTTCTATGTATACTGAGATTAGAGAATTTGATTTTACAGAAAAATTTAGCTTTAATAATCAATCAAACAAATTTGAACTAGAACAATATAAGAAAAGTATAGAGTCAGAATTAACTAATAAAATTTTTGAGAAATTTTTATTAAAATTAAGGACACTTTAAATGATAATAAAAAATTATGAAATCAATGATGCAATCATTAAAAAAAGTCAATTCATACTACTTTATGGAGATAATCAAGGATACAAAAATGAGATTATCCAAAAAATATGTGAAAAAAAAAAATCACAAAAATTTTCATATTATGAGACTGAGATTTTAAATAATCCGAATAATTTTTACGAAACAGTTTTAACTAGATCTTTTTTTGAAAATGAAAAAATTATAATTATAAAAAAATCGAGTGATAAAATTAAAAAAATAATAGACGAAATTATAGAAAAAAAAATTGAGGAAATAATGATAATTATCGATGCAGAAGAATTAACGAAAAAATCAAAATTGAGAAACATGTTTGAAAAAGAAACAAAGTTAGTATGTGTGCCATTTTATTCAGACAACAGTAAATCATTAAATATTATTTTAATGAATTTTTTAAAAGAAAAAAAAATTTCAATATCAAGAGAAATTGTCAATTTATTAATTGAAAGGTCTAATGGAAGTCGTGAACATTTAAAAAAAGAACTTGAAAAAATAGAAAGTTTTTTACTTAATAAAAAAACATTAAGTTTTGAAGAAGCACAACAACTTACAAATTTAAGCATTAATTATCATTTCTCAGAACTAGTGGATCATTGTTTGGCCAAAAATAAGATAAAATTAAATAAAATAATTAATGAGAATAACTTTTCAAATGAAGACGTAATAGCAATAATTAGAGTATTTTTAACTAAAGCAAAAAGATTATATAAATTAAAAAAAAATTGCCAACAGAATAATAATGTTGAAAAAGCTATTTCAGAATTTAAACCACCAATCTTTTGGAAAGATAGGGATATTATAAAACAACAAATAAAAAATTGGTCTGAAGAGAAAATTCAAATATTGCTATCTGAAATAAACGACACAGAATTATTGCTAAAAAAAAATTTTGCTAATTCGTTAAATATTTTACTAGACTTTATTTTTTCACAGACAGAGAAAGTTAATAATTAGATTTGATTATATCTATTATTTTATTCAATTGATTTAAATCAGCATAATCAAATGAGATTGAGCCTTTATTATTTTTTTTATTTTTAATAATCACATTTAAGCCTATTTTTTCAATTATATCCTTTTCTAAGGATAGAATATTTGGATCTTTAAGTGATTTATATACTGGTTTTTTTTTAAATAATTTAACAAAGTTTTCAGTCTGTCTAACTGATAATTTCCTTTCTATGACTTTATTAGCTATAAATTCTGCATTTTCTAAACCGACCAAAATTTTTGCATGCCCCGCACTGATCTTCTTATTTTTGATTAATTCAATTACTTCTTGAGGAAGAGTTAATAACCTTAAAGAATTAGCGATATAACTTCTACTTTTACCAATAAACTTAGAAACTTTCTCTTGATCATATGAGAAATCGTCTATTAATTTTTTATAACCTAAAGCCTCCTCCAAAGGGTTAAGGTCATTTCTTTGAACATTTTCTACAATTGCAAATTCAAGGGATTTAAGATCGTCTGCTTCAGTAACAACTACAGGAATTTCATGTAGGCCAGCTTTTTGAGCTGCTAGCCACCTCCTTTCACCCGCAATAATTTCATATTTTGAATTATTCGAGTTAGACTTTCTAACAATAATTGGTTGAATAACTCCTCTTTCTTTAATTGAATTGGATAGTTCATTTAAATTTACTTCGTCAAAATTTTTTCTCGGCTGATTTTTATTAGGAAGAATATCAATTAACGGCAACTTATTGGTTTTATCCTCAACTTTTGTTTCACCAATTAAAGATGATAAACCTCTTCCTAAACCTTTTTTTATTTTTGAATTCATTAAGCTGCGCTCCCAATATTATTCTCCTGATTAATAAATTCGTCTGTGAAATTATAGTACGATTGACTTCCAGGACAATTTTTATCATAAATCAGAACAGGCATACCATGAGAAGGTGCTTCTGATAATCTTACATTTCTAGGTATCACCGTTTGATAAACTTTTTCCTTAAAATAATCCCTGGCTTCACGTTCAACTTGGGAGGAGAGTTTATTTCTTCGATCATACATTGTTAGTAGTATGCCTTGAATCTCTAAATTAGGATTTAAGTTTGTTTTAATTCTTTCAATAGTTTTCATTAGTTGTGTCAATCCCTCAAGTGCAAAAAATTCTGTTTGAAGGGGTACAAGTAAAGAGTTTGATGCTACTAAAGCCATCACAGTTAGTAAACTAAGAGATGGGGGACAATCTATAAGTATATAATCGTATAATTCGCTAGAATCATTTAAATATGCGGTCAATTTAGTCTTTAATATGAACGCTCTACCACTATCACCAGCAGTTTCAACCTCTAATCCCGATAAATCAACATTGGATGTTATTAAATGAAGATTTTGAAACTTGGTTTGTTTAATTACGTTAGAAATTGACACTGTGCCATTAAGAATTCCATAAATTGTCTGATCGGATTGAGAGGTGTTGGATAATCCCAGTCCTGTAGTAGCATTCCCTTGAGGATCTAAATCGATTACTAAAATTTTTTTTCCAAGTTGGGATAACGCAGACGCTAAATTAATTACAGTTGTTGTTTTTCCAACCCCACCCTTTTGATTTATAATTGAAATAATTTTCATGAAATTTTTTTTTTAAATTTTTTAATATTTAATATAAATGAGTCGTCACTTGTTAAACTTTTTTTTTCCTCATAATCTAAATCCCACTCTTGAAGCGTTTCATTAAGAATTTTTCTTCCACTACTTCCCATAAAAAAAATAATATTTTTATATTTTTTAAAATTTTCATTAACTAAGTTTAAAATGACTGGCATTGGCTTAAATGCCCTGGACATAATTGTTCCTGTTTCAATATTTTTAAATGAAAAAATATCTTTCTGAATTATTTCTGTATTTAAATTTAATTTTTTTGAAACTTCTCTCAGGAAAACACATTTGTGGTAGCTTTTTTCATAAAGGTTAATTTTCATGTTATTTTTAATTTTTTTCATCACTATAGCCACTATTAATCCAGGCATTCCGCCCCCTGTTCCTAAATCTGAGGTTGTATTACAATTTAAATCAACAAAATCAATAATTTGTGCAGAATCTATTATATGGCGCTCTCTTATTGCCTCTTTTTCATACATTTTTTTACTTATAATGTTAATTTTCTGATTTTTTTTCTGTATCATCGTAATTAGGCTCTCAAGCTCATTACAAGTTTCACGTGAAACATTTAAATTGGAAATTTTGGAATAAGAATTTAAAATTAAGTTGTCCATTAAGCTATATGCTTAATAGACTTTCTTTTGACGTGTGACAACAAAATATATACGGCTGCAGGTGTTATTCCATCAATTCTTAAGGCCTGACCCATAGTTTTAGGCCTTATTTCTTTAAATTTGGCTTTTACCTCATTAGATAGGCCTGAAAATTGATCATAATCAATATTATCTGGTATTGTTAAATTCTCATCTCGTTTAAAAGCTAAAATATCGGCCTTTTGTTTCTTTAAATAACCTCTGTAATGGGAGTTAATCTCTATCTGCTCATCAATTTCATTTCCATAATCAGCAATTTCAGGCCAAATTTTCCTAATTTTTATCATGTTAACACTTTTTTGGGTAAGAATTTCCTCTGCTGATCTAAAAACACCGTCTTTTGCTATTTTTATTCCAAATTTATCTGCCTTAGAAGGTGAAATGTTTAAATTAGACATTTGAAGAGATATTTTACTTAATTTATTAAATTTATCCTCAAAGAGTTGTTTTCTAATTTCTGCTATTAAACCAATTTTAATTCCTTTCTGAGTAAGCCTTAAGTCTGCATTATCTGCCCTAAGACTTAATCTATATTCTGCACGAGATGTAAACATTCTATAAGGCTCAGCAACACCTTTGGTAACTAAGTCATCTATCATAACGCCGATGTAAGCATCTGATCTATCTAAAATAAAAGGTTCCATATTTTTTAAAGATAAAGCAGCATTAATTCCCGCGATAAGGCCTTGAGCAGCTGCTTCCTCATAACCTGTTGTTCCATTGATTTGGCCAGCGAGATACAGATTTTTTATTTTTTTTGTCTCCAGTGTTAAAAAGAGCTCTCTTGGATCAACATAATCGTACTCTATAGCATAACCTGGTCTAATTACTTTTACATTTTCTAAACCATTGATATTATTGAGTATTTCGTGCTGCACAACCTCAGGTAGAGATGTAGATATGCCATTAGGGTAAATAGTATGATCATTTAGACCCTCGGGCTCTAGAAATATTTGATGTCTTGTCTTATCAGCGAATTTTACTACTTTATCCTCAATAGAGGGACAATATCTAGGGCCAGCACCTTGTATGTTTCCAGAATACATTGCACTTTTAAATAAATTCTTTTCGATTATTTTATGAACCTTCATGTTAGTAAATGTCATAGAACAAGACACTTGTTTGTTTGAATTTTTTTTAGTCAAAAAAGAGAAAAAATACGGATCTTCATCGGCAAACTGTTTTTCCAAATTTTCAAAATTAATTGTTCTAGAATCTAGTCTAGGAGGCGTCCCTGTTTTTAATCTTCCAATTTTGAAACTATACTTTTCTAATTGCTCACTTAAGCCCGTACTCGGTTTTTCATTAAACCGACCAGCAGGCGTTCTTTCATTACCAATATGTATCAAACCGTTTAAAAATGTGCCAGTAGTAAGTATTAACTTATAACAACTAACTTTATTTCCTTTTAATGTATAAAATCCACTTATTTTATTATTATTAAAAATAAACTTAATTACCGGATCCGAAAAAATGCTTAAATTACAGTAGTTTACAAGTTTTTCTTGCATAAATTTACGATACAATGATCTGTCAGATTGAGTTCTTGGTCCTCTAACTGCTGGACCTCTGCTTCTATTTAAAAGTCTAAACTGAATTCCAGACTTATCAGCAACCTCGCCCATAACTCCATCTAAAGCATCAATCTCTCTTACCAGGTGACCTTTTCCTAAACCGCCAATGGCAGGATTACATGACATTTCCCCTATGGTATTTATATTGTGTGTGAATAGGGCAGTGTTAACTCCAAGCCGTGCGGATGCTGCTGCTGCTTCACAGCCTGCATGACCTCCACCTATTATTACCACATCAAAAAATAAATCTTTTTTCATGATGTAAATTTATATTCGATTACGTTTTTTACAAGATTTGAGTTTTATTGCTCAAATAAGCGTTATTTATCAACGAAAATCGAAAAAAAAGTGCTAAAAATCCAAGAAATTATCAATTATTTTCCAATGCAAAAATCGTTGAAAATACTACCTAATATCTCCTCTACGTCAACTTTTCCAACTATCATGCCTAATTGTCTCGTAGCAAGTCTTAAATCCTCAGCAGCTTTATCAAAATCACTTTTATCATTCTTGTCTGCAAAATTTTTTAAATGATCGACACACTGAATTAAATGTTGTCTATGTCTTTCCCTAGTAATTAAAATATCTTCCTCAGATATAAATTTATTTTTTAAATTCTCTTTGATTTTTTCAATCAACTTATCAATATTCAAGTTGTCTCTTAGAGAAATTAAAACATGATTTAATTTTTTAATTTCTGGTTTTAATTCTTCATTTAAAAGGTCAGATTTATTTACAACTAAGATAGCATTATTTTTCAAAAATTCATTCAAAAAACCGCTTATATCAATACTTTTAGCGTCAACTACTACTAATTTTAAGTCTGCTTTTTCAGCTTTTTTTAAAGATAATTTTATTCCTTTTTTTTCTATTTCATCTTTAGAATCTCTAATACCAGCTGTATCAGAAATAATAACTGGGTATCCATCTATGTTTAAATGTGCCTCAACCACATCTCGTGTTGTACCAGCAATTTCAGAGACTATAGCAACTTCTCTATTTGATAAATTATTTAATAGACTAGACTTGCCTGCATTTGTAGGTCCTACAATTGCAATTTTAAAACCCTCACGTATTATTTCTCCGACCTTTTGATCATTTAAAATTTTATTAATCTCATCTAAGACGTTTGATGAATCTTCCTTTATCTTTTTTAAATTTTCCTCAGGGAGATCTTCCTCAGGAAAATCTATTTTAGCTTCAACGAATGATAAAATTTTTAATAATTTATCTCTCAACTCATTAAATTTATCAGAAGATTTTCCCCTCATAATTTTTATAGCTTGTAATCTTTGAATTTCAGTTTCTGCTGAGATCAAATCTGCTATACTCTCTGCTTTTAACAAATTTATCTTTCCATTTTGAAAGGCTAGCTTTGTAAATTCTCCAGGTTGAGCTAAACGGCAATTTTTTAGTTTAGAAATCTCATTTTGAACTGCCATTACCACAGCCTTGCCTCCATGGACTTGAATTTCAGCCATATCCTCTCCTGTGTAGCTCTCAGGTCCCGGAAACCATAAAATTATTCCTTCATCGATCAGCTCAGAAGTGTTGATATTGTTTATTTTTCGAAGGGTAGCCACTCTTGGCTTAGGTATTTCTTTACCAGTTAAAGATTTAATAACACTGGAAGCCTGAGAACCAGAAATTCTTACAATAGCAACTCCAGAAACTCCGGGGCCAGAAGATAGAGCATAAATTGTCATTTAAATTAGTATAGTATTTATTATTTTAATATTATATTTTAATTTATGTCCAGTTTGAACATTATTCTAACTAGTTACAATGCTATCAAATTGAATAAGGAAGATAAAAATTATAAATTTCTCTATAATTAATGGAAAATTCAGAAAATTTAAAAAAACAAGCTTCAACACTTGTAAATCTTTATAACTCAAAAAATTTTGAAGATGTTATCAAGAAAGGTAAATTGCTAATAAAAAAATATCCTAATCAATTACTTTTTTATAATGCCACATCTTTATCTTTGTCAGCAATTGGTAAAAATGAAGAAGCTCTCAAACTATTAAAAAATGCACTTAACCAAGAAAATAATAATATACATGTTTTAAATAATTTAGGTCTAATAAGTGGTATTTTAAATAAAAACGAATTAGCAAGAAGTTATTATGAAAAAGCGTTATCTATTAATGAAAACTTTATTGACGCGTTGGTTAATTTAGCAAATTTAAATCTTAAAGAAAATAGAGTAAATGAAGCAAAGTCATTCTTGGACAAAGCAGCATCTCTTAGTAAATCTCATCAAACTGATATTATCATCTATTCTGCACTAGGACAGTATCACCAATATGTTGGAAATTTTAAAGAGGCAATTGAGTGTTTCAACACAGTAAACAAAATAAACCCTATCAATGTTATTGCAGATAAAGGAATAAGTTTAGTTCACAAATACACCGATGAAAATGATCCTCACTTAAAATTAATGGAACAAAAAATAGAGAAAATTAAAGATCAAGAAAATCTTCAACATCTTTATTTTGCACTTGGTAAAGCATATGAGGATCTAAAAAAGTTTGATAAATCATTTAAATATATTAGTTACGGAAACAAAATAGCTGACAAAAAATTTAATTATAACATCGGAGACCAAAGAAAACTTTTTAAAGATATTAAAAAACTTTTTGAAAATAGCAAAATTGACAAAAAGATAGAACCAAAAAAGAAAATTATTTTTATAGTAGGGATGCCTAGATCAGGAACTACTCTTGTTGAACAAATTTTATCATGTCATAATAAGATATATGGAGCCGGCGAACTTGCCTATTTAGACATTGCTATTAAAGAAAATTTAATGAAGAACGATGAATTCATAAAAGAAAAAATTGGGGACTTTGATTCTAAATCCTTTATCAATGTACAAGAAGCTTATATGAGAGGTATCAATTTATTTGATTATAAAGAGGAATTTTTAGTTGATAAAGCACCACTAAATTTTAAATGGATAGGGATTATTAAAATTATTTTTCCAAACTCTAAAATTATTCATTGCCAGAGGGATCCTATGGATGTTTGTTTTTCAAATTTTAAAAACAATTTTTCATCAAAAGTAATTGGTTTCTGTTACAATTTAAAGAAGCTGGGAGCATATTATAATTTGTACAAAGATTTAATGACTTTTTGGAATGAAAAATTTGATGAAGATATATTCAATCTCTCCTATGAGGAGCTCATTAATAATCAAGAGAAAGTAACAAAGGATTTGATTGAGTTTTGTGATCTTGAATGGGATGAAAATTGTCTTAGCCCACACAAAAATAATAAAACTGTAGCTACTGCAAGTTTGGCCCAAGTTAGATCTCCCATTTATAAAACTTCAATTAAAAATTGGGAAAATTACAAAAATGAATTAGAAGAAATCAAAAAAATAATTCACCAAAAACTATGAAGGTTTATTCATAGAATTAAAAAACTCAGAATTATTTTTAGTATCTTTAAGTTTTGAACTTATAAATTCAATAGCATCCATTGTGCCCATTGGGGCAATTATTCTTCTTAAAACATTCATTTTTTGAAGATCATTTTTATCAAAAAGTAATTCTTCCCGTCTTGTTCCTGACTTTGTTATATCAATTGCTGGGTAAATTCTCTTATCAGCTATTTTTCTATCTAAAACAGTTTCACTATTACCTGTGCCTTTAAATTCTTCAAATATTACCTCGTCCATTCTACTCCCGGTGTCAATTAAAGCAGTAGAAATAATAGTCAATGATCCTCCTTCCTCAATATTTCTTGCAGCACCAAAAAATCTTTTGGGCCTTTGCAATGCATTTGCATCGACTCCACCAGTTAAAACTTTACCCGAGCTTGGTATTACTGCGTTATAAGCCCTTCCTAGTCTTGTAATAGAGTCCAATAAAATTACCACGTCCTTTTTATGCTCAGTTAATCTTTTTGCTTTTTCAATTACCATTTCAGCAACTGCCACATGACGCTGAGCAGGTTCATCAAATGTAGAGCTTATTACCTCTCCTTTGACCGTTCTTTGCATATCAGTTACTTCTTCTGGTCTCTCATCAATTAACAGTACAATTAAATAACATTCTGGATAATTTTTAGCGATTGAGTTAGCTATGCTTTGAAGTATCATTGTTTTACCGGCTTTTGGTGGTGAGATAATTATTGATCTTTGCCCCTTGCCAATTGGACTAACTAAATCGATCAATCTAGGTGTTAAATCCTGTTTTTTGTCTGGTTTAGAAATTTCTACCTCCATTACAAGCTGTTTATCAGGATAAAGGGGTGTTAAATTGTCGAATGCAATTTTATGTCTTGACTTATCAGGCTCCTCAAAATTAATTTTACTAACTTGTAGTAAGGCAAAATATCTTTCACCATCTTTTGGCGCTCTAACAGGCCCCTCAACAGTATCTCCTGTCCTTAATCCGAATTTTCTAATTTGACTTGGGCTAACATATATATCATCAGGTCCTGGCAGATAATTAGATTCCATCGCTCTCAAAAATCCAAATCCATCTTGAAGTAATTGTAATACTCCAGCGCCAGTAATTTCCTCTTTTTCAGCTACTTTCTTTAAAATTGCGAAGAGAATTTCTTGTTTTCTTAACGTGCTAGCATTTTCGATACCAAGCTCTTCGGCCTGTGTGATAAGTTGCTCGGAAGATTTTAATTTTAATTCTTGGATATTCATGATTATTATTATTAAGAACTTAATAATAGATTTAATATATATACTATTACAACTTTTACAAGAGTGTTCCTCAAATACTATAAATTTTAAAAAACGTTATTTTTTGGGCTATTTTTTATCAAATTGAGCATATTTCTTTTGCAAAATTATCGACTTTAGCCCAGTCGGTAAATTCATATGATTGTGAAGTATCAGTTGGGCCGTTAGTTAAAAACATAATGAATTTAATTATATATTTATCAAAAAAATTATAATTTGGATAATCTACTCTTCCTGCAAATACACCTATTTTTTTTGGTCTCCATTTAGAAATTTTTAAAAATTTTTGGATGTAAGGATTTGTTTCTGGTGAATTTTTTTCAGGCTTTCTAGCAACTACATTCACAGAAAAAAAAATACTTTGCTTTTGATCTAAGATATTTTTATTAAACTTAATAAATTCATAAAGATTTTTGGAGTGTCGTCCATATCTAATACTAGCTCCTATGATAATTTTATTGAATTCATTTAAATCAGAATTAGATACCTCATTTAAAGATATCATCTTAGCTGCCCTTCCATCAATTAAAAATTTTGTTATTCTTTTACAAATTGTTTTTGTGTGACCATCTGTAGTTGAGTAAATTATTAAGGTGTTGGACATCTAAAAATACTATTATGTTTTATTCATTACTTGTTGAGGCATTTCCTGGTAATACTTTTTTTCAAGTTTATATTCTATATCCTCTTTATCCTGTGCCGAACCTTCAGCTTGGGTAAAAGTATATTGAGCAAAATCTTTACACCAATCCTTATTAGTGTTCAAGCATTCTACCGGATAGACATTACCACCCAGTTCTTTTGCTTCCTCGACTAATTCATGGCCTAATTCATCAGTTGTTTCTAGACAATCTGCAACGAAGCTTGGTGAATATATGACAATTTCTTTCTTCCCTTCTGATATTAAATTTTTAACTACATCATCTGTATATGGTGTTATCCATTCCTCGGACCCAAAACGACTCTGAAAGCTCATCATACATTGTTCTGGTTTGATATTTTTGAGATTTTTAGTTATCAAACAAAAAGTCTCGTAACAATGTCTATAATAATCATCGCCTTTATTTACTATTCGCCTTTTTTGCATCCCGTGAAAAGTTATTACTAAGCTATCAATTTTTTTTCCTTTTTTTATTAATTCACTTATTTTTTTGTCAACTTGATTAACAGAATTATCGATAAACGCATGAGTTCTATGAAAATTTGTTATGACTTCAAATGTTGGTATTTTTACTCTTTTTGACAATTCTTTGGCAAGTGCGTCTATACCTGAAGCTATAGTGCTTTCAGAATATTGGGGGAACATAGGAATAACAAGCAATTTTGTAGCACCAATTCCATTTCTTAAATCTTTTTCCCAACTATCATAAACCTGGTTAACATAAGGAGGTGATAGGAGAAAAGCATGATTTACTTCTACATATCCATTTGGATCAATTTTTTTTAATTCTTCACTTACATTTTTAGTAAAATCTATTGTATTTGTAATTAATGGAAAACTCTTACCATCCCAAATTCTAGCATAAAGTTTTGCAGATTTTTGTGGTCTAAAAGGTAAGACAAAAAAATTTAATATTATTTTCCAAAGCCACGGGTTTATATCCACCACTCTTGGGTCGCCCAAAAATGCACGGAGATATTTTCTAAGAGCTTTGGTTGTCGGTTCTTTTGGTGATCCTAGTTGAACAAACACAACTTTTGTTTTTCTTTTGGGATGCTCGTAATGTCTTGTCATTTTTTTAATAGTCTTTTACAGTTTTTATCAAATAATTCATCATATCAGGATTTGTTTCTGGCAGCACACCATGTCCCAGATTAAAGATATATGGATGATCTTTAAAAATATCCATGTATCTTTTTGCCTCTTTTTTTAATGTTTCTTTATCTGATAAAAGAATTTCTGGGTTCATCCCTCCTTGTACAGGTATTTTTATGTCTTTAACGATTAAATTTGGATCAATATTATAGTCTATACTGATTACATCTGGTCTAACAATTTCACAAAATTTTTTATAATTCTTTATATTTCTCGGGAAACATATCACTGGCACATTAAGGGATTTTGTATATTCAACAAGTTTTATTGTTGGGTCATAAACATAATCCTTCAATTCTTTTTCAGATAAAAGACCAGCCCAACTATCAAAAATTTGTATAATATTTGCACCATGTTTTATTTGATTTTTTATATGTATTTTTAAAAATTTATCTAACAAGGATAGTATTTTCTTATTAGTTGCAATATCGTTAAGAAAATTATTTTTAAGTTTAAGTTTAGGTGATTGTTTGTTAATCATATAAACTAATAAAGTCCACGGTGCACCTATAAATCCAATTATATTTTTGTTTTTTGTAACTGAATTCGATTTAACTAAGCTAAGTATTTTGTAAATAGGCGAGAGTTTCTTGGTAAACTTTTCTTCATTTAAGGTAGACATTTCATTTATTCTTATTTCATCTAAAATTGGACCAAATCCTTTTTTGAACTCCACTTTTTGATTTAGTCCATGTGGAACCATTAATATATCTGAAAATATAATAGCTGCATCTAAGTCAAATCTTTTTAAAGGTTGTAATGTTATCTCAGTAGATAACTTTTCATTTAAACACAATTTTATAAAATCTTTATTTCTTTTTCTGATTTCTCTAAATTCTGGCAAATATCTTCCCGCTTGTCTCATAATCCATATTGGCTTTTTAGCGGTTTGTTTGTTTATTATTACTTTATTAATTAGTGTCATATTAATAATTAAATATACAAGGTTGAATTATTAGTAAGTCTTGTGAATAATGGTGATTAAATTTTACAAACATTTTTTTAACAATTTATTAACATTTAGTGCTTTAAATTTATTAAATATATAAGAAAAATTGAAGCTTATTAATATTAATGAAAAGCTCTAAAAACTTTATTCACATGTTTAATAATGTTAATAAAAACGTTGTTTTACAATATTAATTAAAGAAACATAAAATTATCTATTATAAATAGAATAATAAAAAGTTATTAACATTTAATACATGAATGATACATATCAAATTTATCTAATATCTGACTCTACAGGAGAAACATTAGACAGAATATTTTTAGCTTTAAAAGCGCAATTTAAAAATATTGATTATAAAATTCACTCATACTCATTTACAAGAACACAAAATCAAATTCTTAAGATATTGTCTGATGCAGAAAAAAACGAAAAAGTAGTAATATTATATACAATTGTTGATAATAATTTAGCTAAATTTTTAGCAAATAGAAGTAGTGAAAAAAAAATTCCATGTTTTGGAATTTTAGGTAATTTAATCTTAAGCTTTTCCAAATTATTAAATCAACAAGCTTCACATGAACCAAGTGCGCAACATAAATTAAATGATCAATATTATGAGAGAATAGAAGCCATACAATTTACAATGAATCATGATGACGGTAATCTTGTAAAAGATGTAAAATTAGCAGACATAATTCTGTTAGGAGTAAGCAGAACAAGCAAAACTCCTACATCTATATATTTAGCTAATAAAGGATTTAAAACTTCCAATATTCCATTAGTAAATAAAAACTCTTTGCCCAAAGTCTTAAGAGACAATCCAAAAATTTGCTGTGTTGTAGGACTTAATGCAGAACCAGAAAGACTTTATGATTTAAGAAAGAATCGTATGAATTCTATAAAAGATAATGAAAATAAGACTTACATCAATATTGATCAAATAAGGAAAGAAACAGAGGAAGCAAAAAACACTTTTAAAAAATATGAATGGCCAATTATCGATGTATCAAGGAAATCTGTAGAAGAGACAGCTGCTTCTATTATAAAAATTTACGAAATTTTCAAACAAAATGTTAAATAATATTATTTTAGCCTCAAAAAGCAAAGTAAGAAAAAACATATTAGAAAACAACAATATAAATTGCGACGTTGTTCACTCGAACATTGATGAGGAACCAATAAAAAAAAGTCTCTTGAAAGAAAATGCAACACCTGAGATTATTTCTAAGAATCTGGCCGAGCTTAAGGCAAACAAAGTAAGTAAATTAAAAAGTGAAATTATAGTTATTGGTGCCGATAGCGTTATAGACTTAGAAGGAAAGTTAATATCAAAGCCTGAAAATAGAATAGAAGCTTTAGAGATTTTAAAAAAGCTTAATGGAAAAAGACATTTTTTAATTAGTTCAGTTTGTATTTCAAAAAATGGGTCTATGATATGGAATTATACTGATAGGGCGATACTTACAATGAAAAAACTTACTGATGAATATTTAAAAGATTATTTGTCTAAAATAAGTGATGAGGCTCTTTACTCTTACAATGTGTATCAAATTGAGGGCGAAGGAAAGAATTTATTTTTAGATATAGAGGGAGATAAGGATACTATTATGGGTCTACCAATTAAAAAAATTAAGGAATATCTGGATAAATATAAATGAAAAAAAAATTCTTAGTTATTGGAGATCCAATAGATCACTCACTGTCTCCAAAATTACACAATTATTGGATTAAAAAAAATAATATTTTTGCAATTTACGAAAAAAAACAAATAAAAGAAAATCAAATTAGAGATTTACTCTTACAAGTGAGAAAAAAGGAAATTAATGGAATAAATGTTACTGTTCCGTTTAAAAAAAAAGTTATTCCTTATCTTGATGAGTTAACTTTACAAGCAAGAGATACTCAGTCAGTCAATACTATTTTTTTGGAAAAAGGAAAAATAATTGGCCACAATACCGATATAGGAGGTTTCGAGCTTAGCCTTAAAAAAATAAAATTTAATTTTGCTGGAAAAAAAATTCTTATTTTAGGAGCGGGTGGAGTAGTGTCTTCACTTATTTATACTTTAAATAAAATGCAAGTATCTAAGATAACTATAAGCAATAGAACTATCAAAAAAGCCGAAAGTTTAAGAGATCTATTTAAAAATATTAGCATAATAAGCTGGGGAAGTATTTCTGAATTTGATGTTGTAATTAATGCTACGAGCATAGGTTTGAATAAAAATGATAGTATAGATTTAGATTTATCAAAAGTTGGAAAAAATAAATTATTTTATGATGTAATCTATAATCCAAAAGAAACGAATTTTCTAAAAAAAGGTAAAATTTTAGGAAATTTAACTGTGAACGGAAAAATGATGTTCATTTATCAGGCATCATTAGCTTTTAAAATTTGGCATGGTATTTTGCCAAATGTTGATAATAACGTAATTGAAATGATTAACTAATGATCATAATTGGTATTTTGGGAGATATTGGATCAGGCAAGAGCTATGTTGCAAAACATTTTGGGTACCCAGTGTTTAATGCAGATTACGAAGTAAGTAAATTATATAAAGAAAATAAATTAATTTATATTAAACTTAAAAAAAAATTACCAAAATTCATTAAATCGTTTCCAATAAATAAAAAAGAAATTATAAAAGCCATCTTATCTAATAAACAAAATTTAAAAATAATTATTAAGATTATTCATTTAGAAATTAGAAAAAAATTAAATTCTTTTTTAAGAACAAACAAAGAAAAAAAACTAGTTGTTCTCGATATTCCTCTTTTACTTGAAAATAGAATTAATAAAAAAAATTACATTTTAATATTTGTTGACTCTAAAAGAAAAGATATTGCTGTAAAACTTAAATTAAGGAAGAATTATAATGAAAATTTGATTAAAGTTTTTAAAAAAATACAACTCTCGGTAAGTTATAAAAAAAAAGTTTCAAATTTTATAATTAAAAATAATTTTACAAAAAAATCTGTTGCTAATGAAATAAGAAAAATATTAAATAAGATTTTAAAATGAAAGAAATTGTATTAGATACCGAAACAACAGGTATTTCTGTTAAAGATGGACATAGAATAGTTGAAATCGGGTGTATTGAATTAGACAATTTAATTTTGACAAAAAAAAATTTTCATTGCTATTTAAATCCTGAAAGGAAAGTTTCAGAAAAAGCTCTTGAAGTTCACGGGTATACTGATGAATTTTTATCAAGTAAAAAAAAATTTAGTGAGATTGCTGACCAATTTTTATCTTTCATAGAAAAAAAAAGGTTAATAATTCATAATGCAGAATTTGACTTATCTCATATTAATAACGAGTTAAAATTGATAGGAAAAAGAAAAATTGACAATGAAGTAATTGACACTCTTGCTTTGGCAAGAGATAAATTTCCAGGATCTTCTATTAGTCTGGATTCTTTGTGTAAACGTTATCGAATAGATAATTCTAAGAGAGTTCAACATACTGCTTTAGTTGATTGTGATTTATTAGCAAAAGTTTACATAAATTTAATTGACCAAAAAGAGCCAACTTTAAATTTTCAAGAACAGCAAACCAAAAAGAAAGATATTAAAGACCATGAATTTCTTTATTTTAAGAAAATAATATTACCTTCAGAAAATGAGATAAAAAGTCATAAAAATTACTTAAAAACAAATCTCAAAAAAAATAATTTTTAATTATATCTTTCATTATAAAGTTTATCAAAATCAATTTTTTTATCTAATTTTATTCCAGGATGCCCCGAGTTATGTATCAAATTTAAAAAAGTATTTTCTAAATCTGGATAAATGGCATTAGGGACGTCACAAAGAATTATTTTTTCTAAATCTTTTTTCTCTTTTATATCGTCATTAATTTTTACAATGGTAGAGTAAACTATTTCATAATATGATTTTTTTTCATTAGGTTCTTTGTCCTCAAACTTAAGAGTTGTATTTATTTCGATTAGTTTATTTTTTAATGCTTTAGAACTAATCTCAATGTTTAATTGATATTTAGATATATTTTCTTTAACAAATAAAAAAGTTTCTACATTTGGTGTTTCGCTTGACATATCTTTCACGTATTTAGCTAAAATCTTAAATTTTTTTGTCATCATTTTCATCTATATCCTCAAATTCACCCTCTATAAAATCATTTTTTTTTGAGGTTTGTTTTCTAAATTTATTAAACAACTTTCCGAATATTAATTTTCTTGATAGTGGAAATATTATTAAAAAACCTAAAGTATCTGTCGCAAAGCCAGGAATTATAAGTAGTAATGCTCCAAAAGCTATTGCTGCACCTGAAATAATTTCATATGCAGGAACATCATTCTTTACTAACTGTTTAAAACCGGATTTTAAATTATTTAAACCTTCATATCTCGCATACATAATGCCTATTATTGCCGTTATAAAAATAAGCGAAATAGTGTTAAATGCACCAATATTTGAACCTATTTTAATAAAAAGGTAAATTTCAATTACTGGGACCAAAATTATTGTTAATAATACTGTGTTCATTTGTCTTTAATTTAATTGTTGGTTGAAATTATTCAACAGAGTAATTACTATTATATTATGAATTATAGTTTTGAATATATAGATATAATTTTACTAGCTATGATTGCTGGTTTTATTTTTTTGAGATTGAGAGGAATTTTAGGAAAAAGATCGGGTTTCGAAGGTAAGGCTCCTCCTCAATTTGAAGAGATTTTAAAAAATGTAGAACCCGAATTTAAAAAAAATTTAAAAAAAGATTTTGATGAAAAGGCCCAAAGTGAATTTTTAAATGGAGCAAAAATTGCTTATGAAACCATAATTACTGATTTTAGTGATGATGATAATAAACTCACAAAGGCGAAGCCGTTATTAAGCAAAAAAATATTTGATCAGTTTGATCAAGCTTTAAAGGATAGATCAAAAAGAGGTCATCATGCTGAGATAACTTTCATTGGCATTAACTCTGCTAAAATTAAGGAACATAAAAATATAAATCAAATATTAAAGGTCACGGTTGATTTCGTTGCTGAAGTTATCACTTGTATTAGAGATAATGAGAAAAAAATTGTTTCAGGAGACCCAGAGAAAATTAAAAAAATATATGATACATGGGTATTTTCAAGAGATACAAGATCTAACAACCCTAATTGGGAATTAGTTGAGACATTAACTTAAATTTATTTGAAAAAAAAAATATCAAGAAAAGATAAAATTGATTGGGAAAATTTTTTACTGAGCGATCAAGCTTTACCAGATAAGGATTATAGTTATTTAAAAAAAGATTCCAAAAAAATAATTTCAATTGATCTACACGGCTACTCTTTAGATGAAGCAAATACTTTAATTGAAGAATTCATAAAAAAGGCTTATGAAAAAAAAGTAAGAAAAATTATTGTCATTACAGGAAAAGGTATCCATTCAGATAATCTTAATAATCCGTATAAATCAAAAGATTTAGGGATTCTTAAATATTCAGTCCCAGAATATATAAAAACAAATTTAGAATTAATGAAGATTATAAATAATATTGAGGAAGCAAATATAAAAGATGGCGGAAGTGGCTCTTTTTATATTTTTTTAAAAAAAAATAACAAATGATTATCTGGTTAGCATCATACCCTAAAAGTGGAAATACTATGTTGAGGGCATTATTAACTTCTTATTTTTTTACAAAAGATGGAAATTTTAATTTTGATTTATTAAGAATGATAGATCAATTTCCAAATATTAAGATCTTCAAGGAACTTGGAATTGATTTATCCAAAAAAAGTGAGGTAGAAAAAAATTACATAGAAGCTCAAAAAATAATTAATAAAAAAAAGGATTCTCTCCAGTTTTGGAAAACACATAATGCATTTTGTAAATTTGAAAATAAATATGATTTTACAGACCTAGAAAATACAAGTGGTGCAATTTATATTGTAAGAGATCCAAGAAATGTAATTATGTCTTATTCAAATCACTATCAGCGCACTTTAATAGAGTCTTTAAATGATCTAAAATCAAATATCGCAATAAAACAAACAATTAATGATAATCTCCCTGTACTTTTGGGATCTTGGAATTTTAATTATAACTCCTGGAAGCAGCTCAAAAAATTGGATAAGTACTTATTGGTAAAATATGAGGATCTTGTCAAAAATACTGAAAATGTTTTTGAAAATGTATTAAATTTTATCAAGAAGTTATCCAAATCTGAATTTGAAATTAATAGAAGTAAAATAAAAAAATCAATAGAAACAACAAGTTTTGAAAGATTGAAAAAATTAGAAAACGAATTTGGTTTTTCAGAGGCTAAAACAAAAAAAAATGGTGATAAAATTAATTTTTTTAATTTGGGTCCAGATAACAAATGGGAGAAAAGTCTTGAGAAAAGTATTAAAGATGAAGTTGAGATCGTTTTTTCAAGAGAAATGAAAGAATTAGGGTATTTGTAATTTTTGTAGCATTACAAAATAAATTTTGATAAATCCGAATCTTTTATCAAGTTATCTAGATTTTTATTAATATATTCCTTGTTAATAACTACTTTTTCACCAGATCTGTCAGTCGCAGTAAAGCTTATCTCATCTAAAATTTTTTCTATTATTGTGTGCAATCTTCGTGCTCCAATATTTTCTACTGTAGAATTAACCTCTGAAGCAATATTGGCAATTGCATCGATACCATCTTCTGAAAATTCAAGATCTACATTTTCAGTTTTTAATAAAGCAACGTATTGCTTTATTAAACTAAAATCTGGCTCTTTTAAAATTCTTTTAAAATCATCACTAGTCAATGCTTCTAACTCTACTCTTATAGGCAATCTCCCTTGTAATTCAGGAAGTAGGTCTGAGGGTTTTGCCAATTGAAAAGCGCCTGATGCTATAAATAAAATATGGTCTGTTTTTATTGGTCCATATTTCGTATTAACTGTAGTTCCTTCTATCAAAGGTAGTAAATCTCTTTGTACACCTTCTCTTGAAACGTCTCCACCAACTCTATCAGTCCTTCCCGAAATTTTGTCTATTTCATCTAAAAAAACAATACCGTTGTTTTCTGTAGAAATTTTTGCAGCTTTAATTATTTTGTCTTGTTCAATGAGTTTATCTGACTCATCATTTAATAAAATTTCATGAGATTCTTTTACACTCATTTTTTTCTTTTTCTCTTGCTTTCCCATTGATTTACCAAGCATTTCTCCAATATTAATCATACCAACATTTGCTCCAGGCATTCCTGGTATTTCGAAGGAGGTACTATTAGTTCCTGTATTACTTATTGCGATCTCGATTTCATTGTCATCTAAATCACCGTTTCTTAGTCTTTGCCTAAAACTTTCTCTAGTTGCCGCGCTTGCTTTTTTTCCAACTAAAGCATCTAAAACTTTCTCTTCAGCAAGTTTTTGTGCTTGTGCTCTAACTTCTTTTCTTTTTTTAACTTTTTCCATTGAAATTGCTATCTCTATTAAATCTCTAACAATTTGTTCAACATCTCTTCCAACATATCCAACTTCTGTGAATCTTGTTGCCTCTACTTTTACAAATGGTGCTTCAGCAAGTTTTGATAATCTTCTAGATATTTCAGTTTTTCCAACTCCAGTTGGTCCAATCATAAGAATATTTTTTGGTAAAACTTCATTTTTCATTTCTCCTTTAAGAGCTTGTCTTCTCCATCTATTTCTAAGTGCTACCGCTACAGCTTTTTTTGCTTTATTTTGACCTACAACAAATCGATCTAACTCTGAAACTATTTCTCTTGGTGACAAGGAGCTTACCAAGGAACTAGTTTCTGTATTATCTTTATCTTTTGGTACAAGAGGAGTTACATTAGATTTTTTCATTATATTTTTTCTGTTTTAATATTATCATTTGTAAACACACAAATCTCAGAGGCTACCTTTATGGCTTTTTTAGCAACCTCTTCTGCACTCATATTAGTATCCATTAAAACTTTACCAGCAGCCAAAGCATAATTTCCGCCTGAACCAATTCCTATTATGTCACCTTCAGGCTCTAGGACATCACCCGTTCCAGAAATTATATAACTATTTTCTTTATCACCAATTGCCATAAGCGCCTCTAGTCTTCTTAAATATTTGTCCGTTCTCCAATCTTTAGCTAATTCTACAGCTGCTCTTGATAAATTTCCTGCGTGTTTTTCAATTTTAGCCTCTAGTCTTTCAAATAATGTTAAAGCATCAGCGGTGGAACCAGCAAAACCAGCAACGACATTTCTTTTTTCAATTCTTCTTACTTTTGAAGCTGTACTTTTAACGACAGTATTCCCCATACTAACTTGGCCATCACCAGCTACTACTACATCATTATTTTTTCTAACTAAGACTATTGTTGTCATAGGTATTAAATGGATATTAAAATTGATACTTCAAGGCCAAGTTTAGTATTATTGCCATATTTGAATAATATATGTATACCTCTCTTAACTAATGAAACGTAAAGGTAAAATAAGCAGGAAAACCAAAGAGACCAGTATAAGTGTTGATCTAAATATTGATGGTAATGGTAAATATAAAATTGATACAGGCATAGGTTTTTTAAATCATATGTTAGAACAGCTTTCTAAGCACTCCTCAATAGATATGAATATTAAAGCTAAGGGTGATACAAATATTGACTTACATCATACGACTGAAGATACTGGAATTGCAATTGGAGAAGCACTAAAAAAAGCATCGAAAAAATTTGTTGGAATAAGAAGATATGCGCACTCAATTATTCCTATGGACGAAACATTGACACGCGTAGCTATAGATGTTTCAAACAGACCATATTTGATTTGGAAAGTAAATCTTAAAGTTGAAAAACTTGGAGAAATGGATACAGAACTTTTTAAAGAATGGTTTCAAGCATTTTCCCAATCTGCTGGTATTACTTTACATATTGAAAATATTTACGGTGATAATAGTCACCATATAATCGAGTCTTGTTATAAAGGATTGGCAAGATCTTTAAGAACTGCTTTAGAAATGGATCCAAGAAATAAAAAATCTATTCCATCTACCAAAGGTTCTTTGTAAGTTTAATGAATGTTACAATTGTTGATTATAAATCGGGCAATATAAGTTCAGTGATAAATTCTTTTGAGGCAGTTGCAAAAGAAAAAGTTAATATTTCTGTAACCTCTGATTTAAATAAAATTAAATCAAGTGATAAATTAGTTTTACCAGGCCAAGGTTCATTTAAAAGTTGTGTGGATTCTTTAAAAAGTATTAATGGTCTAGTCGATACCTTAAATGAGTTTGCAATTGATAAAAAAAAACCTCTACTTGGAATTTGTGTAGGATTACAAATGTTTGCAGATATTGGTTTCGAGGAAATAGAAACAAAAGGTTTAGGTTGGATACCAGGGAAAGTAACAAAAATAGATAACCAAAAAGGCAAATACAAATTACCTCACATTGGTTGGAATCAAATTGAGATTATTAGAGATAGTAAAATTTTTAAAGATATTAAAAATAATTCTCATATGTATTTTGTTCATAGTTATGAATTTATCCCGAATGATGTAAATACAATTTCAGCAACAACAGACTATTCATCTAAAATCGTTTGCTCTGTTGAAAAGGAAAATATTTTTGGAACACAATTTCATCCTGAGAAAAGTGATGCAATTGGATTAAAAATTATAAAAAATTTTATTGAAATATAATGAAAATTCTTATTTTTTTAATGATATTTTTATTTTCAGCATGTCAACAAAATTTGTCAGATATAAAAAGTAAAAAAAAAGTAATAGGGGTCGAATATAATGTGTCTGGTAAAGCCAAAGTGAGTAAAGATTAATGAAAATATTTCCAGCAATAGATATTAAAGACAAAAAATGTGTGAGATTAATAAAAGGACGTTTTGATAATAAAACTGAATATAAAATGTCTCCATCTGAACAAGCTGAAGAATATAAAGATTATGGTTTTAAAAATTTACACATTGTAGATTTAGATGGAGCTTTAAAAGGAGAAACAATTAACTTTGAGATTATTGAGGATATAGTGAATAAATATAACTTAGAGGTAGAAATTGGGGGTGGAATAAGAAATTTTGATAGTATTAAAAGATATATTGATGTTGGTGTTGAAAAAGTAATATTAGGTAGTGCAGCAATAAAAAATAAAGACTTTTTAATGAAAGCTTGTAAAAAATTTCCTGACAAAGTTGCTTTGGGTTTAGATGCTAGAAACGAATATCTATCTGTCTCTGGATGGATGAAGAATTCCAATATAAAAATTTTAGATTTTTTAAGAGAGGTTAATGATTATGGATTTAGCAGATTAATTTATACTGATATTAATAGAGATGGAACGAAACAAAGTCCAAATTTTGAGGTTACACAAAAAGTTGCGCAAATTTCGAATTCTTCAGTAGTTATGTCTGGAGGCGTATCTTCAATTGATGATGTTAAGAAAGCAAAAAAACTAAAAAATATTGAGGGTATAATTGTTGGTAAAGCAATTTATGATGGAGATATAAAACTTTCAGATCTCATAAAAGAATTAAATAATTGATATGTCAGAAATTGAGAGAATATTGAATTTAAAAGAAAAAAAGAACAAGAATTTATTAAGTAAGCTAAATTTATCCTTTAAAAATTTTTTATTAAAAATTTTTTCGAAACATTACGATTTCAAAGAATTTCACAAAAGAAAAAAAACATTTTCTGGATGGGGACTAACAACCACTGGTACAATTCCACCTTGGGAAAATAAAAATGACGATGAAATGTTTTTTTTTAAAAATTCTGTGGAGAAATTAAAAAGTTTAATAAAACAAAAAACTTTTAGACTTACTCAGTTTGAGTATAAAGATACTAATTATGATAAAATAATAGACGAACTTTCTTGGAGACATTATGTTGTATTTAATTCAGTTTTATTGGCAATAAAAGATAAAACTTCTAATAAAATTAATTTAGTAGAATGTGGTGTGTGTGATGGATTAACAATATATTTTGCATTAAAAGCTTGTGAGAAAAGATCATCATCTTATACTGGTTATCTTTACGATGCTTGGGAAAACTTAAAAAATGATAAATTAAGGTTTCAATATTCATATTTAGATTTAGAGGTAACAAAAAAAAACCTTAAAATGTTTTATGAAAATTTAGTTTTTAATAAGGGTTTTATCCCAAAAGTTTTTGATACTGCAAAAAATCCTGATAGAATAAATTGGTTACACGTTGATTTAAATTCTAATGAGGCTACTCAATCTTCACTCAATTTTTTTTATAACAAAATAACTAGTGGAGGAGTAATGTTATTTGATGATTATGGTGGTTTTCATGAAACTAGAAATATCATAGATGACTTTATAAAAGATAAAAAAGGTCATTTTATAAATTATCCAACTGGTCAGGGAGTTTTTTTAAAATTTTAATATTGATGTTAAAGAAAAGAATAATACCTTGTCTGGATGTTAAAAATGGAAGAGTTGTCAAAGGAATAAATTTTGTTGATTTGAGAGATGCTGGCGATCCAGTAGAACAAGCGCAAATTTATAGCAACAGTGGTGCAGACGAAATATGTTTTTTAGACATTACTGCATCGAACGAAAATAGGGATATAATTTTCGATGTAGTGCAAAAAACATCAAAAAAATGTTTTGTACCCTTAACTGTTGGTGGTGGTGTGAGAAATTTAGAGGATATAAGTAAATTACTTAATTGTGGAGCAGATAAGGTTTCAATAAATACGGCAGCTGTCGAAAACCCAAAAGTTGTAACAGAAAGTGCAAAAAAATTTGGCTCACAATGTATTGTTGTTGCTATAGATGCAAAAAAAAAAAATAATAAATGGGAAGTTTTTACTCACGGAGGAAGAAAAAATACTGGTGTTGATGTGCTTAAATATGCAAAAAAAATCGAAGAAAGCGGCGCAGGTGAATTATTAGTTACTTCAATGGATAGAGATGGAACCCAGATAGGTTATGACAATGATTTAATGTATAAAATTTCATCAGAAATTAATATTCCAATAATTGCATCAGGTGGAGTTGGCAACTTAGATCATTTAGTAGATGGAATAAAATTAGGTAAAGCAAGTGCAGTTCTTGCTGCTTCGATATTTCATTATGGTAAATATTCAATTAAAGAGGCTAAGGATTATTTGGACTTGAAAGGAATACCTGTTAGAATTTAATATGTTAGGCAATTTGGAAAATCTTATTAAGATTGTTAGAGAAAGAAAGTTAAAATCTGTAAAAGACTCATACACAAATAAATTACTTAAAGATGTCCAATTTAGCAGATCTAAGGTTTTGGAGGAAATAAATGAGCTTATAGATTCAGTAGATAAAAATTCTAACATTATACATGAGGGTGCGGACGTTCTTTATCATCTTATTGTTTACCTGGAGGCAAACAACATCAAGATAGAGGATATCATGGAAGAACTCAAAAAAAGGAGAAAATAGAAAGGATGACGCATGAAACATGTAACAAAAAAAAGGCATATAGCTAAAACTTTAACTTGGCGAGTTCTTGCTACAACAGATACTTTTTTGATTGCTTGGTTTATCACCGGAGAGTGGAATTTTGCTGGGGCAATAGCCGGGATGGAAGTGATCACTAAAATGTTTTTATATTATTTTCATGAGAGAGCCTGGTATAGATACATTAAGTTTGGAGTTGAAGAAAAATAGTGTTATTTTTTATCTTAAGGATATTTAATAATGACTTACGACAACAACAATATCTTTGCTAAAATTTTGAGAGGTGAAATTCCCTGTGAAAAAATTTATGAGGATGATTACGTGTTATCTTTTTATGATATCAATCCCCAAAAAAAAATTCATGTTTTAGTTATACCTAAAGGAAAATATGTTGATCTAGATGACTTCAGTCACAACGCTTCCTCTAATGAAATAACGGGTTTATTAAAAGGAATAAGTATCGTTGCGCAAAAACTTAGAATCTCAGTTGATACTGGAAAAGGATATAGGGCTTTAGTCAACATTGGTGAACATGGAGGTCAAGAAGTTCCTCACTTACACTTTCATCTATTTGGTGGTGAAAAGGTTGGAGGAATGGTCCAGTGACAAAAAAAATTTTTAGAAATTATCTTGAAATTAAATCTGTATTAGAGCTAAGAGAAACAAAAAACCCCCCTCGCAATTGTTTTATAAATTTTTTACACAAACCTGATTTTCAGTTGAATAAGTTTTTTTACAAAAATATTGGTAAAAATCATAACTGGGTTGATAGATTAAATTGGACTGAAAAACAATGGATGGATTATGTGAATTCTAATAATTTAAAAACATTTGTCTTAATTTATCAAAATGAAATCGCAGGATATTTTGAGAGCTTATATCATCATGATGACAAGGAAATTGAAATTGCTTATTTTGGAATTTTAGAGGAATATCATAACAAAAAATTAGGTTCATATTTATTATCTTTTGCAATAAAGAAATCTTTTGAAAATAATATTAAGAGAGTTTGGGTTCATACTTGCTCATACGATCATAAAAACGCACTTAACAATTATTTAAAAAGAGGTATGAAAATTATAAAAAGCGAGACAGTTTTTATGTAAACTATTCCTGAGTAGGAATTTTAAATATTGCATCCTCTATATTTTGATTTTTAATTATAGAAGTAAGGTAAGTAGTATTTAAATTTTGATAAATATCTAATACTTGCCAACCTATTAAGTTGAAATTTTTAATATCAAAAAAAATATCTATTTTCATTTCATTTTTAGTAAATCTAAAATTTACATTTTTTTTGTTTTTATTTTCTTCATCAAAATTTTTAATATTATTGATCAAAAATTTTTTATCTAAAATTATATTTAGAGGTGTTTTATCTAAAGGATAATGGTTGTAATTATTATTTGATTTAATTACTAAAGATTTTCCATTTGATACCAAAATTTTCTTATTTTTGTTATTATACAAACAGTAAATCTTTTTTGGAAATTTAAGAGTGCAATTTCCTGTTTCAATTTTTCCATTTGTATTTTGTTTAAAATCAAAATTTAAATTATTTGTTTCTTTAAGGTTATTTATAATCTTTTCTTTAACCGAGGAATACACTTTGGGGGGGAATAATAGTATGTAAACAAATAATAAAAAAACAAATTTATTAAATTTTTTCATTTGAGAACTTCCCTTTTACCAACATGGTTTGCTTTACTTACTATCCCTTCATTTTCCATCATGTCTATTATCCTTGCCGCTCGATTATAGCCAATTTGAAGTTTTCTCTGTAAAAATGATGTTGATGCCTTTCCCTCTGATTTAATTATTTCTAATGCCTCTTCATATAAATTATCTTTATCAGTTTGATTTTTAAAATTTTCATTGATCTCTTTTTCATCAACAAAATTTAATATTTCATCAACATAATCTGGCTCGGCTTGTGATCTTATAAAAGAATTAATTTTTTCAATTTCGTCATCAGAAACTAAAGGAGAGTGTATTCTAACTATCTTATTTGCAGAGGACATATAAAGCATATCACCTTTGCCAAGAAGTTGTTCAGCCCCTTGTTCCCCCAAGATTGTTCTACTATCAATTTTTGAAGTTACCTGAAAAGAAATTCTTGTAGGAAAATTTGCTTTGATTGTGCCTGTAATAACATCAACACTTGGTCTTTGTGTCGCCATTATAATATGTATTCCCGCAGCTCTTGCCATTTGAGATAACTTTTGAATATAATTTTCAATTTCTTTTCCTGCAACTAACATTAGATCTGACATTTCATCGACCACAACAACTATGAAAGGCATTGGTAATTTATGTTTATTATTATATCCCTCAATATTTCTTACACCCTCTTTAGTCATAAGTCTGTATCGGCTTTCCATCTCCTTAACTACCCACCCTAAAACAGATGCTGCCTTTTTAGCTTCCGTTATGACCGGACAAAGTAAGTGAGGTATGCCCTCATAAGTGGATAATTCAAGCATCTTTGGATCGATCAAAATGAATTTACACTTTTCAGGGGAGTGTCTGTAAAGAAGAGAGAGTATAATTGTATTAATACATACTGATTTACCCGAACCAGTGGTACCAGCGATTAGTAAATGAGGCATTGAAGTCAAATCACCGATTAATGTTGTTCCAGAAATATTTTTACCTAGAGCAATCGGTAGTTTCACTTCTCTCTTTTTAAAATCTTGATTTTTTAATATTTCGCTCAAATAAACATTTTCTCTATTTATATTAGGAAGCTCAATACCCACCGTATTTCTACCAGGAATAGTCGCTATTCGAGCTGACTCAGAGCTTGTATTTCTTGCAATATCATCTGCAAGATTTATTATTTTTGATACTTTTACTCCTGCAGCTGGTTCAAATTCATTTAAAGTTACTACAGGACCGTAACTTACTTTTTTAATTTTACCATTAACACCAAAATCAAGAAGTATCTTTTCAAGAAATTCAGTGTCATTATTCTCATTTTTTTTAGAATTATTACGTTCGCTCTTTGATGGTTCTTTTAATAAATCTAGAGAAGGTAATATAAATTTTTTTTTATAATTAGAAAGTTTATTTTCTGCTTTAATAAAAGGTAAATCCTCTTGGATTAAATTTTTAATTTCTTCCTGTGGTATGTATTCATTAATCACTTCATTTTTATTTGTATAATTTTTAGTATTATTTTTAGTCATAACGGTTGAAATTTTCATTAAAAGAAATTTAAGATTTCTTAAATTTAAATTGATACTTATTGAGAAAAATAAGATGATTAAAAAAATGAGCAAATAATAAAAAATATTCTTATTGGTATTTATTATCTTGAAAAATAATGTCTCGTTTAGATAATTACCGACAAATCCGCCATTTCCATTAATATAAAGACTAAATGTTGTTTTATAATAAAAATCAAAAAATAGAGAACCAATTAAACAATAAACAATGACAAAAAAAGTATTCTCTATAAATATTAGCATTTCTTTTTTTTTGAAAATACTAATTCCAATTAAAATATAACTTATAGGTATTAGATATGCTATGACTCCAATTGATTGTAAAAAAAGATCTGACACGTAGCTTCCACGAAATCCTAAGAGATTTTTAATCTCGGTATTATCAGGAAATATAAAGTTCGGATCACTTGGTGAGTAAGAAAAAAGTGTGACCATTAATAAAAAACCTATAATGGAGACAAAAATACCAGTTATCTCTAGCAATCTTTTTATTACGAAAATAAGTAAAAAATTTGTGTATTTTTTTATATCCATACTACAAGAATCAATTTTATCACTTTGTATCATCTAATTTTTATTGTTAAAATTAAAATTATTATGAAAGTTTGCATTTTAGGAAATGGATTAATTAGCTTAACATTAGCAAAGGCTTTGGTAAATCAAGGTTTAAATGTAGATATCATCTCTAGTAGAAAAAAATATAATTTTAATAAAGTTCAAACTTTAGGAATTTCAAAGTCAAACTCAGATTTTTTTAATAAAAATATTTTACATATTAAAAAATACTTATGGGATATCGATGAAATTGAAATTTATGACGAATTATTACAAAATGAGAAAATATTAAATTTCGATAACAACGGAAAAAGATTATTTTCAGTTGTCAAAAACTATCAAATGATAAAATATCTATTGTCAAGTTTGAAAAAAAATAAACTTCTTAAATTTAAAAAAAAAGTAGATATCAATAATATAGATAAGTTCAAATATAAATTAATAATAAATTGTGAGCACGATAATTTAATTACAAAAAAATACTTTTACAAAAAGTTAGATAAAAACTATTTAGGTTACGCCCATACTACAATTTTGAAACATCAAAAAGTAATCAAAAATAATACTGCTTATCAAATTTTTACAAAACTTGGGCCAATTGCTTTTTTACCAATCTCACCAAAAGAGACCTCTGTTGTTTATTCTATAAAGGGAAAAAAAGAGGTGGACTTAAAAAATTTGATTAAAAAATATAATAGGAGATATGAAATTTTAAAAATAGAAAGACCCATTTGCTTTGAACTAAAATCATTAAACTTAAGGAAATATTATTTTAAGAATATTCTCGCATTTGGAGACTTATTACACAGATTACATCCTTTAGCAGGTCAAGGTTTTAATATGTCATTGAGAGATATTAAAGTGATTATTGATTTGATTAAATTTAAGATTGATCATGGTCTAGAATTAGATGAAAATGTTTGCATTGAATTTGAAAAAAAGACACGCCATAAAAATTTTATTTTTTCAAGTGGTATAGATTTTATCTATGAATATTTTAATTTTGAAAGCAAAGTCAATAATAATATTTTTGGAAAATCAGTTCAACTTTTAGGAAAAAATAAAATAGTAAACAATTTTTTTAAAAAAATTGCTGACAGTGGTATTATAATTTAGGCTATTGTATAGTTGTGTTATTGTATTGATCTAAAGTATAGGTAGTTAAAATTTCTGATATCTTTATTTTCCTAGCATTTAAATTTTTTGCTTCCAATAAAATTTGTTTTTCTTCGAGGGTAAATGGTGAAGCCATTGCAAGTGCATTGATTGCTTCATCTAAACTTTGTCTTTGAAGATTTTTCCAATTTATTATAAATCCTTTTCTTTCAAAGAGTGTTTTTAAATCTTTAAAAATTAACTCTAAATCAGAAAAATTAATTTCCTCTTTTTGGTTTATTAAATCTTCATAGAAATCATCATAATTCACAATAAAATTTCTATATTTTTTCTTTGTAAAAACTTCGCTTACTAAATTAAATCTTATCATACCTTTCAACTCAATTAAAAATCTTCCATCATCACTTTCAGTGAAGCTAATTATTTTTCCTAAGCATCCGACTTCATGCAAGGTAGGGTTTGCCCTATTATTTTTTTCAGTATCTCTTGGCTGTATCATGCCAAGTAATTTATTTGACTTCATACAATCATTGATCATTTCAATATATCTTGGTTCAAAAATATTTAACGGTACAGAAGTTTTTGGGAAAATAATAAAATTACTAAGTGGAAAAACAGGTATTTTTTTTGGCAAATTATCTTTTTTCATACATTAAGATACACCATATTTAAAATTGCTTGAATTGGCAAAAATGTCTAACTATAATGTTTTTTAAAGCGGGTATAGCTCAGTGGTAGAGCGTCTCGTTGCCAACGAGAAGGTCGAGGGTTCGACCCCCTTTGCCCGCTCCATATATTATGAGTGATCTATTAAATAAAAAATGTTTACCTTGTGAAGGTGGAGTAACTCCGTTTGATATTTCGGAAATACATAAATATCAAAAAAAAGTTGATGGTTGGAATATAGTAAAAAATGAAAAAAATATTTACTTCTTAGAGAAAAAATTCAGTTTTAAAAATTTTCTAGATAGCCAAAGCTTTGTGAACGAAGTAGGAAAAATATCTGAAGAAGAAGGGCATCATCCCGAAATTTCATTTGGCTGGGGTTATTCAAAAATAAATATAACTACTCATGCAATAAGTGGTTTGTCTGAAAATGATTTTATATTGGCAGCAAAAATTGACAAGATAACTAATGTTTAAAATGTCTAGTTTTCGAGAATACTAAAACGGTTTCCGTTGCATCAGCAAACTTAATTATTTCTTTGTCTCTTATTGATCCAGAAGGTTGAATAATTGCTGTTACACCTGATTGAACTAATTTTTCCACACCATCAACAAATGGAAAAAAAGCGTCAGAGGCTGCAACAATTTCATTTTCTGATTTTCTAAATTTAATCATTTTATTTATAGCTATATTGCAACTATCAACCCTACTAGGCTGTCCTGATCCGATACCTACGGTAGAATGATTGTCAACGATAACTATTGCGTTAGATTTTACATATCGGCAAACATTAAAAGCAAAAATTAAATTTGCTAATTGTGTTTTGCTTGGTTTCTTCTTTGATACAACTTTAAAATCTTTTACAGAAATTTTTTTTTTATCCTCTGACTGGATTAATATTATGTCATTCCAGGAGCTTAATCTCATTGTACCATTTAAAGAATAATTTTTAGCATCAATTATTCTAATATTTTTCTTTGACTTGAGTAATTTAAGAGCTTCTTTATCAAATCCATCGGCGATAATTACTTCAAAGAAAATTTTGTTAAGCTCAATAGCTAAAGACTTACTTACTTTAAAATTACATGAGACTATTCCGCCAAAAGCGCTGATTGGATCACATGCTAAGGCAGATTTATAACTATCTATTTTATCTTTAAGGATTGAAACTCCACAGGGGTTAGCGTGTTTTACAATTACTGTTCCAATATTTTTAGGTAAAGATTTAGAAATATTTAAAGCAGAAAAAATATCGTTATAATTATTATAACTTAGTTGTTTTCCATGTAATTTATTTATTCCAATATTCTTGTTTTTTGAATAGATTGCACTTTCTTGATGAGGATTTTCACCATATCTTAATTTTTCAATCAAATTTCCATAGATAATTTTTTTCTCGGGAAATTTAATATTCGAATCTTTGTTGAAATAATTTGAAATAAGTGTGTCGTAATAAGCAGTTTTTGAAAAAGCTTTTTGCGACATTTTTTTTCTAAAACTTAAAGAAGTTGATCCGTTGTTTTCATTAAGTTGATTGATTAAATCAGGATATAAATCAATTGATGATATTACAGTCACATCATTGTAATTTTTAGCCGCCGATCTTATCAAGCTAGGTCCACCAATATCTATATTTTCTATTATTTCATGATGATTTCTAGTTTTATTAAGAGTTTCCGCAAAAGGGTAAAAATTAACAATAACTAAGTCAATATTTTCAAATTTATTTTTTTTCATATCTTTAATATGAGAATCATTATTTCTTATGTTAAGTATACCGGCATGAATTTTTGGATGTAGTGTTTTTACTCTTCCATCGAGAATCTCATCAGAATTTGTAAAATCTGAAACTTCTAAACATTTAAATTTTAGTGATTTAATTTTTTTATATGTACCACCAGAACTAATTAGTTTTATATTGTAATTTTTAAGAACTTTTAAAAGTGGAAATAAATCTTTTTTATTTGAAACTGAGATTAGGGCTGTTCTAATTTTTCTCATTATATTTTCTCAATTTTCCATTCGATATTTTCAGTCTGATTATTTGAAATACCAGTAATAAAAATATTTAGATTTTCTGTGTATGAATTTTTTTTACCGAAATATAATCCTTTATCAATATTTATATCATAATTATCACATGTGAATTTCCATCCTTCTCCATCTAATTCGATTAGAATAGTTTTATTATCTTGAGTTTTCATCAATCTCACATTTGGTTCTAGATGAAATCTAATATCGAACTTGAGGTTATGATTTGCTTTTCTTTTTATGATCTTATCAAGACCAACAAATATCATTTTATCTGGATAAAATTCAATTTCTCTCTCATGGATAGAATTATATTTTTTTAAATACCCATCATGTGAAGCGTTTATTTTCCAATAATTTGTCTGAAAGATGAGGTTTTTTTTTAAAACTTTTGTTCCTTTATTAACTAACCATTCATTTTTTGCTCTTGTAAATTTACAAGATGAATTGTCATCAATAGCTAATGTACTGTGAGCAGCGGTAGATTTTGATAAACGATTGAGTTGAATGTTATTTTTCCTATAATATCCACAATTACTAATTAATTTTTTCCCATTAGTGATAATTTCAAAAGAAAGTGCTCCAGACTGATAATCTTTTGTAAAATTTTGATTTGGAGTAGATCCAGTGTCCATAATTAGACAAACTTTTTTATTTTTTAACAAAACATAACCACCAAGCTCATGACCTTCATTTTTAAATTTATATCCCAATCTTTTTAAGTAATGATCAAATTCCTGATTATTAGAAACATTATTACCATTAAATAAAAAATTAGACTCTGAATTTTTTGAAAAAAAAGCGTATCCTTGACCCATATAATAAATACTTTCATTAATATATTCAGGCATAGCCATTTGAGATTCCTTAAACCACTCTCTTATTAAGATGAAATATTTTAAATAAAATACTAATTGACTAATACTTCTTGATTTTGGAAATCCATAATTATCAAGAGAAAGTTTTGAAATTTTCTTTAAAAGATTCAAACCAAAGTTTAGATAATTTTTGGTATCTTGATAACAAAGGCCTACTAAAATTATAGATGCACATCCAATTATTTTGTCTTCGATGAGTTTCGATTTACTAATCTCATTAATTAAATGATTTGTTTGTTTTTGAATAATTGTATTAAATTGATTTCTATATCTTTGGTTGCTTTCCTCATAGGAGAGATTGTGACTAGATAACCATGCAATAATTCTTTTTGCTGTTATATCAAAATTCCAGCTTTTACTATTATATTTAGAGTTGTAATTAATCCAATTTGATATCACAGTTTGAATTGTTTTTTTTGATGATTTTAAATCTAAACTAAAAAACCAATAAAAATTATTTAAATTCTTAAAATCTTTATCACTTATATTATTTTTTATCCAAATATCTTCTAAAATAAAATCTTCAACCTTTAATTTTTTTTTTGAATACTTTATTATTGACGAAAGTAAATAAGGGCTTGGTTTATAAATTAAATTCTTATTATTTGATCGTGAAATTTTTTTATCATAAATACTTGAATTTAAATAAAATTCTCTAAGATTATTTTGGATATTTAAAAAAAATCGACTTATGTAAATCATTTAATTATTTTGATTTCAGTAATTCAATATTTTTTTTAATATCTCCATTATTACTTTTAAAAATTGTTGTACCAGAAACAATTATGTTTGCACCTGCCTCTATAACTTCTTTATAATTATCAAAATTAATTCCACCGTCGATTTCTATGTCAAAATCAAGATTATTCTCTAATTGAATTTTTTTTAAATCTTTTATTTTATTTAAAACTTCTGGCATAAATTTTTGCCCACCAAAACCTGGATTAACACTCATAATAAGTATTAAATCTATTTGATCTAAAAATTTTAAAATCACATCAATTTTGGTCTCTGGGTTGAGAGAAATTCCAACTTTTTTTTTAAATTTCTTAATTTTAAGAATTGACGAGGCAAGATCTTCAGTAGCTTCAGGATGAATAGTGATTATATCAGCTCCAGCATCAGCAAAAGACTCAATGTATTTGTGAACTGGTGAGATCATCAAATGAACATCAAAAATTATTGAGGAGTTTTTTTTTAAGGCTTTAATTACTGGAGGACCAATTGTCAAATTTGGAACAAAATGACCATCCATTACATCTACATGAATCATATCTGCACCAGCATCCTCTAACCGTTTTATCTCGTTACCTAATTGGCTAAAGTCAGCCGATAATATTGAGGGTGATATTTGTATTTTTTTCATTGATACTTATTTACTTGTATCAATTTTTAAAATTTTATTTAATTAAAAAATTGATAAATTTGTCTAGAAATTTCGCTTTCAAGAGGAAAAGATAACATCCCCATTACTGAATATCCTAAAATCCATGGCATTAAATAAAATCTTACCATGAAGAAAAACCAAGCTACATATAATGGGACTAGAGGTTGAATTATGAATGCTGGAGTGAGAGGCTTAAATATTTTTATTAAAGGGTTGGTAAATTTAACAAAAACTTTCATAAAAAAAAAATGAGAGTCCTCCCTTTGAAAAATGTTCATCGCTACTCTTCCAATTAAAGTCCACATTATTACACCTAACACATAATCAATTATATAAACTAGAGGGTGAAAATTTGCAGACATTTATGAATTTATATTGGTAATTATATTTAAATAAAAGGGGCGAAATTTATCGCCCCTTCAATTAATATTATTTAGTGTTGTTTGCCAAGGATCGATTTACCTGAAGGTACTCGAACCTCATCAACCATTCTCTGAGTAGCTGCATTTGGTTCTGAAGTCATTAAACTTACAACAACCATTGAAACTAAACTTACGAATGAACCGAAGATACCAAACGTTAACTGAGTAATTCCTAAGAATCCGCTTCCGCCGTTTCTTACCCAAATTAGGTAAGCAGCACCAGAAACTAATCCTAAGAACATACCAGCAACAGCACCTTCTTTGTTAGCTCTCTTCCACCATACACCAAGTACGAGTGGGAAGAATAATCCTGACATCGCAAAGTCAAAAGCCCAGATTACTGAACCTAAAATACCTTGGATCTCAAGCGCTGCGATTGTCGCTCCAGCAAAACCAATTACTACAAGTAATACCCTTGCAACAACTAGTCTTTTAGCAGTCTCAGCTTTTGGATCGATGATTTTATAGTAAACATCGTGTGAGATTGCGTTTGCAATTGCTAGAATTAAACCATCAGCTGTCGACATGGCAGCAGCCATACCTCCAGCAGCAACCAGACCTGAAATTACATATGGTAATCCAGCAATCTCTGGTGTTGCTAACACTACGGCTTTACCACCCATGAAAAACTCATTTAACTCAAGAGTTCCATTTCCGTTAAAGTCGCTTACAAACATAAGGTTTGCTTGGTTCCAGTTTTGATACCAATCTATAGCTTGAACTTCTGCTATTGATTTTCCAATAATACCAGTAGGTAATGTTGGATCTATCAATGATAACTTAGACAGTGTCGCTAGCATTGGAGCTGAAGAATAAAGTAGGAAGATAAAAAATAATGACCAACCTACTGATTTTCTAGCTGCTTTTACACTTGGAGTAGTGAAATATCTCATCATAACATGAGGCAATGAAGCTGTTCCCATCATCATTGCTAGTGCTAATGAAATAAATGCCCAAGGTGAAGCGTTTACTGCTGAGTGAGCTTTAGTTATTCCAGCTAATCCCTTTGGAACTGATTTTAGATCAGCAGCTGCGTTTTTAACAAAACCAAACTGTTGTTCTAGTTCACCAATTCTAGCTACTTCATCAGCTAACATAAAGTGTGGGAAAAAACCTGCACCCATTTTGTTACTGATCCAGAATACTGGTAATAAGTAAGCTATGATTAGTACGATATATTGCGCTACCTGTGTCCAAGTTACTCCCCTCATACCACCTAACATTGAGCATAGTAAGATACTTACTAATCCAACGTAAACTGCGTATTGGAATGGAATATCAAGTGCAACAGATGCAATTGTACCTGTAGCGTTAATTTGTGCAGTCACATAAGTAAATGAAGCAACAGTTAAAACTACTACCGCCATGAATCTACTCAAATTACCACCATATCTTGTACCAATAAAATCTGGAACTGTGTAACAGCCAAATTTTCTTAGGTAAGGTGCTAATAAAGATGCAACTAACACATATCCACCAGTCCAACCTACAAGAAGCGCCATGTAACCGTAACCCTTAAAGTAAATACCACCTGCCATTGCAACGAATGATGCACCAGACATCCAATCTGCTGCTGTCGCCATTCCGTTAAACACGGTTGGTACTTGTCTTCCAGCTACGTAATACGCGTCAGCTTGTGCTGTACGTGATAGATAACCAATTATAGCATAGATGGCTACTGTGAAGGCAACGAAACAAATACCAATTGTTTTCGATGTCATACCCATCTGCTCTCCAATTGCCATAATGATTATGAAAGCCAGGAAACCTCCTGTATATATTCCATAAACTTTAGGCAAATTGTCTATAAAATTACCTTTAATCATTAGTCATCTCCTCTTTCGCTAAAGCCGAACTGTTCATCAATCTTCTCTTGTCTATTCGCAAACCAGAAAATTAGGATTACGAAAGCTCCAAGAGAACCTTGACATGTGAACCAATAAGTTAAAGGATAACCAAATGGTCCTGTTACTTCATTCATTTCAGCTCCGAAAAGAAAGATGCCAATTGAGAATACAAACCAAATTGCTAATGTAACTATTAACAATCCTCTGGTTTTTTCCCAGTGTTGTTCTTGTTTTGACATTATATACCTCTCTCTTTTAGTTATAACTGGCGAAAACCATAACCATTATGAAAGAGATTTAAAGTGTTAAAATTGTACAAAAAATATGGTTTTTTGAGGTATAATTTCGAAAATTAGTAATTTTATGGCGAAATACAAATTAACATGGAAAGACCTATCTTGGAAAGATTTTAAGATTTACCTTTTTGCAATGTTTAAAGCTTTTCTTCCAAAAAGTAAAATCAGCAGTCTTGATGATCTCGAAAATTTTATACAAACAAAATCAGCATGGGTTGCTCAAGTAACCCTCTATGGATATCTCAAAACAAGAATGGGTACTAGATATGTTTTACATTTTGAAAATGATCAGTTTATGAATTCTGTAAATTTAGCTAAATGGAATATCTACTCTGTAGCACTCCAGGACCTAACTTTCTTTACCTTTTCGTACTTGAAAGTGAATTTTAATTATAAAGATTTAAATAAATCGAAAGATATTTTTTTTAAAATTTTAGATGATGAAATTTCGAATAAAATGCCTTTAGAAATAGTTGAAATTTCAAAAAAGAATTTTCTGGAAAGACTCAACAATATTAATTGGGAAACTTATTATAGAGATTTACCCTTTAACTCTAGCGCTTTATCATTATATAAGTGGGCTCCTATCGCGGAAGAATTAAAAACTCTCGATAGAAAAATTGTTCTTAACTCTGTAATTTTAAAATGGAATGTAGTAAAAAAAGAATTCAGTGATCGTTTGAGATTTTAATTATTTTTCCTATTTTCGACTAAACTTTCAACAACACTTGGATCAGCTAATGTTGTTGTATCTCCAAGTTGTTCGTGCTCATTAGCAGCAATTTTTCTTAAAATTCTTCTCATAATTTTACCAGACCTTGTTTTAGGAAGACCAGGAGTAAAGTGAATTAGATCTGGGGTTGCTAAAGGACCAATTTGTTTTCTTACCCAAAGTTTTAACTCTCTATCTAAATCTCCAGTTTCATTTTCACCTGCATTTAAAGTGACGTAGCAATATAGTCCATTGCCTTTAATATCGTGAGGGTATCCAACAACTGCAGCTTCAGCAACCTTTGGATGTGCTACAAAAGCACTTTCAATTTCTGCTGTACCCAAATTATGACCTGACACAATTATAACATCATCTACTCGACCAGTAATCCAATAGTAACCATCTTTATCTCTTCGGCATCCATCACCAGTAAAATATTTACCGTCAAATTGTGAAAAATAAGTATCGATGAATCTTTGATGGTCTCCAAAAACAGTTCTCATTTGACCAGGCCAAGACTGTGAAATACAAAGTCTTCCCTCTCCTGCTCCTTTTATTTCTTTACCATCTTTGTCTACTATTGCCGGCTTTATTCCATAAAATGGTTTTGTGGCTGACCCAGGTTTAAGAGGTATAGCACCTGTTTGTGGAGCTATTAGAATTCCACCTGTTTCAGTTTGCCACCAAGTGTCAACTATTGGGCATTTTGAATTTCCTACGGTCTTGTAGTACCACATCCAAGCTTCGGGATTGATAGGCTCACCAACAGTTCCTAACAATTTTAAGGATTTTCTTGAAGTTTTGTTTACAGGACCTTCACCTTCTCGCATTAGAGCTCGAATTGCTGTAGGAGCAGTGTAAAAAGTATTAACTTTAAACTTATCTACAATTTGCCACCATCTTGAACTGTCTGGATAGTTTGGAACTCCTTCAAACATTATTGTTGTTGCTCCATTAGATAAAGGTCCATAGATAATATAACTATGACCAGTTACCCAACCGATATCTGCAGTACACCAATAAATATCTTTAGGTTTATAATTAAAGATGTATTGATGTGTCATTGAGGCATACACCATGTATCCCCCTGTTGTGTGTAGAACACCTTTTGGTTTTCCGGTTGATCCAGATGTATACAGAATAAAAAGGGGATCTTCAGCATTCATTTCTTCAGGCTCACAATAATTTGATACATCTTTAATCAAATCATCATACCAAATATCTCTATCATTATTCCAATAAACATAATTTCCAGTTCGTTTAACAACGATACATTTTTTTACATTAGGACAATTTGTTAAAGCTTCATCAGTAGTTGATTTCAATGGGATAATCTTTCCTCCTCGAACCCCTTCATCTGCAGTTATAATATACTCTGACTTACAGTCATTAACTCTACCAGATATAGATTCTGCTGAAAAACCTCCAAAAATTATTGAATGTACAGCTCCTATCCTTGCACAAGCAAGCATTAAAATTGCAAGCTCTGGTATCATAGTTAAATAAATTGTCACTCTGTCACCTTTTTTAATTCCTAATCTTTTTAAACCATTAGCTGCTTTTGATACTTTTTGATGAAGTTGTTTGTAAGAAATTTTCTGAACATCGTTTGGATCATCTCCAACCCAAATTATTGCAGTTTTATCTTTCTTGTCCTTTAAGTGCCTATCAATACAATTTGCTGAAGCATTTAGAGTTCCATCTTCAAACCATTTAATTTTTACCTCTGTCTTACTAAATTTTACATCTTTTATTTTTTTGTAGGGTTTTATCCAAGTTATTCTTTTTCCTTCCTTTTTCCAAAAGGAATTACCGTTTTTGATCGACTCATTATATTTATTTTGATATTGGGATTTATTAGCTAAACCACTTTTTACCCATTCTGGGCGAGTCTTAAAAATTAGTTCTTGAGTTGATGAGTCGTTATTTTTACTAATTTTTTTTGTTTTTTTTCTTTTTAATTTTTTTGAGGTTTTTTTATTTGCTCTAAATTTTTTTCTTGGCTTAAGTTTTTTCTTCTTATTTTTCTTGTAATATTTTTTTTTTGTTTTTTTCTTTTTTTTTGGCATAAATTTATTTATTTAAATCTTACCCATCTTAACTAAAATTTTCCAGCTTTTAGAGTCAATCGACATAACAGAAAGCCTGCTTTGCCTTATGAGTGATAAATGGCTTAATTCCTTGTTTTTTTTAATTTCTTTTAATGTTACGGGTTTTTTAAATTTTTTAAGAAATTTTACTGTTACAGCTACAAAACGACCAGATTTGTCTGTTTTATCTGAGTAATACTCTTTTATAACCGTTACTATACCCACTATCTCCTTTCCAATATTCGAGTGGTAAAAAAAACATTGATCACCCTTCTTCATTAATTTTAAGTTCTTGGCTGCTTGATAATTTCTAACACCATCCCATGGAGACCCTTTGGCTCCAGATTTTTTTTGTTGATCGATTGACCAAACATCAGGCTCAGATTTAAGTAACCAATAATTCATTTTAATACTACGCCAGCTCCTTTTAAAAATGCTGCACTTTCATCTAAAGGCCATCTTGGTTTTGCAGGATGATCTAGTTTATCAAATTCTTTTAATTTAAATTTTTCTAATCCTACCATTGCGATCATTGCCGCATTATCTCCACATAATTCTATTGGAGGGAAAATAGGATCATAGTTTTTTTGTTCACAAATGTTAATTAGCATATTTCTAATTTCTTTATTTGCTGCAACACCACCTGCTACAACAAATTTTTTTTCTTGCGGTTTAATTTGTTTTTCAAATTCTAAAAAGGCTATTTTTGTTTTTTTTTCTAAAATTTCAATTATGGTTTTTTGAAAAGATGCAGCAAGATCAAATTTTTCTTGATCAGTTTTTATTTCTTTTGTTATCTTTAATACTGCTGTTTTAAGGCCAGAAAAAGATAAATTACAACCACCTTTATTTAAAATTGGTTTAGGAAGATCATATTTGTTTGGATTACCTTTTTTTGCTAGAATCTCTATTTGTGGACCACCAGGAAATTCTATACCTAAAAGTTTTGCAGTTTTATCGAATGCTTCTCCAATAGCATCATCAATAGTTGTTCCAAGTCTTTTGTATTCATTTAAATTTTTAACACTTAAATATTGTGAATGTCCTCCCGAAATTAGTAAAAGTAAATATGGGTAATTTAATTTTGTAGTCAATTTAGGACTCAAAGCGTGACCCTCTAAGTGATTAACTGCTATAAATGGTTTATTTAAAGAAACAGATAAAGCTTTTCCAAAACTTAATCCAACTGAAAGACAAACAATCAAACCTGGCCCAGCTGTTGATGCAACAGCATCTATTTCTCTTATGTTTATTCCACTTTCATCAATTGCTTTTTTAACAATCCAATCAATTTTATCTATATGTGATCTAGCAGCAAGTTCAGGCACAACCCCACCAAATTCTTTATGAATGTCCACTTGGCTTGATACAATATTTGATAAGATGACAGGACTTCCCTCGTCATTTTCAGATATTATTGATGCAGCCGTTTCGTCACAACTAGACTCTATTCCGAGAATTAAGGGTTTTTTACTCATTCAAATAGTTTTTATTAATTGTACAATCTCAATAAAAAAAAAGAAATAAATTTATTAATGACTAAAAAAATAATAATTGGTTCCAGGGGAAGTAAATTAGCATTACTCTATGCACAAAAAGCTAAAGAGACTATTATACAAAATTCAGACTTTAAAGATGAGAATATTTTTATAAAGACAATAACTACAAAAGGTGATCAAGTTAAAGATGCAAGATTATCTGAATTTGGAGGAAAGGGTTTATTTTCTAGCTGCATAGAAAAAGAACTTAATGATAAAAATATTGATATAGCTGTTCATGCACTAAAAGATTTACCAGCAATCGAAACTGATGGATTAGTTACAGATGCGTTTTTAGAGCGAAATGATCCAAAAGAGATTTTAATTTCTAATAACAAAAAAAAATTAAAAGAATTAGATATAAAATCAATTGTGGGGACATCTTCATATAGAAGAGAATTTCAAATAAAGAAAATTAGACCCGATATCAAGTGTAAACTTATAAGAGGCAATGTTGATACGAGAATTAAAAAATTGAGAGATGGTTTGTATGATGCAATAGTTTTATCATATGCAGGAATAAAATATTTACAACTTGAAAATGAAATTACCGAAAGTTTTAAAACTGAGGAAATAATTCCTAGCGCAGGCCAGGGTATTATTGCATTGCAATGTAGAAAAAATGATCAAGAAACAATTTCTCTTTTAAAAAAAGTTAATCATGATGAAACCTATAAAAGAGCTCATGCAGAAAGAAATATTTTAAAAGTTTTAGAAGGTGATTGTGAAACGGCCATAGGGGCACATTCGGTAATTCATGGAGAGAATATTGTTGTTGAAGCAGAACTCTTTTCTTTAGATGGCTCAAAAAGATTTTATGAAAAAAAAATTGAAAAAACTGAAAAATTTAGAGAGATAGGAAAAGAAATTGGTCAAATTTTAAAAACTAAATCAAACAATTCATATAAGAGATAATATGCATATTTTACTAACTAGACCTTTGGAGGATTGTTCAGAAATAATTTTGAAATTTAAATTATTAGGTCATCAAGTTTCTCATCTCCCATTACTAACTGTAGGAAAAAAGAATTATGAAAAAATTAAATTTTCTGACTATGGTGGAATTATTTTTACAAGTGCTAATGCAATAAAATTTTTAGATTTAAATAAATTGGATAAAAATACCTTATGCTTTTGCGTTGGAGATATGACTGAAAAAAAAGCGAGAATTGTTGGATTTCAAAATACAATTTCTGCAGAGGGAAATGTTTCGAATTTAAAGGAATTAATTTTACAGAATTATGAAATTAAAGATAAACCATTACTTTATGTTAGTGGGGAAACGATCTCAGTTGACTTAGATAGGCAGCTTTTGAATGAAGGTTACAATGTAAAAAGAATCATTAATTACGAAGTAAGACATAATCAAAAATTCGATGAAAACTTTATTAAGGAATTGAAAATTAATGTGCCAGATATAGTTTATGTTTATTCTCAAAATAGTGCCTCTAGTTTCTTAAATTTTATAAAGATCTACCGAACAGAAAACATATGGATGGATACCAATTTAATGTGTATAGGTGAAAAAACTTCAACTATATTGAATGAAATTAAATGGAAAAAAATATTTCTTTTTAATCCTGGAGAAGAGGAGTATTTGCTATATAAAATTTGATTATGGAATTAATAAAAAATTTTTCAGAAATATTTTTATCAGTATGGAACAAAGGAATTCTTGGTGTTGATATTTTTCAAATATTAATTGGGATTGGAATTTTTCTAATTTTTTTAATTTTTAGAGGCTTAATAAGCAAACTTATAATTAAAAAATTAGAAATTATTTCTAAAAGAACTACAAACAAATTAGACGATACTTTTGTAAATTCTTTAATTGGACCAGCAAGATTTTTACCAATAGTTATAGGCTTTTTTATTGCTAGTTATTATATGACATTTTCAACCGAAGGAAGAGAGATTGTTGATACTATTAATAGAACCTTGATTACCATATTAATTTTTTGGATAATACATCAGGTTATAGAACCGGTTTCATATATTTTAAGTGGTCTTGACAAACTTTTAACTAGGGAACTAATTGGCTGGATAATTAAATCATTAAAGATACTCATTTTTATTTTGGGGTTAGCAGCTGTTTTAGAATTATGGGGAATAAAAATTGGACCAATTATAGCCGGACTTGGTTTATTTGGTGTAGCAGTGGCTTTAGGAGCTCAGGATTTATTTAAAAATTTGATTTCAGGAATTTTAGTTCTTGTAGAAAAAAGATTTAGAATTGGAGATTGGATTTTAGTGGATGGAATAATAGAGGGCATTGTTGAAAAAATAGGCTTTAGATCTACTACAATAAGAAAATTCGATAAATCTCTAGCTATAATTCCAAATTTTCAATTTGCAGAAAATGCTGTTGTCAACATAAGTGAAACTTCAAATTGGCTTATTAGTTGGATAATTACTCTCCAGTATGACACTACCGTTGATCAATTAAAAACCATAAGAAATCAGATCGAAGATCATATCAATAAGAGTGATGATTTTAATACAAGCGTTGGAGTTGCAGTTAGAATAGATAAGTTTTCAGATAGTTCAATAGATATGTATGTTCGTTGTTTTACGAAAACAGATAGTTGGAATGAATGGTTATCAGTAAAAGAACGTTTAGCAATAGAAATTAAAAAAATTGTAGAAAATAATAAAGCTTCTTTTGCTTTTCCAAGTCAGTCAATTTACATTGAAAAAAAATGATCGCTATTTTTTATTTAGTTTTACAAATATTAAAACTTTATTCTTATGTTGTAATAGCAAACGTTGTTATCAGTTGGTTGATTGCTTTTAACATTTTAAATACAAATAATAGATTTGTTTTCTCAATTTTAGAATTAACTTATCGATTAACTGATCCTTTTTTAAATAGAATTAGACGATTTCTTCCTAATTTAGGAGCCTTAGATATTTCACCCATAATCTTACTTCTATTGATTTGGTTCATAGAAATGTGTATGAAGCTCTACATTGCACCAATAATATTTTAAATATTTTATGATTTTGATTGATGGAAAAAAAGAAGCCGCACTTTTAAGAGAGGAACTTAAAAAAGAAGTTTCAAGTCTAAAAGCAAAATATAATAAAGTTCCAGGATTAACTGTAATTTTAATTGGTGATCTAACACCAAGTCAAATTTATGTTCGAAATAAAGAAAAATCAGCAAATGAAGTTGGCCTTAAATCTGAGGTTATAAAATATTCTGATAATGTAGAGGAAAAAGTTGTCTTAAATAAAATTGAAGAATTAAATAAAGATGAAACTGTCTCTGGCATTTTAGTGCAGTTACCACTTCCAAAACACATTGATAAGCAAAAAGTTATTGACGCTATTGATCCTTCAAAAGATGTTGATGGGTTTCACCCAATGAATGTTGGAAATCTTTCTTCGGGTTATGAGAGCTCTGTTCCATGTACACCTTTAGGATGCTATCTTTTGATTAAAAAAATTGAGCCAAATTTAAATGGAAAAAAAGCTGTTATAGTTGGCAGATCAAATTTAAATGGTAAACCAATGACACAATTACTTTTAAAAGAAAATTGCACAGTAACAATTACTCACTCTAGAACTAAAGATTTAAAAGCTGAATGTCTTGAAGCTGATATTATCGTTGCAGCAGTTGGAATACCTGAACTAATCAAAGGTGATTGGGTTAAAAAAGACACAATTGTAATTGATGTTGGGATCAATAAAACAGATAAGGGCATAGTAGGAGATGTTGCTTTTGATGAGGTTAAAAAAAATGCAAAAGCTTTAACCCCAGTACCTGGTGGCGTTGGACCAATGACAATTGCTTGTTTGCTTAAAAATACGATTGACTGTTTCAAAAGAACGCAAATTTAATATTTAAATCGATGAGAAATATTTGGTAAATTAGGTTATGAAAAAACCAAAATATCCATATAGAATAGCTATTCTCATGGCTATACTTACAATACCTCCAATAGGAGCGACACAATTAGGTTGGTACCTTTATGATCAGCAAACTGGATTTGATTATGGTATGATCATTGGAACATTTTCAGTTATACTGGCTGCCTGGTTAATGTATGAAAAAAACTGGAGAGAAGAGGACGAAGATTAATTTATGGAAAAAATAATTTTTTTTGGTTTAGTTATCCCAATTTTTGCATTCGTATTTTATTTAGGTATTAATGCGATAATGAAAGGGACAGAGGCTAAAAATGCACTTAAGGAGCAAGAAAATTTAAAAAATGATGAGAATGAAAATTCCTTTGATGAAAAAAAAATTTTGAGTGAGGAACTTAATAAATTAAATAATCTTTTGAAAGATGGTGTTTTAACTCAAGAAGAATTTGAAAAAGCTAAAAAAAAATTATTAGATAACTAATTGTAATTAAGTAATTTTTTTAGTGATCCAAATTCACCAATTTTATAAATGATAGCATCTTCTTTTTTAAACCCATATTTTTCGGCATTGTTTTTAAATCTAGTTGGCGGTTCCATAATTGGCTCAAGAGAAAGAACAAAAGTTCCCCAGTGCATTCCAATAACTTTTTTACTTCTTAAATTTTGTGCGATCTCTAAAGCTTCCTCTGGATTAGTATGATAAACTGATTTATCTTTATAGGGCATTATAGGGTAAAAATTGTATGCACCTATGTTGATAAATGTAAGATCAATTGGACCATACTTTTTTCCAATTTCTTTATAAATGTTTCCAATTCCGGTGTCACACCCAAATAAAATTTTTTTTCCATCATATTCGATTAAAAAGTTTCCCCACAAAGTCTTATTTGTATCTGTTAAACTCCTCTTAGACCAGTGAACAGCAGGTAAAAACGTTATCTTTAGATTATCATTAATACTAATTTCATCATACCAATCCATTTCATTAACATCTTTATATCTTTTAAAATATTTACCTAGTTTTAAAGGTAGCAAAACTTTTGCATCTTTATAAGGAAATTTCCTAATTGTAGACATATCTTGATGGTCATAATGATTATGAGTAAGTAAAAACAAATCTATTTTTGGAATTTCGTTCAGAGTTAAAGCTGGTTCTGTAAATCTATCAGGTCCAAATATTAATGGACCTGCATTTTTAGAGAATACAGGGTCAGTAATTATTGTGGTTTCCCCTAACTTTATTAAAAAGGTAGCATGGCCTATCCAGGCTATATAATCATCTTCTTTATATTTTTTAAGATTTAATAAAACTTTTTTTTTTTCTAAAACATGTTCTTTTGGCACTGTCATATCAAGCTTTTTTTTTTCTTGATTAAAAATTTTATAAGACCATTTCACATTAGGATCCCTTTTTGGTGAACCTTCTGGATTTCTAAAAGTTCCATCTGGCAAATGATGATATGGTTTTTCCATTGCAATACTTAAACAATCATTAAAAATAATTCCAATAAAAATTAATAAAATATTTACTAATTTTTTTCCATTACCCACAAACTATCTCCTGTTAAAAAATAAATTTTTCCGTTATTTGGATGCACTTGTATATCTCTAATTCTTCCTATTTCATTTTTAAAAATAATATCCTCTTTAATATTTGCTAAGTCATTGAAAATTAGTTTTCTTAAAGATTGGTCTTTAAGTGAAGTAACTAATGCATGTCCATTCCATTCGTTAAATTCTTTTCCTTTATAGATAGCTATTGCACTTGTTGCGATAGAAGGTACCCAATAGTGTATTGCTTTTGTAAAACCTGGTTTCCATTTAGGGCCAATAGGAATTCCTGAATAATTTTTTCCACCCCATCCTAATATCTTCCATCCATAGTTTTCTCCTTTTTTTACTTCACCAAACCAATCACCACCTTTTGCTCCATGATTACTCATATAAATTTTTCCATCAAATGGAGATAAAGTTAAACCTTGAGGGTTTCTAATCCCAATTTGATAAATTTCTGGTAGCCAATCTGATTTACCCTTAAATTTTGGATTATCTTTTGGAATACTTCCGTCAATATTTATTCTGATAATACTTCCAGGATGTCTTGTGGGATCTTGTGCAATCATTCCTTGCCCTCTCTCACCGGCCGATGCAAAAAGATAATTACCTTTTATCGCTAGTCTAGATCCAAAATGATATCCAGAATCTATTGGAGGATTTGCTTGAAAAATATTTTTAAAGATTAGATCTTTTTTATTAAATTTTGCTTTTGCTATTGAAGTACTTGTTTTCGAATTACCCCTATTTTCAGTGTATGAAATGTAGACGTAACTATCCTTGAAAAGAATATCTAAAAGACCACCTTGACCATATTCAAGAAATTTCAAATTATGATTTATTAAATTTATATCTTTATTAACTATGTTAACTAATTTTATATCCCCTCCTTTTTCAGTGATAAGTATATTATTATGATCTATAAAAGTTGATCCCCAAGGATTTTTTAAATCCACAATTTTTTTAAAATTAAGATTTTGTGCGTTAGCTATGTTTGAAAATATAAAAATTAAAAATATGAAAATAATTTTCATATTTTTAAAAAACTACTTCAAAGCCCTCAAAGTCTGGCGGACCTAAATATAAATCTCTATGTTGAGCTGCATTTTTATGAGCTAGTCTAAAAGCCTCAGATTTTGTCCAATTTATAAAGTCTTCTTTAGACTCCCACGTGCTATGAGAGGAATAAAGAGAATAATCTTTGTTAGTATCGCCTTTGATTAAATTAAAATTTTTAAATCCCTTAACACCCTCAAGATGTGTGTCTCTATTTTTCCAAACATTTTCAAACTCATTTTCTTTACCAATAACAATTTTAAATCTATTCATTGCAATATACATAACTTATTAAGATAACTTAGATCTTCCTCCATCAACCGCTATAATCTGACCTGTAACCCAAGAGCTATCATCAGTAATTAGAAATTTTGCAAGTGAAGCTGAGTCTTTTCCCTCACCTAATCTTTTCAAAGGATGAGCTTTTGCTATCCCATCTGCTAATGCTTTATTTTTCAACATTGGTTCTGCAATTTTTGAATTAGTTAAACTAGGAGCTATACAGTTTACTCTGATGTTAGGAGCAAATTCTGCTGCCAATGAAACAGTTAATCCTTCAACTGCAGCTTTAGTTGAAGCAATTATTGCATGATTAGTAAATCCTCGTTGTGCCGCAACTGTTGAAAACAAAACAACTGAACCTTTATTTTTTTTCAAACTTTCTTGGTAACCTTTAATAGCTTCAACTGCTGAATAGAGGTTTAATTTCATACATTTATTAAAATCTTTTTCATTCACCATTCTTAAAGGTTTTAAATCTATCGAACCGACACAATAAGCGACTCCTTTTATGTCTGAAATATCATTTTTAACTTTTTCCACAAATCCGTCCTCTAAAACATCGGCAATTGTAAAAGTACAACCAAGTTTTTCAGATATATTTTTGGTTTCATTTTCATTTCTACCAACTAAATGAACTGTGTTTCCTGCGTTTACTAATTGTTCAGCTAAGCTGGACCCGATTGAACCTGTCGCACCAAAAATAAGATATTTTTCTGACATAAAAAATTTTATTAGTTATATTTAATTATGAAGTTATTTTTTATACTGGGAAATCAATTATTTCCACCAAAATACTTGGACCGCTTCAAAAAAGACCACCTATTTTTTATGGCGGAAGATTACGAATTATGCACTTATGAAAAACATCATAAAAATAAAATCCTTCTCTTCTTATCATCGATGCGTTCACATGCTGAAACTCTTAAAAAAGATAAGTTCAAACTAGAATACTTTAGAATTGAGGATAAAGAATTTAAAGACGACTATACAAAAAAATTAAAGAAATTTATTAATTCTAAGAAAATAAAAGAGATTTCGAGTTTTGAAATTGAGGATAAATTTTTTGAAAAAAAAATTAATCAATTTATAAAAAAAGAAAAAATTAAATGGAATATTGTACAAACTCCCATGTTTTTAAATTCGAGAGATGAATTTAAAAAATATTTATCAAAATCAAAAAAACCTTTCATGGCAACTTTTTATAAAGAAGTTAGAAAAAAATCCGGCATATTAATAGGTTCTGATGGAAATCCTATAGGAGGTAAATGGAGTTTTGATGAAGATAATAGAAATAAGTTGCCAAAAAATATCTCTATTCCAAAGTTTCCAAAAATTAATGAGACTAATCACACTAAAAAATTAAAACCTATTATTGAAAAACTATTCAAAGATCATCCAGGAACAACCAAAAACTTTTGGCTTGCTACAGAATATAATGATGTAGTCAAATTATTAAATTTTTTCATTAAAGAAAAATCTAATTTATTTGGTGACTATGAGGACGCAGTTGATCAAAAAGATAATATTTTATTTCACAGTGCTTTAAGTCCTTATATTAACTTAGGTTTAATCACGCCTGAATTTATTATAAAAAAAGTTTTAGATTTCCATAAAAGTAAAAAAATCAAATTAAATTCTTTAGAGGGTTATGTGCGTCAGGTTATAGGATGGAGAGAATTTATGAGAGGAATTTATCAAAATTATTCGAATGAAATGGAAATTGGAAACTTTTTTAAACAAAATCGTAAAATGAAAAAGTCATGGTACGAAGGTACAACTGGTTTACCCCCACTAGATTATGCAGTCAAAAATGCTTTAAATCATGGATGGTCTCATCATATTGAGAGATTAATGATTTTATCTAATATTATGAATCTTTGTGAAATAAAACCTACCATTGTTTATAAATGGTTTATGGAGATGTTTGTAGACTCCTCAGATTGGGTAATGGTACCTAATGTTTATGGTATGGGTTTATTTAGTGATGGAGGAATATTTGCCACGAAACCATATATTTGTGGCTCTAGTTATTTTATGAAAATGATGGATTTTAAGAAAGGTGATTGGTGTAATATAATGGATGGGTTGTATTGGAGATTCATTGATAGAAATAGAAAATTTTTTTTGAAAAACCCTAGGTTATCGATGATGGTTAGAATTTTCGACAAAATGAAAAGTGATAGAAAAAAATTAATTCTTCCTGCTGCGGAAAAATTTATTAAACAAAACACACTTTAGTGAAAAAAGAAAACCTTCCCATTAAATTCTGCATTATTTGTAAAAGACCTTTTACATGGCGAAAAAAATGGAAGTTAAATTGGGAAAGAGTTAAGTATTGCTCAAAAAGATGTTCTAGCAAAAAAATATGAATTTAGGAAAATACAAATGGAAAAGTAGAATCTTACTTGTTTCTACACCAAGTTATAAGGATAGAATTTATTTAGAGGCAAAAAAAATATACCAATCTAAAATAAAAGATTTTCATAAAAGATTTATAAAATTAATTTGTAAAATTAATAATCAGGAAAAATCATCTATTAATTTAATTGGTTTTGATGGAAAATCTAAGAAAAAGATGAATAATCTCGATCATAAAATAATTTTTAGAATTATAGACAAAATGCCACTAAGTAAAAAATTTAAACCTATAAATTTATCATTATATTCAGATTATAATCCTAAAACTACTACTCAAGGGTTAGGATTTAAAAACAAGGAAAAGGCCATTTATACAATTAAAACTATTAAAAATCGTTCAATTAAGTATCAGGTAAATGTTATCGCAACTATGCTGGGTAGAGCAAAGAACCATCCTAACAAAACTAAGGATATGGAGGATGCTATAAAAATATTTGGTGATTGGATGAAAAAGTATAGAAGTAAAAAGAATGAAAATTAAAATAATTAATTATTTAAAGAAATTAGTAGTTTTATTTTTTCTATTAATCCCAAATAATCTGAATGCTGATTTTTTTGAGGACATAACAAGTCAAATTGTTGAGAATCCTAAAAGACTTAGCTATGGAGTTTCCGTCACCGATGTAAATCAAGATGGAAAATTTGATTTTATAGTTACTGGATTTGGTTATCTGAATTTAGCTTTATCATACGAGAATGGAAAACTGATTAATATTGTAAATCAAAAAAAATTTTCGGATGAATTTAGAAGAACAATTGGTGTCGCTGCATGTGATATGGATAAAGATGGATATGAGGAAATATATTTTCTCAACACTGATACGTATAGCGGAACAAAAAAATATTCAGATAGACTGATAGATTTAGAGAAGAGTAATTTTATTGATTTATTTGAAATTGAGAAAAATCAAAAAGATCTCAATTTAACTGCTGGAAGGTCAGTTGTTTGTGTTGATAGAAAAGGAGATGGCAATTATGGTGTATATGTTGCTAATTACGGAGGACCCACAAGATACTACGAATATAATGATGACATAATAGTCGATAAATCTGTTCAATTGAATCTGGCGAAAGTTACAGGTGGACGTGCTGTAGTGGCTGGACACATCATTTCTGATAAAATTGATGTATTTGCAGCCAATGAGAGGGGAGCAAATTTTTTATACAAAAATGAAGAGGGTAAATTTTTAGATGTTGCATACGAATATAGAGTTCAAGACGTCCTTCAAAATGGGAGAGGTACAGCTTTGTCAGATATTTATTATCGAGGAAGACTTGATATTTTAAATGGAAATTGGGGAGGATTTCACAGAGCATATGTACTTAAAAATGATATTTTTGAGGATATAGCAAAGCCACCTTTTGATGAGCCGTCAAGAATAAGAACTGTTATTTCAGCTGATTTAGATAATGATGGTTACGACGAAATATTCTTGAATAATATTGGTGAACCCAACAAACTTTTTAGAATTTTAGAGAATGGTTTGATAAAACAAATACCCATAGATGTTGGTTTAGAACCAGATGGATTTGGAACTGGAGCAGCAGTTGCTGACATAGATAACGACGGCATATTAGAATTATTAGTTTCCCACGGAGAAAGCATAGATCAGCCATTGTCTCTGTATAAAGCAAAGGTGGATCCTCAACACAAATATTTAAGGATAAAACCGCTAAATAAATATGGGGCACCCGCAAGAGGAGCAACAGTAACATTGATTTCAAATTTAAGAAAACATTCAAAAACAATTGATTCTGGTTCAGGGTATCTATGCCAAATGGAACCAGTAGCTCATTATGGTATTAGAAAAAATGAAATGAATATAAAAATTGAGATTAAATGGACTAATGGAAAAACCAAAATGATCACAGTAAAAAATCTAAACCAAACAATTACTTTAAAACAAAAATAACTAGTTTAAGGGCTGAAGAACTCTATTTATAAAATGGATTATACCATTAGAAGTTTCAACATCAGCAGTTACGACTTCAGCTTCATTTATATAAACTATACCATTAACTTTTTTTATAGTTATTTCCTCACCATTAATTGCTTTGAGTTTAATTTCACCTGAAATTTCTGAAGAAGGAATTTTTTTTAGAAAAACGTGTCGTCCTAAAATATTTACAAGTTTATCTTTGTTTTCCTCTCTTAACAGACCATAATACGTTTTTGCACTAATTGCCGCAAATGCGTCATCTAAAGGTGCAAAAACAGTAAATGGTCCTTCACCTTTTAAATTCTCACTTAATCCTGATTTCATTAAAGTTTCGTTTAATTTTGTAAACTTACCGGTTTCGTTTAATTTATCAATTACATTTCCAAATGTTATCGATGGGAAAATCATCATTGTAAGTGTTAAAAATATTATGTGAAATTTTTTCATTGGACTTTAATAACTTTAAATTTATAATTTGGAAGTAAATTAAGTGCGACAAATAATAAAAATTTTTTAAATTAATTAAATCTATGAATTTTTCAAAAGCTATATTTAAATTTGTAATTATTTCTATCTTTACTTTATCTTTTTTCAATATTTCAAATTCAGTGGAAAAAAATTATTATAAAGATTTAATAACTGATTGGTCTAGAATCTTTCCTGACAGCAACAGAAATGCTGCTGGTCCGAAATTCTTCAAATATGTAATTGATAAAGATATAAATTATGAAGATTTCATTGAATACAACAAACTATATTGTGCTGTTTCTGGTTCTTTGATTGATCCCAATAGTGACCCTGATTTTTTATTTATCAGCGAGAGAGGAACTAAAAATAAAATTTGTGGTAATTACTATAAATGCTGTATTCCGTGTTCTTGTGATATTATGAAATATTCTGAAGTTGAAAGAATGAAATATAAATTTAAAGACGGCATCAAGGAGTTTTTTGTTTTTACAATCAAAAATCCATGTAACAAAGAAGATTTTCCAAATAGGGTTAATAAAGATTATTTTTGTGTTGGAGAGAAAATAAATAACAAACAAGTTTATGATCTAAATGGCCGAATAGTAATTGGTTTATTGCATAACGGTAAAAGCTGTAGAAAAGATGAGATAGATTTTGTAAAAAGTCATCAGATAACTGGTAGATTTTGTGAATTTAGAAATAACACACCCATAGAGAATTTAGAGGCAGGCATGGGTGATATTTTTATTAAACTTGCGAGATAAAAATTATGGATAATAAGATTTTTGAATGGGCAGGAGTTATAACAGCAATATTATATTCATTATTTGTAGCTATGAATATTGGTATAGAGTTTTTTGGTTTTTGTTTATTACTTATATCTGCAATCTTAATTGGAATTTGGGCTTATAGGGGTGGTCATAGAGGAATATTATTTCTACAATTCTTTTATGCAACAGCTGGTATTATTGGAATGTTCAGGTGGTTTTAATTAAAGGTTGAAATTATTTTAGGAATATAACTTTTAAAATTAAAAAAACCTTTATTACAATATTGCCAAGAATATTGATCAAGTTTTCTATATAAAAAGTCTATTTTTAAATTATTTGAATTCAAATAATCTAAGTTTTCACCCACTGTTGGATATAAAGCACAACAATTTTCAATTTTTTTAATGTCACTTATGTCTATGACCTCACAATCAATTGAATTAGTTTTTAACCTTTGTTCTTGGTCTTCGACTAATAAGGATTTAAATTTCACTACCTTTTCACTAACTTTGATAGATCTATTTTTATTAAAAATTAAATAAATTTTTTTAAATTTATTTTTTTGAAAATCAGTGATTTCAAAAGAGAGATTATTTTCAAAAATTAATAGATTTTTATCTTCTATATTTTGTGGATTATTAAAATCTTTTTTTATGATTTGGTAAGTTTTTTCAGATACTTTTGGAGGAGCATTTTCATTTAATTTAACATTATTAAATCTATTATTAGTAAATTTTTTTATATTCCATTCACTTGCTAAATAATGTTTTCCTTGTGTTTGGACTCCAGCAACCCATCTCCATCCAAGAGTATTGGATGCAGCATCGCCGTCATAAAGATGTTGCATAAAAAATTCTGCACCTAATTGCCAAGGTAATTCTAAGGTAAAAATCCAAATACTAGCAAACCACATTCTTGTGTGATTATGTAAATAGTTGTTTTCCTTTAGCTCATTTACCCATGTATTAAAGCATTCAATGTTAGTTTTTCCCTCTAAAGCATTAATGTAATTCTGATTGTTTTGAAAATCTCCACTGATTTTATTTAATTCTATCAAATAATCTGACCAAACATTTGGTCTTAATTCCAGCCAGCCCTTCCAATATGTACGCCATAAGACTTCTTGTATAAATTTTTCATTTTTTGAAAAAGAAAATTTACCAAGAGATTTTTTAATAATCTCTTGTTCATTAATAATTCCATGAGTGATATACGGAGATAAACAAGAAACATTTGATCTTTTTTTTGGACCAAAATCAAAATTTCTAAGCTTTGAATATTCTGCAAGATTATTTTCAACAAAACTTTCTAGTCGATTTAAGGCCTTGGACCTTGAGGGTTCAAAATTCATTAAAAATTATTTTGATTTTTTTTTCTTAAGACCTAATTTATCACTATGTCTTAGTCTTAAGATTACTATTGCTGCAGCAATTAGAACTATTGCGACTGCTTCATAGACCAATGCACTTGGATCCATTTCCTTTCCTTGAAGAATAATAAATCGCGCTAACGCTGTAATCGCTATTAAAAGAGGTAATGTAATACTTATTGACTGTTGATTCCAAAAAACTCTTACCATTGCCAGAACTTCTAAATAAAGAAACATTAAAAGTAGGTCAGCTAATGTAACTGATCGATTTTGAAACATTTTATACATTTCTATTCCTACTGCAATTACAGTGCTTATTAAAATAATACACATTAAAAGGAGTTGTAAATTTTTCGTTATTTTTTCCATTATTTATCTTTACTAAACGGTAGCCATTTTTCAAATACTGATTTAGATGGGCCTTCATAAGGAATAGTGTATGAATTGGTATTTGTTAAAACTTCAATTCCTTTTGAAAAAACAAAAATGAATACAATTACAAAAACTATCACCATAATCTTGAAAGGGTCAAAATTTCTCGTTTGAAAAACGCTGCTCGATTTTTCCTCTGCTTTATGAAATTGTTTAAATGTTGTATAAACTGCAAATATTAGCCCAATGTGAGCTATGTATGTGCCAGCCCATCCAAAAGCAAAAGTGGTATAAGAGAAAACATATAAACTAAAAACAGTTGTCCAAATAAAACTTAAAACAAGTAAGATTTGTAATCTGACTGCTTTTGGCAATGATCTTAGATCATTCTTACTATCGTCAAATAGAATATTAGCTGAATCTTGCATCCATTTTTTTAAACTTTCCATAGAACTAAATTATGTTTTTTTTCACAATTGACAATATTTAAATTGATGTTGAATTATTAGCTAGTTTCTTAACTTTTTTTTATGAATATCTATAAATTTTTCAACATTTGATTTATTAAAAGATTTATTTTCCTCAAAAGAAACTTTTTGCATTGAGTAAGCCTTGCTTTTGGTTACTCTTGATTGAATTGTAATATTTCCCTTATAAAGTTTAAGCTTAACTGTCCCATTTACTTTATTTCGGTTCATGTCGATAATTTTTTGGATTTTAAATCTTTCTTTTGAATACCAGTAGCCATTATATATCAGTTCCGCATATCTTGGCATGACACTATCTTTTTGGTGCATTGTATTTTTATCTAAAGTGACAGATTCTATCGCTCTATGAGCATTGATAAGCAATGTTCCTCCTGGAGTTTCATATACCCCCCTGGATTTTATTCCTAAAAATCTATTTTCTACGAGATCAACTCTTCCAATACCGTTATCTCCAGCTAATTGATTCAATTTTTCTAATAATTTTGCTGGTCTGAATTTTTTTCCATCTAGTGCTACAGGGTCACCATTTTTAAAATCAATAGATATATTCTTTGCTTTTCTAGAAGCCCTTTCAGGTGAAATTGTTCTTTGAAAAATGAATTCTGGTGCAGAATTTTTTGGATTTTCTAATATCTTTCCTTCCGTCGAGGTGTGAAATAAATTATCATCTACTGAAAAGGGAGGCTCACCTTTTTTATCTTTTGGAATAGGAATACCATGTTTTTTCGCATAGTTAATTAAATCTGTCCTAGATTTTAGTTTCCAAATTCTCCAAGGCGCTATGACATCAATTTTTGGATCAAAATAATGATAACCAAGTTCAAATCTCACTTGATCGTTTCCTTTCCCTGTTGCACCGTGAGATACTGCATACGCTTTATATTTTTTTGCAATTCTTATTTGATCTTTTGCAATTAATGGTCTGGCTATTGATGTCCCTAGTAAATAGACTCCCTCATAAATTGCATGACCCCGCAACATCGGAAAAACATAATCTTTTACAAAAATATCCTTAAGGTCTTTTATGATAATTTTTTTTACGCCAAATTTCTTGGCATTTGATAAAATTTTTTTTCGATCTATTTTTTGACCTATATCAGCAGTGTAACAAATTACTTCAGCGTCGTAATTTTCTTGAAGCCATTTAAGAATTATCGATGTATCTAAACCACCTGAATAAGCGAGGACAATTCTTTTTTTTGATTTCATTGGTTAACTGCAAGCTTTTTTTGCAGTATTATAAGCTTTTGTAAATCCTAATAGTGAGTAATGGTCAATAGTTTGAGATCCTTTTTCATTATAACCTGTCAGCATAATTCTTGAACCCTTTTTCATAATTTTTATCATTGTTTGCTCTTTTTTAGAGCTAGTCATCCAAGCGAATCCTTGTTGTTTGATATCAAATTTGAATTTATTGTTACCAGAAGTTGCTAAAACAGAATTATTTTTATTAAATTCATATCCTGCAGTTGCACTTATTTCATTTGAAATTTTTTCATTTGGCCTGAATGTTACAAATAATCTTGCATCTCTTTTATTTTTTTTTGGTGCTTGTAATACTGGAGTTGATTGAGCGAAACAAACTTTACCAGCAGTTTCTGACATTACAATGACTTCCCAATCTTTATATTTTCCAACTTTTTTTAAATCATCGCTTAAAACATTTGAAAAAGAAATTATGTAAAAAATAAAAGATATTAAAAGTGTTTTTTTAGTAATTGTTATGGACATGGATTTGGATATTTTTTCTGAATTTGGTTGATTTCATTAATAATTTCATTTGTTAAACTAACATTTACACTTTCTATATTTGTTTTCAACTGTTCCATTGTCGTTGCCCCAATAATTACACTGGTCATAAAAGGTTGAATTTCACAAAATTTTAAAGACATTTGAGCGAAGTTTAAGTTAAATTTTTTTGATATTTTGTAGTATTCTTCAATAGCTTTCTGACCATTCTCATTTTTATACCTTGTGAAATCTTTAAACAGTTTCATTCTTGATTTTTCAGGAAGATTATTTTTTCTATATTTTCCTGTTAGGTAACCAAATGCTAATGGCGAGTATGCCAACAACCCACTCTTTTCTCTCACAGATATTTCGGCTAATCCAACTTCATATGTTCTATTAAGTAAATTATATGGATTTTGAACTGACATCATTTTGGGAAGTTTTTTCAGTTTTGAAAGTTCAAGAAATTTTGCTAATCCCCATGCGGTTTCATTAGATAACCCTATATATCTAATTTTACCCTCGCCTATAAATTTATCTAAACTTTCAAGTATTTCTTGAAAAGGTGTCCAATTGTTATCATTTTCATCATGTTCATATCCATGGACACCAAAAAAATTTGTATTTCGTTCCGGCCAGTGAAGTTGATACAAATCGATGTAATCGGTCTTAAGCCTTTTCAGACTTTCGTCTATCGCTTGAGAAATTTTTTTTTTCCCAAAATTATATCCACCACCTCTTATATATTTGTTTGAAGTATTACCACACACTTTAGTAGCTATTACAACTTTACTTCTTTTTTTTGTCCTTTGAAACCAATTCCCAATAATTCTTTCCGTTTCACCATAAGTTTCTTCTCTCATAGGAATTGAATATATTTCAGCAGTATCCCAAAAATTTACACCATTATCTAAAGCATAATCCATTTGTTGAAAACCTTCTTCTTGCGTATTTTGCTCACCCCACGTCATTGTACCGAGACAAATTGTACTCACATTAAGATCTGTATTTCCTAATTTTTTATAATTCATTTAGGTTTTTTGAATTAAATTTTATTTATCTTTTAAGGTATCTTGAATAATTAGTAAAAGATTATATATATTGTCCTATGGAATCTAATAAAAAAGGAATTTTAGCTAGAGCAAGAGAAGCTGCTCAACAATCAACAGTCGTTACAGATGAAGGTTTAAGAGCATACATGCTCAAAGTTTATAATTACATGGCTACAGGTATATTATTAACTGGAATAATTGCGCTCTTAACATTTAAAATGTCAGTTGTAACAAGTGAGTCGGGGGCAATTATTGGTCTGACACAGGTTGGAAACGCAATTTTTATGTCAGGACTTAAGTGGTTAGTAATGCTCGCTCCGCTCGGAGTAGTTTTTTATATGAGTTTTGGTATTAATAAAATGAGTGCATCAAAAGCACAAACCACATTCTGGATTTTTGCATCTCTTATGGGACTGTCATTATCATCGATATTATTAGTTTATACAGGAATGAGTGTGACAAGGGTATTTTTTATCTGCTCTGCTACATTTGGGGCAATGAGTATTTATGGTTATACAACAAAAAGAGACTTAACAAAGTTAGGATCTTTTTTAATGATGGGATTAATAGGAATTATAATTGCTTCTTTAGTAAACATATTTATGAAATCATCAATGATGTACTTTGTGATCTCTGTTCTTGGAGTTTTAATTTTTGTTGGACTTACTGCTTACGATACACAAAAAATTAAGAATATGTACACAGCTAGCGATACAGGTGAGTTGATAGGAAAAAAAGCAGTAATGGGAGCTTTAACACTTTATCTAGACTTTATAAATTTATTCATAATGCTTTTAAGATTATTTGGTCAAAGAAGATAATTTAGGTTTTATAATTTTTTCCAGTTAGTATTTTTAATCAAATCATTAAGATCAAAAGAATTTTTTATTATTTTACCCTTTGTGTCTGTAATTAAATATTTAAGATTTTTATTTTTCGGTTTAAAATTTTTACAAATTTTATAAAGTTCATTCTCCGTTGCATTTTTGAAAACACAAAAATTGACCTGTTTACTGGAAATACTTAATCCATAATCTTTCCAAGATCCTTCTGAAACCATTTTAGCGTAAAGGTCTAAAATAGTTTTTAATTCATCTCTTTCAAAAAAATGTCTATTCTCAAGTTTGTTATTTTTGAAATTATTATTATTTACAATTAATCGTAAGTTCTTATTCATTAATTTTATATTTATTAATTAATCCAATTTGAAAAGCTGTAAAAATAAACGTTATGGGTAGCAATCCCCAAACTTTAAAATTTACCCAAAACTCCTCTGATTGCGTTCTCCAAATAAATTCATTTAATATAGCCAAGCTAAAGAAAAAATAAATCCATCTTTTATTAAGAAGATCCCATCCTTCATTAGTTAAGGAAATTGATTTTCCCATTAATCTTTTGAGAACCGGTTCTTTAGTAAAATATTTTCCAAATATTAAAGCTAAACCAAATAAAACGTTTATTATAGTTGGTTTAATAAAAATAAACATGGGATTATTAAAATATATAGTTAAGCTTCCAAAGGAAGTTATCAAAATACAACTTATTAGTGGAACCTTAGGTATTTTTTTTTCCAAAATCCACATTATGATTAATGCTATTATTGTCGCAATTATAAATGGAGGTATTGCAACTTTTAGATCTTTCCCACCGTTATAATAATAATAAAAAAAAATAACTAGGGGTCCAAAATCGGTGAGAAATTTTAAAAAAGATTTATTCACAGGAACATTATTAGCACAAATAAAATTTTCCTTAAAACTATAATTTTTCTTATTGATTTTTATTTTTAAATACCCATACTAAAGTTAATGCCAATACAAAAAGCTAAATTTTCAATAGGAGATATTGTTAAACATAAACATTTTGAGTTTAGAGGTGTGATATATGATGTTGATTTTGAATTTAACAATTCCGAAGAATGGTATCAATCAATACCAAAAAATGTAAGACCCAGAAAAGATCAGCCTTTTTATCATCTCCTAGCTGAGAATGATGAAATCACCTACGAGGCGTATGTTTCAGAGCAAAATTTACTGAGTGATGATTCTGATGAGCCAGTCAAACATCCTTTAATAGAAGAAATTTTTTCTGGAAAAAAGGGATCAAGCTACTTTAAGCCTTCAAATTAGAAAATATCATCTTTTAAACACATTTAGTTCAAATCTTCGTCACAGGGAAAGGTTACACTCATGATATTCTGGTCAAGGATGTAAATATTTACCCTTCGTTATTATCTCCCTCTGCATTCTTGATCAGACAATTATTCCCTAATAAAAATCTATAAATTCAATTAAGATACTCCTCAAAATGTTTAAATATTTTAGTCCTCATAAAATTTTTTCGATTACTTCAAAGGCTCCAAAATATGTTTTGTTATTATTTATTGTTATTCTTACAATTGGGTTAACTGAGGCATTAATTTTATCCCCCGAGGACTATAAACAAAGTCACTCTGTCAGGATTATGTATGTCCATGTACCAGCGGCTTGGATTAGTCTTGGAGTTTTTTCTTTAATTACATTTTTATCCACAGTTGGATATATTTTTAAGGTTAGAAATTTTTTTTTAATTGCAAAAAGTTTAGCACCCTCCGGATTTGTATTTAATATTGTTGCTTTAGTTACAGGTTCAATTTGGGGAAAACCAACTTGGGGAACTTGGTGGGTATGGGATGCTAGAATAACGTCTATGTTAATTTTGGCTCTGTTTTATCTGATTTATTTGGTTGCATGGAGATTGTATGACAATAATGAAAAAATTTTTAAGATAACTTCTGTTATTTCAATTCTAGGAATAATTAATGTTCCAATAATCAAATATTCTGTTGATTGGTGGAACACTTTACATCAGCCAGCTTCAATTAATATTCTATCAGAGTCATCAATCCATATATCCATGTTGTATCCATTATTAATAATGACTGCGGCATTTGCTCTATTTTCATTATTAATTTTTTTAATGAAATATAATACAGAACTGATAAAAATAAAAAATAAAGGTTTAGACAGACTATGATAAGTGAATTTTTTATAATGAAAGGATACGGAATTTATGTGTGGTCAGCATTTGCATTTACTTTAACATGTTTCGTTTCACTTTATCTTGTTATAAAATTTCAATATATTAAAGAAAGAAAAAAATTTGTAGCGAAGTTTGGCAGTCTAAATTCAGAAAGAGCAGTTTTTGCGAGATCTCAAAGTATTAATAAGGAAATCTTGTCTAACACCACAAGTATCTAGCTTTTAACCATGTATGGTCGTAAAGTTAAATTGAGATTTTTTTTTGTTTTCTTAATATTTATTATTTTATCACTTTCGGTATTTCTTATCATTAAATCACTCGAAGATAATGTGATTTATTTCAAATCTCCTTCTGATTTAAAAACTGCAGCTGAAATTGAAAAAAAAAAAATTAGAATTGGAGGAATGGTAAAAATTGAATCAATTTTAATAAAGGAAAAAGAAGTTAAATTCATTGTGACGGATTATAAGAATGAAATAAATGTAATTTACTCTGGTGTAATACCCAACCTTTTCGCTGAAGGTAAAGGTGTTGTTGCTGAAGGTTTTTTAAAAGATGAAAATTTATTTTTAGCTACGAAAATTTTAGCAAAGCATGATGAAAATTATATGCCACCGGAAGTAAAAAAAGCACTAGAGGGGAAATAGTTTTGGCAAGTTTGATTGGACACTACTCACTAATCTTTGGACTTTTTTTATCTATATTAATTATTTTTTTTTCAATAAAAAATTTTAGGAATTCTCTAATTTTTGATAATAAAATAATATCTTTTTCATTTCTTCAGTTATTTTTTGTAATTCTAAGTTTTATTGGACTAATTATTTCTTTTGTAAATTCAGACTTTAGTAATGAAACTGTATTTAATCATTCTCATACAACTAAACCTCTTTTTTACAAAATTTCAGGTACTTGGGGTAATCACGAGGGGAGTTTATTGCTCTGGTTAATGGTGCTAACACTTTTTTTATTTTTATTTTTATTAAAATCGAAACAGCAAAATAAAAAATACAGAATATTAACCTTGTTATTTCAGCAAATTATTATCATTGGTTTTTTTATTTTTATACTAAAGACTTCTAATCCATTTAATTATATTTATCCTATTCCAAGTGAAGGATTAGGCTTAAATCCAATTCTACAAGATCCTGCTTTAGCTATTCATCCACCTATCTTATATTTAGGTTACGTTGGATCATCAATAATTTTCTCTTCAACCCTTTCTGCTATGACTTTAAATTATATTTCTCAAAAATGGGCGAGTCACATTAAAGGATGGATTTTAATATCTTGGATTTTTTTAACTATAGGAATTTTATTAGGTTCAATTTGGGCATACTATGAGTTGGGCTGGGGTGGTTTTTGGTTTTGGGATCCAGTTGAAAATGTTTCATTAATGCCTTGGTTAGCATTGACTACACTTTTACATTGCATTTTAATTTTAGAAAAAAGATTAATACTTAAATCCTGGGTAATTATTTTATCTATATCAACTTTTTCATTAAGTATGTGTGGTACTTTTTTAGTTAGATCAGGCATTCTAAATTCAGTACATACATTCGCCAATGATCCTGGAAGAGGTTTTTTTATATTAATATTTTTGTTTTGTTTGATTTTTTTATCTTTATTTATTTTTTTTTTCTTTCATCAGACAAATGATAAGAAGAATTATGAATTTTTTTGGTTAAGTAAAGAAACAGCAATTTTGATCAACAATTGGTTCATGATGTATTTTCTAGCTGTAATTTTAATTGGAACTACCTATCCAATTTTTCTCGAAGTTATAAATGCAAATAAAATTTCTGTAGGACCACCATTCTACAATAAATTAATGACTCCGTTTTTAATTCCTTTTTTGTTTGTGATGGCGATAGGACCAAAGCTTAAATGGATTAAATCAGATATTAAAAATAAATTAAACTTAATTTTATTTCTTATACTTTCAATTCTTTTATCTGCTTTTATAATTAAAAATCTAAGTGTAAGTTTTCTTATTAACACAATTTTGGTAAGTTCTGGTTTGTATCTTTTTTTGATTACTTTAAAAGATTTTATTTCTAAAAGTTTTGCCAATTTATCTCAAAACTTAGCTCACTTTGGTTTTAGTCTTTTGATTTTGAGTATTTTATTAAATAACATTTTTTCAAAAGAAATAATAACTAATATGAAAGTTGGCGAAACTTTTGTATCAGAAAAAATTCAAATTAATTTTGATAGTCTTGTTAAAAAGAATATAAAAAATTATGATGCTCTAATTGGTAAATTTGAGATAGAAAATGAAAATGGTGAATTTGACATCTTAAATCCTGAGCTAAGAATTTATAATCAACCAAACGTAGTGACAAGTGAGGCTGACATTAAAACTGATATATTCACTGACAAATTTATTACAATGAATTTAGTACAAAATCAGGAATATTTTAATATAAGATATCAGATTAAACCTTTTATGGTTTGGATATGGTTTTCAGTCATACTAATAAGTTTAGGGGGATTTATAAGTCTCTTAAAAAGAAAATATGAGAATTAAATTTTTTCCATTTTTTTTAATATTATTATTTTTTATAATATTCTTTATATTCTATAAAGGTCTACAAAATTCAAATATCTATACACCAAACATAAAATTAGAAGTAGATGTTCCTTATTTTGAGATAAAGATATTTGATACAGACAAGATGATAAATTCTGATAAAATTTTCGAAACAGATAAATTTTATATTGTGAATATATGGGCTTCATGGTGCATACCTTGTAAAGAAGAGCATCCTTTTTTGATGAGTTTGAGTGAATATAAAAATTTAGAGATGGTTGGCCTCAACTATAAAGATAATTCAGCTGGTGCAAAAAATTTTTTGAAAGAATTTGATAATCCATACAAAACAATTCTTGCCGATACAGATGGTACAGTTGCTATTGAATGGGGAGCATATGGAGTTCCAGAAACGTTTTTAATTTATAAAAAAAAAATTATAAAAAGAATAATTGGTCCATTAAATAAAGATTCAACCCTAGAAATTAAAAGGTTATTAAAATGAAATTTTTAAGATACTTTATAATTCTTTTTTTAATACTTAATTCTTCATTATTAAATGCTCAAAATATAGATTTAAAAAATAAAATAACTAAAAATTTACGCTGTCTTATTTGTCAGGGTCAATCTGTATACGACTCTGATTCTGAATTTGCCAATAGTTTAAAGACATTAGTTGAAAAAAAATTACAAGAAGGAAATTCTGAAAAAGATATTTATGATTTTTTAAAAGAAAAATATGGTGAATGGATTTTATATGATCCAGAATTTAATGAAAATACCTATTTTTTATGGATATTACCTATATTGTTATTTATATTTGGGGGTGCAATATTATTTAAGTTATTTATTATTAAAAAAAACTGAGTATATTGCTAAAAATGAATTCTTTTAAATTACTTACTGTTGTTGCTGTTTTTTTTACTTTTTCTGTTGTTAATGCAGAGGAGACGAATTTGAAAAACAAAAACACTGAATTTAGTATTTACACTGGAATGTTTGATTTTAGTGATGATGGAAAAAAATCGACTCTAATTGGAATACAACATCAAAATGAGGATTTAAATAGAAATACTTTTTTTGGAAATCTATCTCCCATAACTGGAGCTATGATAACCGCTGATAATGCAACGTATTTTTATACTGGAGTGCAGGCCCAATATAAGATAGGTGAATTAAATTTTACGCCTAGCTTTACTCCAGGATATTATAATCAAGGAGATGGCAAAGATCTTGGTCATGAACTAGAATTTAAGAGTGAATTACAATTTTCACTTGAATTACCAAAAGAAAGTCAACTAGGTTTTTCATATAATCATTTATCAAATGCAAGCTTAGGGTCCAAGAATCCTGGGGCAAATAGTTATATGTTTAATTTTTTCAAAAAGTTTTAAGAGTTTCTCATGAATTTAAAAGATTGCCACAATTTTAGTGATTTTAGAAAATTAGCTAAAAAAAGATTACCTTCACCAATTTTTCATTATATTGATGGTGCTGCTGATGATGAAATAACTTATAAAAGAAACACAAGCGCATTTGATGACGTTGATCTAGTTCCCAATGTTTTAAGAGGAGTTGAGAATGTGGATTTATCAACTACAATTTTTGGGAAAAAATTAGATTTACCCTTTTATCTTTCACCGACTGCACTTCAGAGACTTTTTCATTACGATGGGGAAAGAGCTGTAGGAAGGGCTGCGCAAAAATTTAATACCATGTTTGGCGTTTCAGCTTTAGCCACGGTAAGTGTAGAGGAGATTTCCTCAATGATAGACACACCTAAAATGTTTCAGTTTTATTTCCATAAAGACAGAGGTCTTAATGATTCTTGTTTAGAGAGAGCTAAAGCAGCCAAGTTTGATGTTATGGCTCTAACAGTTGATACAATAACAGGTGGTAATCGTGAAAGAGATTTAAGAACTGGTTTTACATCTCCTCCAAGATTAACTTTATCAAGTTTAATAAGTTTTGCTGTTAAACCAATGTGGGGAATAAATTATTTGACGAAAGGTAAGTTTGAATTGCCTCATCTCCAAGATTTTGTTAAAGAGGGAACTAGCACTAATTCCTCAATTGGTAACTATTTTTCTACTATGTTAGATCAATCTATGAATTGGAAAGATGCTGAAAAACTATGTTCTAAGTGGGGTGGCCACTTTGCTCTTAAAGGAATAATGAGTGTTGAAGATGCAAAGAAAGCCGTAGACATTGGATGCACAGGTATAATGGTTTCAAATCATGGCGGACGACAACTTGATGGATCTAGGTCTCCATTTGATCAACTTGCAGAAATTGTAGATGCGGTTGGTGATAAACTAGATGTGATTTGTGAAGGTGGAATTCATAGAGGTACTCATATGCTTAAAGCACTATCATTAGGAGCTAAGGCTTGCTCTGGAGGAAGATTATATCTTTATGCTTTAGCAGCAGGAGGTCAGGCAGGTGTAGAAAGAGCTATAGATAAATATAAGGCTGAGTTAGTTAGGGACATGAAACTAATGGGTTGCACAAAAATAAGTGATTTAAATAGAAGTAATTTAAGATTTAGAAGATAGTGAGTTTAAAAAATTGTCAAAATTTCGAAGATTTTAGAAAATTAGCTAAAAAAAAATTACCCTCACCAATTTTCCATTATATAGATGGAGGAGCTGATGATGAGTCTACTTTAAGAAGAAACACTGAGTCATTTAATGAGTGTGATTTAGTTCCAAATGTGCTTGCTAACGTAGGAGAGCCAGATTTATCTACAACTTTGTTTGGAAGAAAAATAGATATGCCAATTTTTCTTTCCCCAGCCGCGATGCAAAGACTTTATCATTCTGATGGTGATAAAGCTTCAGCAAGAGCAGCAGAAAAATTTGGAACCTTTTACAGCATGTCATCCATGAGCAATAACTCTATTGAGGAAATATCTAATATTTCAAGTGGACCAAAATTATTTCAACTTTATGTTCATAAAGACAAATCCATAACTGATGATTTGATTGACAGATCAAGAAGATCAGGATTTGATGCAATGTGTCTAACTGTAGACACATTAGTTGCAGGTAACAGAGAAAAAGACCACAGAACAGGATTTACAACACCACCAAAACTTACACTTCAAAGTCTAATAAGTTTTGCTGCAAGACCATACTGGGTGTTTAATTATCTAACTGGAAAAAAATTTGAACTTTCAAATGTAAAAAAAAAGACAGATAAAGGAACAAATATTTCAAAGTCGGTAATTGAGTATATAAATGAGCAGTATGATCCATTGATGGGCTGGAAAGATGCAGAGTATTGTGCAAAAAAGTGGAATGGTCCTTTTGCACTAAAAGGAGTTATGTCTGTAGAAGATGCAAAAAGGGCTATTGATATAGGGTGTACAGCTATTATGGTTTCTAATCATGGTGGACGACAACTTGATGGATCACGCTCACCTTTTGATCAAGTTAAAGCAATTTCTGATGCTGTGGGTGATAAATTGGAAATAATTTTAGATGGAGGGGTAAGAAGAGGTACTCATGTCTTAAAAGCGATTGCTGCTGGTGCAAAAGCATGTAGTTTTGGTAAAATGTTTTTGTTCTCTTTAGCCGCAGGTGGACAAAAAGGTGTAGAACATTTACTAAAAAATATGCACGATGAAATAAATAGAAATATGGTGCTTATGGGCTGTAAAAATTTAAAAGAGTTGAATAGTTCAAAATTAATTTATAGAAATGGAAATTAAAAAAAAGGATAAATAATGAAATTAGCACAAAGTTTAAATAGACTAGGCACTGAAACAGCGTTTTCAGTTTTGGCTGAAGCAAAAAAATTAGAGGCACAAGGAAAACCAATGATTCATTTGGGTTTAGGCCAGCCGGACTTTAAAACACCAAAACATGTAGTAGAGGCTGCAAAAAAAGCATTAGATGATGGGCATCATGGTTACGTTATGTCTAATGGAATCCCAGAATGTAGACAGGCAGTGATTAGATGGATAAAAAAACGTTATAGTGTTGATATAGATTTTGAGAGAATTTTAATAATGCCAGGCGGAAAACCTACGATGACATATGCTATTCAATGCTTTGGAGAACCTGGCGCAGAAATAATACACCCAACACCCGCATTTCCTATTTATGAGTCGATGATAAATTACACTGGCTCCACTTCTGTAACATATGATTTGACAGAAGATAAGGATCTAAGGTTTAATCCAGATAAGATATTATCTTTAATTACAGATAAGACTCGATTGTTAATTTTAATAAATCCAAATAACCCCACAGGTAGTTTCGTTGAGAAAAAAGATATTGATTTTTTAGCTGATGGCCTAAAAAAACATCCGCATGTCACAATATTAAGCGATGAAATTTATAGTAGGCAAATTTTTGATAATAAAGAAATGCCTTCATTTTTCAATTACCCAGAGTTAAGAGAAAGATTAATAGTGTTAGAAGGATGGAGTAAAGCTTATTCAATGACAGGCTGGAGACTTGGTTGGAGCTTTTGGCCACAGCACTTAGTTGAACATGTAAATAAATTACTAATCAATAGTGTTTCTTGCGTTAACGCTGCAGCCCAGTTTGCTGGTATTGCTGCTTTAGATGGACCAGATGACTCAATTAATGAAATGATGGAAAAATTCACCCAAAGAAGAGATTTAATTTATAAGGGACTAAATGATTTACCAGGTGTAGAATGTAGTTTACCCGGAGGAGCTTTTTATGCATTTCCAAAAGTAATTGGAACTGGAATGAATGGTGCTGAATTTGCTAGGAAGGCTATGCATGAAGCTGGTGTTGCAATAGTTCCAGGAACAGCATTTGGTGAAACTTGCCAAAATTACGTTAGATTTAGTTTTGCAGCTTCAAGAGATAATATTTCTCAAGCTTTAGAAAACATAAAAAAAATGCTAACGAAATAAGCTGTATTTTTGTTTTATTTTTTATTAATATTCTTTAAATGAATGACCAAGTTCAAAAAGAATTAAAAAGAATCTTAAATGGAAGATTTTCTACATCAGAGTCGACAAGAGCAAACTATGCCCGAGGCGAGGATACTTTTGATCCAGTTTTGTCTAAGGCTGTAGTTTTTCCTGAAACAAATGAGGAAGTTTCAAAAGTACTTAAATTATGTAATCAGCATAAAGTACCAGTTGTACCTTTTGGTACTGGAACATCTCTAGAAGGAAATGTTGTAGGAAATGAGAAAGGTATCACTGTATGTTTGGAAAAAATGAATAAAATTTTAAATGTAAACGTTGAAGATTTTGATTGTAGAGTTCAAGCTTGCGTAACTAAAGAACAACTAAATGATTACTTAAGAGAGGATGGGGTTTTTTTCCCAATTGATCCAGGCGCTAATGCAGCTATTGGAGGTATGGCCTCAACTTCTGCATCAGGAACAATGGCCGTAAAATATGGAACAATGAAAACTGTTATAACCGGTCTAACAGTTGTTCTTCCAAATGGAGATATAATTAAAACTGGAGGTAGAACTAAAAAAACTTCATCTGGATATAACCTAACGAACCTTTTCATTGGGTCTGAGGGCACATTAGGAATAATAACAGAAATTCAATTAAGGCTATCCCCAATACCAGAAAGTATTATGAGCGCTGTATGCCATTTTCCATCGTTAAAAATGGCGGTACAAACCGCTCAACAAGTAATTCAATATGGAGTTCCTATTGCAAGAATTGAAATGCTTAATAAAGATCAAATGGAAATTAGTATTAATTACTCAAAACTTCAAGATGTTAAAGCTGTACCAACTCTTTTTTTTGAATTTCATGGGTCAGAAGTATCAAACAAAGAAAATATCAAAATTGTTGAGGAAATTTCAAATGATAACAATGGTAGCTCATTTAAGTGGGCAAAGGATTTAGAGGAAAGAAATAAGCTTTGGAAAGCGAGATGGGATGTTTATTATTCAGTAAAAGCTTTGATAAATAATGGTAGAGTTTACTCAACAGATGTGTGTCTTCCAATATCAAAAATTACCGAATGTGTAAATTTTGCCGAGGAACAAACAAAAAAACTTGGTCTAAGAGCTCCCATGGTGGGTCATTTGGGTGATGGCAATTTTCATGTACTTTTACCTTATGATCCAACAAAAAAGAAGACTTATCATAAAATTAGAGATTTTAGTGATTTATTGATTCAAAAGACTTTAGATTTAAATGGAACTATTACAGGGGAACATGGGGTCGGTCTTCATAAAAAAGAATATTTATTAAAAGAACATGGTGATAACATTCCTCTAATGAAAATAATTAAAAGAAGTATTGATCAAAATAATATTATGAACCCTGGAAAAATATTTGATCTAAATTAGTAATAAATTTATGAAAAAAATACTTATAACCAGAAAATTGTTAAGTTCTTGTGAAGATAAAGCAAAAAAAACTTTTGATGCAAGCCTTAATCTTAATGATGAGCTTTACTCACAAAAAAGATTAATTGAATTAAGTAAAAAACATGATGGAATATTATCGGCTTTGACTGATAAGTTAGATGCAAAAACAATTAACCAATTACCAGATACTGTTAAAATAATTTCTAATTTTGCGGTTGGATTTGGAAATATAGACCTAGAAGCAGCAAAACAAAAAGGTATTGTAGTTACTAATACGCCTGAAGTGTTAACCGATGCTACTGCAGAAATAGGTGTTCTACTAATTCTTGGAGCATGCAGAAGGGCAGCAGAAGGAATTGAAAGAGCCAGAAAAGGAGGTTGGATTTGGTCTGCAGATCTTTTAATTGGAAAGCAATTAACTGGAGCGAGGTTAGGAATTTTAGGTATGGGTAGAATTGGTCAAAAAATAGCAAAGGTCGCAAAATCTTTAGGTATGGTAATTCATTATCATAATAGATCCCGATTGATTCAGGAAAAAGAACAAGGAGCAAATTATCATGATAATCTTAAAGATTTAATGAAAGTCTCAGATGTTTTATCTATTTGTTGTCCAGCTTCTAAAGAGACAATCAATATGATTAATAAAGATACGATAGAATATCTTCCCAAAGGTGCTGTGGTAACAAATGTTGCTAGAGGAGATATAGTTGAGGATGAAGCAATGATTGACGCATTAAATAGAAGAAAAGTTTATGCGGTTGGTCTAGATGTATATAAAAATGAGCCAAATTTAAATCCTGGGTATCTCAATCATCCAAGCGCATTTATTCTTCCTCATGTTGGCAGTGCCACTAAAGAAACCAGAACTGCAATGGCTAATCTTGCTATTGATAACTTAGATGAATTCTTTCGAACAGGAAATTGTATTAATAAAGTAAACTAAAAAATCAGCTAAAGAATCAATTCCAGATTGTATTTTTGTTAAAATGTGTCACTTTTTAGAAAGACTCTATTCATCTTTTGTGCTTAATTTCGTCAGTTAATTAACTTTAATAGGAGTAATAATGACAAAAGAAAATAAATCATTGAAGATAAAAACATCTTCAAGACGTAAGTTCTTTAAGACTGCTGCTAAAGCAAGTGCTGTGGCTGCAGCTGCTGTTGCAATGCCATATGTAAAGGCACATGCTGCAAAAACTTTAAAGATGCAAGCTGCATGGCCAAGTGGTGCAAACATCTTTTTTGAAATGGCAGGTGATTACGCTAAAATGGTTAGCGATATGTCTGGAGGATCATTAAAAATTGATCTTCAGCCAGTTGGTGCAGTTGTAAAGACATCTGAAATAGGACAAGCAGTAAGTTCTGGAGTATTAGATATGGGTCACTGGGTGACTGCATATTGGTATGGAAAAAATCCTGCTGCGTCTTTATTTGGAACAGGACCTTCATATGGTATGTCATCACAGGAAGTAATGGGATGGATGGAATATGGTGGAGGAAGAAAATTATATGATGAAACTCTTGCAAAAGTAGGTTTTGATTATATAGGTTTTTTCCATATGCCAATGCCAGCTCAACCTTTCGGTTGGTTCAAAAAAAACGTAACCAAAGTATCTGATGTTAAAGGTATGAAGTATAGAACAGTTGGTCTTGCGACAAACGTTCTAACTGCAATGGGAATGGTAGTAAGACAATTACCAGGTGGTGAAATCCAACCAGCTATGAAAACTGGTTTGATTGAAGCAGCGGAGTTTAATAACCCTACTTCAGACTCTCAATTTGGTATGCAGGACGTTTCAAAGCACTATCACTTAGGAAGTTTTCATCAGTCTCAAGAGATGTTTGAAATACCTGTTAACAAAAAAACATACAACAGTTTATCACCAGCACATCAAGCAATATTGAAAAATGCTGCTTATGCTGCGAATAGTGATAATTACTTTAAAGCTTTAGTAAGATACTCTGCTGACTTAGCTAAGTTGATGAATGAGCATAAAGTAAATGTTTATCAAACTTCGGACGAAATCTTAGCTCAACAATTAAAAGGTTGGGATAAGGTAATTGGTGACTTTAATAAGAAAGATCCATTCTTTAAGAAAGTCGTGGATTCTCAAAAAGCATATGCTAAGAGAGTAATGAAGTACTTGCTGATGAATCAGCCAAATTACAAACTTGCTTATGAAAATGAGTTTGGTCCAATTGCAAAAGTTAAGATATAATTAACTTTTATAAATTTTATTAAGGGGGCCCAGTGCCCCCTTTTTATTTGATATTTTCATGACAATTCAATAGAAGTAAATATCTATGATGAGATCATATATAAAATTTGCTGACCGTTTGAGTATATCTATGGGAAAAGCGTTTTCGTGGTGCATAGTAATTTTAATGGGAGGTACTTGTTATGAAGTTTTTATGGCTTATGCTTTAAATGCACCAACTTTATGGAACTTTGATTTTAGTTTACAAATGTACGGAGCTATATTCATGATGGCAGGCGCCTATACATTATGTACTGAAGCTCATGTTAGAGGTGATGTAATATACAGGTTATTTTCTCAAAAAACACAAGCTTATATAGATTTAGTTTTATACTTTATTTTCTTCTTTCCAGGGGTTTTGGCATTAGCGTTTTATGGTTATGAATATGCTGCGTTGGCATGGAAGATTAAAGAAACAAGTTGGAATAGTCCTGCCCAGATTCAAATTTATATGGCGAAATCTCTAATACCTTTATCTGGTGCCCTTTTGACAATTCAGGGTATAAGTGAAGTCTTTAGATGTATTATATGCATTCAAACAAGTAGTTGGCCAAAGAGGGGACCTTCAGATGCAGAAGAAACTGAAAAAGTGCTGATGAGAGCCGCACAAGAGGAAAAAAAAGAAGATGTTATTTAGCCTTACAAATCCTGAAATAGCTATTTTGATGATGGGGATATTTCTATTTGCAGTTTTATTAGGTTTTCCAATTGCATTTACGTTAATGGCGATGGGTCTTGGTTTTGGATATTACGCTTACTTTGATCCAACTAAAATGGAGCATCTATTAGATAATAGAATATTTCAATTATTTGTTCAAAATACTTACACAGTAATGGATAATAATGTCTTAACAGCTGTCCCTTTGTTTTTGTTTATGGGATATTTAGTCGAAAGGGCTGGAATAGTTGCAAAATTATTTTTTGCTATTAGGTTAGCATCTCACAAACTACCAGCATCTATGGCTGTAGCTGCGTTAATAACTTGTACATTATTTTCAACTGCAACTGGTATCATAGGTGCAGTAGTGACCTTAATGGGACTATTGGCCTGGCCTGCAATGGTGAAGGCTGGTTATGATAAAAAATTTGCCTCAGGAATAATATGTTCTGGAGGCTGCCTAGGAATTTTAATTCCCCCGAGTATAATGTTAATTGTATATTCGGTAATAGCACAACTTTCACCATTAAGATTATTTGCAGCTGCAATCTTTCCTGGATTGATGTTAGCTGGTTTATATATAGGATATGCAATTTTCAGGGCATGGTTAAATCCATCAATTGCTCCAAAACCTGCAGCAGAGGAAATACCTCCACCCTCAGTAATTATGAAAGAAGTATTGGTATCTTTTTTACCATTATTTTCATTAATAATTTTAGTTCTTGGAACAATACTAGCAGGAATTGCAACACCAGCAGAGGCAGCAGCAGTTGGAGCTTTCGGTGCTTTAGTGCTCTCATATTTTTATAAAACCTTAAAATGGAAAAATTTTAAGGAGTCTGTGTTTTTAACAGCAAAGACTACAGCCATGATAATGTGGTTATTTATTGGATCTTGGACATTTGCCTCAGTTTTTTCGTATTTAGGTGGTCATGAGGTATTTGAACATTTTTTTAAATCTCTTGACCTAAAACCATGGCAATTTTTAATAATAACTCAAATAATAATATTTTTATTAGGCTGGCCACTTGAGTGGACAGAGATATTAATAATTTTTGTTCCAATTTTTTTACCATTAGTTGAATTTTTTGGAGTTAATCCATATTTTTTTGCAATGTTAATAGCTTTAAATTTACAAACATCTTTCCTGACCCCACCTATGGCAATGTCAGCTTATTACTTAAAAGGTGTTCAATCCAAAAATGTTGAGTTGATGCAAATCTTTAGCGGGATTATGCCATTTTTAGCAATAGTGATACTAGCAATGGTATTAATGTATTTATTTCCTGGTATCGCTCTGTGGTTACCGGAAAAATTATTCGCTATCTAATTAAAATGACAGAAGTATTTTCTTTAAAGATAGAAGAATTAGCCTCAAAAATTAGAAATGCTGAAATAACATCTGTTGAGATTTGCGAACAATATATTGATAGAATAGTAAAATTTGAAAAAGAAGTAAAAGCCTGGGCACATTTTGATAAAAAAATTTTATTGGAGAAGGCATCGGAGGCTGATGAACATAGAAAGTCAGGAAAGCCAGTAGGCCCTCTTCATGGAGTTCCAATAGCTATTAAAGATATTTTTGGTACTGTTGACATGCCAACTGAATGCGGAACTGTTATTAGAAAAGGAAAATCTTATTCCCAAAATGCGGAAGTAGTTGATCTATTGCATGCAGCTGGTGCTATCATTATGGGTAAAACGACTACTTCTGAATTGGCTTATTTAAGTCCGCCAGAAACTAAAAATCCACATGACTATTCAAGGACCCCAGGTGGTTCATCAAGTGGTTCTGCAGCAGTCGTGGCGTCATTTATGGCACCTGCATCTCTTGGCTCACAAACAGGTGGTTCAGTAATTAGACCAGCATCATATTGTGGAGTTGTTGGTTATAAGCCTAGCTACGGACTTATATCAAGAAATAATATTTTAAGAACATCATATAGTTTAGATCACGTCGGAATATTCGCAAGAAATGTTGAGGATGTTGCTTTGATGGCAAAAGTTTTGATTAAGAAAGATAAGTATGATTCTGCTACAATTTATTTTTCAGCTGAAAATATTTTGGAGGAAACCAAAAAAGGTCCCTTATTTAACCCTAAATTTATATTTTACAAAACTGACTTTTGGAAAATTATAGATAAAAAATCAAGAGAAGCATTTGAGTATTTTATTAAGTCTTTTTCAAAAAATATTGAAATCTTTGATACTCCATCATATTTTAATGATATTCATAAATATCACCAAATCATACATGAAACAGATTTGGCTAATAATTTTTCTGTTTACTTTAAGAAATATAAAAAAAAATTATCAAAGTTTATGTTAACTGCAATAAAAAATGGCAATAAATATTCTGCAAAAGAGTATGCTGAGGCGATTGATTTTATGAAAAGAAGTTATGAATCATACCAAGAGGTTTTTGAGGATTATCATGGTGTATTATCTCCATCAAGCCCAGGGGTTGCTCCTAAGGGCTTAAAAAGCACTGGCACTGCAGAATTTAATAAAGTTTGGTCTTATTTAGGAACTCCATGTATTTCGCTACCTTTACTTGAGGGCGAAAATAAATTACCATTAGGAGTGCAGTTGATTGGTGATAAATACGACGATCATAGATTTTTAGGTGTCGCGAATTGGTTAGAAAAGGAGTGTAAGGAGTAAGATGAATAAAATAACAACAATAGTTGGACTATCTTTTGCAATTTTTTTTCTTATAGGATTAGCGACAACACTTACTAGATCAATGATGATTGGTTTTTTAGATGTGATTCCCGTATATTTGTTAATGGGAGCAGCTATTGTCATGATGATTTACGAAGCATTTTTTGATCAAAATTAGATAATTTAATTTGTTTGAAAAGTAATAATAAAACTTTAATTCCTTACATTCTATTATTTATTCAGCCAATTTTTATGGCTAGTAATCTTGTTATAGCAAGGGGAGGTACAGAATTTATTCCCCCGATATCACTGGCATTCTGGAGATGGACATTTTGTTTTTTATTTTTGTTACCTTTTACCTTTATTTATTTAAAAAAAAATTTTAATCAATTTAGAAAAGAGATATTTAAATTATTTATTTTAGGTTTTCTCGGATGTGGTATCTGTGGTGCTTTCCCTTTTATAGCAGGAAAAACAACTACAATAGTTAATATGGGAATTATTTATTCATCGTCACCAATATTTATAATCTTAATATCTTCATTTTTTTTTAAAGATAAATTAACCAATGGTCAATATCTTGGAATTTTAATTTGCTTAATAGGAGTAATTCTTATCATTATAAAAGCTAATTTGAGATTACTAGTAGACTTAAAATTCACAGTTGGAGATTTATGGATGTTAGGTGCATCAATTGGATGGGCTTTATATACAATTTATCTTTATTACTGGAAATCAGAATTACCTTTATTACAAAGATTTACTTTAATATCAATGTTTGGGGCATTAAGTTTATTCCCTTTTTTTTTAGTAGAGAATATTATGATTTTGAAAACGAATTATGACTTAAATTTCTTTTTTTGGGTTTTGTTTGCAGCATTATCTCCAAGTATAATTGCCTTTTTACTTTTTAATTTTGTAAATAATAAGCTTGGTGCATCTATTACAGGTTCAGTTTTATACTTGTATACTGTTTATGGAGCATTATATGGCTTTATTTTTTTTGATGAGAAATTGGAGTTCTACCATTTAGTTGGAACAATAATGGTTTTTATGGGAATTTTTTTAGTTAAAAGAAATGATAAAAAGATTTAGGTATTTTTTGTTAAACATAATTATACTTTTTATAGTGGCTTACTTTTCAATCTTGTCAGTATTATTTTTTTATCAGAGAAATTTATTATATCATCCAAATGAAAATAATTATTCTAATGACAAACTACTAGTTAATATAGAGAGGGTAAAGATTATCACTAAAGACAATATTGAGTTAGTAGGCTGGTATCATGAGAAAAATTTAAAAAATTTTAAAACAATATTATATTTTCATGGCAATGCCGGTTCACTAGAAAACAGAATCCACAAATTGAATCATTTCAATGATATGAATGTTAATTTTTTAATAATTGCATGGAGAGGTTTTAGTGGAAACAAGGGTAAACCATCGGAAATGGGGCTTTACGAGGACGGAAATAGTGCGATTAAATGGTTGTTTGAAAAAGGTGTGAAAGAAGAAAATATTGTAGTTTATGGGGAATCTTTGGGAACGGGTGTTGCAACTCATTTATCTCAAAATAAAAAATTTGCAGGTGTAATACTTGAAACTCCTTTTACATCGATGGTAGATGCTGCCAAAAAATTTTATCCTTATGTTCCAGTTCAAATTTTACTAAAAGACAAATTTGAAAATGAAAAAAAAATAAAGAATATTAATTCACCAATTTTGATAATGCATGGTAAAGCAGATCAGATTGTTCCTTTTTCAATGGGTAATAAAATTTATGATATTGCAAATGAGCCAAAATATTCTTATTTTACAGAATATGACGATCATATGATGGAATATGATGAAAATTTGGTTAGTGCATTAAAATCTTTTTTAAATAGATTAAATTAGGCCACAATCTAAACAATTTAACTACAAAATTCTTAATTATCTTAAAAAAATATGAAGATAATTTTTTTTATATTAAATCTATTTTTAATCTCTACAAATTTTGTTTTCTCAAAAGATAAATCTTTTTTACCAGATGAATTATTTCATATTGATCATATGGAATCTCATAACAAAAAATTTGCACTGTATTTTAAAGTTAGAGAAAATTCTATTTTAGCCAGAGGTGAAGAAAGCAATTATATAAATGATTATCCAAAAGATCTTTATATATATAATTATTTGACCAAGTCATCTTCTCCTTTAATTTCATATGATTGGTTTCCTAAGCAAGCAAGATATTTTTTACAAGAATATGATTTTCCAGTATTTCCTGATGATTTCGCATACTACTTATTAAAAGACGATAAAACATTAGTGATGATCAGTGCAGTAAAAAGTTTAAATGCAAATTTTAAATATGATATAGTCAATAAAAAATTAGAACTTTATCCTACTACTGGTAAGTTTGATTTTATAATATCATCATTTTCAAGAGATTGTGGATATTATATGTTTAAAGATAACTATAAGTGTAAAATTTATAAACCCTTGATTTCAAGTAATTTAATTAATTAATTTGAGTAAAAGCTTCAGCAAACTTTTCTGCATTAAATAATTGTAGGTCATCCTCTTTTTCACCTAGACCTAAAGCGATTATAGAAAGTTTATATTTTTTCGCTAAAGCTAAAAGAATGCCGCCTTTTGCTGTTCCATCTAATTTTGTCATCACTATTCCCGTTACAGGAATAATTTTATTAAATTCCTCAACTTGATTTATTACATTTTGTCCTGAGGTTGCATCCAAAACAAGAATAACATTATGTGGCGCATCTGGATCAATTTTTTTGATTACTTTTGCAATTTTTCTGTATTCTTCCATTAAATTTTTTTTATTTTGAAGCCTTCCTGCTGTATCAATCAAAACATGATGAAATTTGTTTTTTATTGCTTCATCAATCGCTTTATAGGTAACAGATGCTGGGTCAGAACCTTGAGATGATTTAATAATCTGAGCATCTACTTTATTTGCCCAATTTTCTAACTGGTCGATCGCTGCAGCCCTAAAGGTATCTGAAGCTGCAAACATTACTTTATTTCCGTTAGTTTTTAAAATTTTACCAATTTTACCAATAGTAGTTGTTTTACCCACACCGTTGACTCCAGAGATTAAAGTTGCATTAAGTTTTTCTTTTTTTTCAAAAAAAGAATTATTTTCCAAAGGTTTCATTAAAGAGATAATATATTCTTTTAAAATAATATTTATTTCAGTTGAAAGTTCTTTGTTTGGATCAATTTTTTTAGTTGAAATAATTTCTTTTATTTCGGATGCTGCCTCTACACCAACATCTGATTGAATTAAAAATTCTTCTATCTTATCTAAATTTTCATCATCTATTTCTTTCTTTATTATTATTTCTTTAATCCCTGAAGTTAGAGCTGAAGCACTTTTTTTAAAACCAATTTTAAATTTATCTAAAATTCTCATTATAATTTTATGTCAATTTCTTTTATATCTGAAACAGGACCTTTCATATGAATTGAGTCTTGTTCATCAATTGAAATTGTTAATTTTCCATTTTCAAATTCTATATCTGTTTTATTATTAGTAAGATTTTTTAACTTACCAGCAAAAGCAGTTGCACATGCTGCGGTTCCACATGCTTTGGTCAAACCGGCTCCCCTCTCCCAAACTTTAACTTTAATTAGACTCTTATTAATAACTTGAGCAATGGTTACGTTACATTTTTCTGGAAAAATTTTATGTTTTTCAATATTAGGACCAATTTCTTTAATATCAAAATCATCGATTTCATTTACAAAAAAAATTATATGCGGATTACCAACATTGACTGCTATACCACCTAAATATTCTTTGTTATTTTTATCATTGATCTTAATATTTAAATTTTTTGTATCTAATTTTTCTGACAGAGGTATTTCATTCCACTCTACCCTAGCTTTACCGATTTCTGTTGTAACAATTTTATTTCCCAATATTTCAGATTTTAGATTTCCAGATAGAGTTTTTAAAATTACACTTTTGTTATTCAGCTCTTTTGAAATTAAGTCAGCAACACATCTAGTTCCATTACCACATGCTCCAGACTCTCCACCATCAGAGTTATAAAATTTTAACTTTGCATCAGTAGATTTGTCTGTTTCTATTAATATTAATTGATCACAACCTATAAAATTTCTATTACAAATCTTGATTATTTGTTCTTTAGTTAAATTAGTAATTTTTTGTCTATTATCGATGATAACAAAATCATTACCTAATCCATCCATTTTAAATGCTTTAATGTCCATATATAGTTATTTAACTTATTTATTGACTTTTTGAACCTCTATTATATTTTGTGCCAGTTTCCACAAAAACGTTAAATTTGTGGTGTCTTTGGAAACAAAGAGATCGACACTAGTCAGCGAGGGTTCGCCCACTAGTGCCGTTACTAATGCGTGAAATAAATATGTTTGAAAATTTGACAAATAAATTTGAGGAAGTTTTTTCCTCTTTAAAAAAAGCACCATCACTTGATGAAAATCAAGTCGATGAAGGATTAAGAGGTATAAGGCAGGCTTTATTAGAGGCAGATGTCTCTCTTGATGTTGCTAAAGATTTTATCAAAAAAGTTAAACCAAAGGCTCTCGGTCAAGAAATAATAAGATCGACATCCCCAGGAGATATGGTTGTGAAAATTGTGTATGATGAATTAGTTAATTTTTTGGGTGAAAAAAATAATGATATAAATCTTAATGCAGTTCCACCAGTGCCAATGATGCTAGTTGGACTACAAGGCTCTGGTAAAACTACCACTACTGCTAAACTTGCAAAATATTTAGAAAATATAAAAAAAAAAAAAGTAATGATGGTTAGCTTGGATATCTATAGGCCGGCAGCACAGGAACAATTAAAATCTTTAGGTGAACAAAATAATATTCTAACTCTTCCAATAATTGAAGGACAACAACCAGCTGATATTTGTCAAAGAGCTATTGGCGCTGCTAATTTAAATGGTGCAGACATTATTTTATTTGATACCGCTGGTAGAACACAAATAGATTTACAAATGATGAGTGAAATTAAGCAAATTGAAAATATGATAAAACCTGTGGAGACCTTTTTGGTAGCCGACTCACTCACTGGACAAGTTGCAGCGGCTGTAGCAAAAGAATTTAAAAATACAGTGAATCTATCTGGAATAATTCTTACAAGAGCAGATGGTGATGCTAGAGGAGGAGCTGCTGTTAGTATGAAATTTGTTTCACAAGTTCCAATAAAGTTTTTAGGTGTAGGAGAAAAAGTTGAAAATCTTGAAGTGTTTCATCCTAATAGAATTGCGAACAGAATTCTTGGAATGGGGGATATTGTATCACTTGTTGAAAAAGCATCTCAAGACTTAGGAGAGGAAAATATTAAAAGGGCAGAAGAAAATTTAAAAAAAGGACAATTCTCAATGCAAGACTATTTAACTCAATTAAGACAGATGAAAAAAATGGGAGGAATTGAGGGTATTATGTCCTTTATGCCTGGTGTTACAAAAGTCAAATCACAAATGGATGCAGCTGGAATAGATGAAAGTGTTATCACAAAGAATGAAGCTATAATTTTATCAATGACAAAAAAAGAAAGAGAGAATCCAAAAATTATCGATGGTTCGAGAAAAAAGAGAATTGCTAATGGTTCAGGAACTGATCCAGCCACTATCAATAAATTGTTAAAACAATTTAAGATGATGTCTGAAATGATGAAAAAGATGTCAAAAGGTAATTTAAAAGGTATGTCTGATAAAGGGATACCTCCAGAATTATTTAATCAATTAAAATAAATAAAAGGAGAGTAAATGTTAAAACTAAGATTGTCACGAGGTGGTACTAAAAAGAGACCTGTTTATAAAGTTGTTGTTGCAGACAGTCGTTTTGCAAGAGACGGAAGATTTATAGAAAAAGTAGGTTTTTTTAATCCATTATTACCAAAAGAAAAAAAGGAAAGAATTGGATTAGAAGCAGATAGAATTAAATATTGGTTGGGTCAAGGTGCACAACCAACAACAAGAGTAGCAAGAATTCTAGGTGAAAATGAATTAATACCTATGCCAGCTAATGGTAATAATCCTCTTAAATCGATTCCAAAAAAGAATAGAAAA
>CACJOA010000001.1 GCA_902594915.1 uncultured Pelagibacteraceae bacterium | reverse complement strand
TTTTTAACCTTTCCTCAAAAAAACCAGCATAGGGTAAAAAAAATTTTGGATTTATATTCTTTAAGTATTTGATTTTTGTATTTTTGATAAAATTTTTATCTGTTGTGAGCATTTTAATTCTATCATCGAGTGAATAATTTTCACAATTTAATGGATAACCATGAGCACCACCTGCAAAACTCGAGGCAAATAAATCTACTTTTGGTAGTCTAAGAAAATTTAAATTATTTGAGTCAACGGTTAAAAGTATTTTAAAAGATCCAATACTAAAAAACAGACCAGAATCTTCTCTTAAATCTCCAGATTTAAATATAGATAAAATTAAATTAGTATCTTTAAACTGATATTGATTTTCAAAATTTAGTTTATGGATATTTGTAAATCCAAAGTCTTCTAGTAAAATACCTACAGAATTTGATTGAAAATTTGGAATAATAATATCTATATCTTTTTTGACGTATGAAAGAGTCAGTTCATGACAATGATCAGGATGATTATGGCTTACATAGATAAAATCACATGAATTTAATTCCTCTTTCCAATTAGCGATAGTTTTATGCTTTAACCACCAACCAGTATTAAAAGCTGGTCCTAGAGCCCAAGGGTCAGTTGCAAATTTGTAATTTTTTGTCTCAATGATTAAAAATGCGTGATTTATATATCTAACTTTAATTTTTGACTCTTTTTTCGAACTTTTTATTTTTGGTTCAAATATTTTTTCATCAACTAAAATTTTATTGTTTATTATTTCATAATCTTTCTTTTTTTTAACAAGCCCATTTGTGTATTTACCAGTCTCAGGTATAAATTCCCATTTATGCATTGGACAAAAAGTTTTATTATTTTTCGAAATAAGTTTACCGCTATTATGGTCACAAATTCGATCGTATATTGAAATATCTTTATCCTTATAAATTATAAATTCTTCTGTAAGATTTAAACCTTTTTTAATTGAGTCAAGATTTAACTCAACCTTTTTAATCTTTTTTAGATAATCAATTTTCCCTAAGTTTTTAAATATTTTCATATAATATTTTTCGTTAACGCCTTGATTATATTTAATGATTTTAAAATATAAATATATTTAATGAATTATTAATTTAATGCAATATTGATTAATTTATAATACACATAAGTTGTCGCGCTTGTAGCTCAATTGGATAGAGCGCCTGACTTCGGATCAGGAGGCTGAGGGTTCAAGTCCTTCCGGGCGCACCAATTATTAATATGATATATATCTTATTACCAGCATATAATGAGGAAAAAAATCTCCTTAAGATTTTAGAAAAAATTGAGAGATTAGTAGATAGAGAAAGACTTAAAATAACTGTAGTGCTTATTGATGATTGTTCTACAGATAATTCAATTAGATTTAAAAATTATAAAAGTAATTTTCGATTACTTTATAAAGCTCATAAAAAAAATTCAGGCTTGAGCATAGCTATGGAAACTGGTTTTAAAATTATAAATGAAATAGCAAATGACGAAGATATAGTTATAACACTTGATAGTGATAATACGCACCCTATTGAAATTATTTCTGGCATGTTCAAAGAAATAAAAAATTCAAATGACATAGTAATTGCATCAAGATTTCAAAAAAATTCAAAGGTAAAAGGTGTCACTTTTTTTAGATTAATAATGAGTTATGGAGCAAAATATTTGTTTAAGCTATTTTATCCATTCAAAAACTTAAATGATTATACTTGTAATTTTAGAGCTTATAAATTTTATTTGATAAAAAAAATTTTAAAAGATAAAACATTCTTTAAAAATGAAGACTTTAATATTGCAGCCAAAATAATTATTTTTTTAACTAATAGTTTTAATTCTGTAAATTTAAAAGAAATTCCTTTTATACTTGGTTACGATAAGAAAATAGGAAAAAGTAAAATGAAAATTATGAAGACAATTTTTTTAACTTTAAAATTGATAATTTTTAAAAAATTTTTAAATAACTAATTTATGAGAAAAGTTATTAAGATAATTGATGTATGCAATAATAAAATAAATAACTATCAAAGAATAAAAGGAAAGAATATTTTTTAAATTGTTTAAAATATTACTTAGTAAAAAATTTTTATATAATACACAAAACATAACTAGAAACAATGGTTCAAAATACTTTTGATATATCTGGAAATTTAAAGCCATTAAAAACATTATTAAAAAAATAAAAAAAATTTTTTTTTCTTTTTTAATTATTAAAGCACTCACAAAAAGACCTATTAAAAAAGACATGATAAATATTAAATTATTTTTCAAAATGAAGTGGGATAATTTAAAAAAAAATCCCCCACCTTTTAGATTTGATTTTAAAAGATTAAAATCCAGATTTATTAATACAAATCCAGCTACTATGAAAAGTATCAAAATTTCCCAAAATTTTAAAATAAAAATTTCATTTTTCAAAGCTTTAATAGTTTTTAAATTACAAAGTAAAAAACATAAGAAAAAAAACATTATAGAAATATTTGTTATAAATGTGTAATAAAAATCCTGTGTAATAGTTAAATTTGATGTTCTTGGATTTAAGTAAATGAAATAAAGACCAGGGATACCGAGTAAGCATGAGAATAAAAAAAGTGAGGTAAAAACTCTAAATTTTTCATTTAGGAAGTACTTTGATAAATAATAAAGATATAAAATTACATAAGTTTGAAGGCAGTATGTTGCTAGTGCTAAAAAAAATAAGTTTATCAATTTAAAATAAAAAACATTTTTTTCTAAACTTTTAAGATAAAAAAAATTACCTATAAGAAAAAAAATTGTTGCTGTTAAGTGGGAATTAGCCCAAATAGCTTCAGCCCTAAATAGTGGAATTAATAAAAAGCTAAAACTAAATATAATAAGATTTATTTCTTTAAATTTATAAATCTTTCTTAAATTTAAAAATAAGAAAATCGGTAGAGAAAAACTGAAAATTAAATAAAATAATCTGACTAATTTCTGGTCATTAAAAATTGAATGAGAAAAAGATAGAAAAAAGTAGTGTAGAGGAAAATGTCTTGTGTATTCATTGGCATCTTCGAATTCTAAGTTAGAATATTTTTCTACAACTGTCCATGTAAGATTAAAATCCCATTTTGAGCCACCAGTAGACAAGTCTTCATTGAAAATAAAACCAATAAATAAAGATAATATTGGGATTAAAATCAGTAGCAAAAGAGAGAATCTGTTTTTTAATAATCTCATATTTTAGACTTATAATTAACTTTCATTAATTGATTTATGAATTATATAAGTGATTATTATTACTTTGAAAAAGTAAAATTACTATGAAAATTTGTATCGTATTATCAACAAGACCAGAAATAATCAAGCTCGCCCCACTAATAAAAATCTTAAAAGAAAACAAAGTTAATTTTTTTTTAATAAATACAAATCAACATTACATTAAAATAATGAGTGATGTTTTTTTTGATTTTTTTAAAATACCAAAACCAAGGTATAATATTAAAGCAATAAATAAAACCTATGGGAGTTTTTTTTCAAAAACAATAGAAAATATTGAGAAAATTTTGTTTAAAGAGAGACCAGATTACTTAATTGTTCAGGGGGACACTAACACAGCTTTTGCAGGATGTTTTGCTGCTTCTATATTCAACAGAAAATATTTTGAAAATTTAAACAAAATAAAGATTGCTCATGTTGAGGCTGGACTAAGATCCTTTGATGAAAGAATGCCGGAGGAAATTAATAGAAGATTAATTGATCAGCTTTCAGACATTCTTTTTGTTCCAACAAAATTTGATTTAGATAATTTGAAAAAAGAAAGACTTTTATTAAACAAAAAAGTTTATAAAGTTGGTAATACAATTTCTGACATTATTAAAAAATATTCACCTAAAATTAAAAGTAATAAAATTCTTAAAAAGTTGCATTTAAAAAAAAAACAGTTTTACCTGATGACTCTACATAGACCAGAAACTGTGGATGATCCAAAAAAGTTTAAAAAATTAATTTTAGCGTTTAATAAGTTAGGAAAAAAATTTAATAAAAAGTTTATTTTTCCAACCCACCCAAGAACAAAAAAAATAATTGACAAAATGAGAGTAGGATTAGTCAAATATGTTGAATTTATTAAACCTTTAGAATTTATAGATTTTTTATCTTTAATGAAAAATAGCAAATTAGTTTTAACTGATTCTGGAGGTATCCAAGAAGAAACGTCTTTATTAGGGGTCCCATGTGTAACTATTAGAACTACTACTGAGAGACAAATAACAATTAAAAATAAAACAAATATTATTACTGGATATGATTATAAAAAAATTAAAGCAGCTATAGTATATTTTCTTAAAAAAGACTTGAGACCATCAAGTGTATTTGGCAATGGAAAAGTTTCTGAATTAATTTTTCAAAAAATAAAGATTCTTGATAAGAAGAAAAAAAAAATTACTTAATCTATTCTCCCATATTTATTAAAGTACCCTTTACCCTTGCTTTTAAAAATGAATAGTAAAATAAAATTATACCAATACATAAATAGACAAGATTCAGAATATATGCATATTTAAGATTATTGTAATCTAAATAATTATTTAAAAGAATATTTCTTGCTTCATCAAAAATATAAACTAAGGGTAACCCCTTTGCAATAATTTGAAAAAAATTTGGAAGAATTTCTAAAGGATAATAAATACAACCAAGCGGCGCTAGTAGGAAAAGAGATGACCACGCAATATTTTCAAAAGAAGGTCCATATCTCATAAGACCAGCACTTACAAACAGCCCTAAAGTTATACCAAAGAGATATAAACTAATAAAAAGTAACAGTAAAGGAAAGCCTAAATTCAAAATTGATACTCCAAATAGCGGAGATGTTAGAATTATTGCTGGTACCAATCCAATTAAAGTTCTAATTAAAGCAGTAAAAATTAATGAAACTATTATTTCTTTTATTTTTAATGGAGCTATAAATAAATTTGTGAAGTTTCTACTCCAAATTTCCTCTAAGAAAAGCATATTAAAACTTATACTGGATCTAAAAAGAATATCGTAAAGAATAGCACAAGTGAGTATTATACCTAGAGTGTTATTATAATAATCACTATAAATCGTAAAAAACTTTGAGATAAAACCCCAGAGGATTATTTGAATTGTTGGCCAATATATAAGATCCAAAATTCTAGGCAAAGAGCCTTTGATTAAAAAGAAATGTCTAAGAAATAGACCATACATCTTATTTAAATTCATATTTTTCCCTAGTTAGTTTTAAAAAAACTTCTTCCATATTTTGTCTTTTATGTTTTTTAATTAACTCAGCTGGCTTACCGTAGTCAATAATGATACCTTTATTCATCATTAAAACCGATGAACATAAACGTTCAACCTCTGCCATGTTATGTGAGGCAAGTAAAATGGAGGCTTTATTTTCTTTTTTATAATCCTCTAAAAAACTTCTTACAAAATCTCCAGTTTCAGGATCAAGAGAAGCAGTAGGTTCATCTAAAAGTAAAATTAATGGATCATTTATGATAGACTTTGCTAAGCTTACTCTATTTTTTTGACCTGATGAAAGTTCCCCTGTTATTTTATTTATTATATCACCAAGCCTTAATTTTTCTGAGAGATGATTTATTTTTTCTTTTAAGTATTTCACATCATAAAGTCTTCCATATACCTCTAAATTCTGTTGGACAGTTAATTTTTTTGGTAGTTCTATGTAGGGTGAGATAAAATTTAACTCTGCCAATAAATTTACTCTTTGTTTTTCAATCTCTAAACCATTTATTAATATTTTACCGTTAGAGGGTTTTAATAATCCGAGAATCATTCCGATAGTGGTAGTTTTTCCACAACCATTTGGACCAAGGATTCCAATTACCTCGTTTTTTTTAACTTTAAAAGAAATATTTTTCACTGCAATTTTATCTTCGTATTTCTTGGATAATTGAATTATTTCTAATGGACTACTCATTAAAATTTCGATGCCCTTTTCAGTCTATCATTAATTGTTTTCCCCAAACCTTTATTTGGAATTCTTTCGACACTAATAAACTTATACTGACTCTTTTTTATTTTTCTAAAAGTACTATATAAATTTTTTGCTGCCTCTTTCAAGTTGCCATTTTTAGATAGGAAAAAGTAGTTAGGTTTAATTCTTCTTACTTTTTTAATCAATATATAAGCCTCATAATTTTTTACTTTTTTTACATTTAATTTTATAGGTAAATCAGGTGAGTAATGTAGTTTAAACTGTCCAGGCGCAGAGATTTTCCTAGGATTATTTTCATAAAGAATTTTCTTATTAAGAACATCTTTAATTTTAGATATTTCGAGACCACCCAATCTTAAAATTTTAGGCCTTTTCCTTAAATCAATTATTGTTGATTCAAGACCAATTGAAGATGTTCCGCCTTCAAGTATGAATTTAATTTTTTTTCCAAAATCATCTTTCACATCTTCAGATTTAACTGCACTTACTTTTTTAGATAGATTAGCGCTAGGTGCCGCAAGAGGATAATTAAGATATTTTAGTAACTTTCGTGCAACAGGATGTTTTGGAAATCTCACAGCTAAATCTTTTTTATTATTATTTACTATTTTAGAGATTTTTGAATTTTTTTTTAGTTTCAATACAAATGTAATAGGACCTGGACAAAATTTATAATATAATTTAAAAAAATCTTTATTTAAAATACAGTCAGCTTTTAATTGAGATATATTATAATAATGAACAATCAGAGGATTATTTTTAGGTCTTTTTTTTAATTCAAAGATTTTTTTACACGCACGATTAGAGTATGCATTTCCAGCTAAACCATAAACAGTTTCAGTAGGGATAGCTATACAATTACTTTTATCAAGTAAATTTTTTGCTTTTTTAATATTTGCAACTTTGATTTTCATGTATTATCTGGGAGTATTATATGAAAGATAAAAATTTAACAAATAATTATGAGTCTCTAACACTAGAAGAATTAACTAAAAAAGCTAATAAGATGATTGATGAACTAGAGAGCCAAAAAGATCTAGAAAATTCATTGCATAATTATCAAAATTTGATCAAATTGAATAAAATCATCGAGAAAAAATTTCAAAAAAGTGTAAAAAATATTAATGAAAGAACTAAGGAGAAAATATCAAAAATTTTTATAAATAAAAAAGATGAAAGAAAAAATTGATAAAATAGCAAAAGATACAAATTTGTTTCTTAAAACTTTTATTGATAAACAAAAAAAATCAGATTTGATTGTTCCAATGCAATATGGTCTTTTTTCTGGAGGTAAAAAGATAAGATCAAAGATCTTGATAGATGTTGGATCACTATTTAATTTGAATTATAAAATTTTAATTATTATTGGTGCTGCGATAGAGTGTATACACGCATACTCATTAATTCATGATGATTTACCTTGTATGGATAATGATGCTATTAGGAGAGGGAAGCCATCTACTCATGTAAAATTTGGGGAATCTACAGCAGTTCTGGCAGGTAATTCGTTGTTGACTATGGCATTTGAAATTTTAAGTCATAAAAAATTAAATATTTCAGAGAAAATTAAAATTAATTTGATCAATAAAATTTCAGAAAGTTCTGGCCATCTTGGAATAGCTGGTGGTCAATATTTGGATTTAGATTTTGAGCACAAAAAAGTATCTAAAAAAAAAATAATTGAAATGGAGGTTAAAAAGACAGGTAAACTTTTTAGTTTTTGTTGTGCTGCACCACTAATTTTGAAAAATAAAAATAAAAGACAAATTGAAAAATTTGAAAATATAGGAGCTGATATTGGATTATTATTCCAAGTTGCTGATGATTTGATCGATTATAAAGGAACTACTAAATTAGCTGGAAAAAAAACAAGAAAAGATAAAAAAAGAGGAAAAGCAACTTTAATTAGTTTACTGGGATATAAAAATACTATTAAATATGCAAATAACTTAATTAATAAGATTAATAGTAGATTAAAAATGTTTGGACCAAAATCAAAAAATTTATCAGAAACTCTTAATTATATTTTAGATAGAAGTAGATGAGAAATAATTATCAATTTTTAAATAATATAAATTTTCCGTCAGATTTGAAGAAAATTAAAGAACATGAATTACAAAAAGTAGCTGATGAATTAAGAAAAGAAACAATTGATGCTGTTTCTGAAACTGGAGGACATTTAGGAGCAAGTTTAGGTGTAGTTGAATTAAGTGTAGCTTTACATTATATCTTTGACACTCCTAAGGATAAATTGATTTGGGATGTAGGTCACCAGTGTTACCCTCATAAGATACTTACTGGAAGAAAAGAGAGAATAAGAACTTTAAGAAAAGGTGGAGGATTATCAGGCTTTACAAAAAGGAAGGAAAGTGAATATGATCCATTTGGTGCTGCACATAGTTCAACTTCAATCTCCTCGGCATTAGGAATTGCTGAAGCAAATAAACTCTCTAATAAATCAGACAATGTGATTGCTGTAATAGGTGATGGAGCTATAAGTGCTGGTATGGCTTACGAAGCTATGAATAACGCTGGAGCATCGCATACTAAAATGATTGTTATTCTTAACGATAATGATATGTCAATAGCAAAACCTGTTGGTGCTATGGGCACTTATCTTGCTAAAATCTTCTCTGGAAAAATTTATTTTAGCTTAAGAGAAACTATAAAATTAATTACATCTGCATTTTCAAAAAGATTTAGTGCTAAAGCTGGAAAAGCTGAAGATTTGTTTAGATCAGCTGTCACAGGAGGAACATTATTTAGCTCTCTTGGATTTTATTATATAGGACCAATAGATGGACATGATTTAAACTCTTTAATACCAATTTTAAAAAATGCAAGAGACTCGAAACATGAAGGACCAATTTTAATTCACATTAAAACTAAAAAAGGTAAGGGATATTCATTTGCTGAAAAAGCAAAAGATAAATATCATGGTGTAACAAAATTTAATATTAACACTGGTGAACAAGTTAAAAGTTCAAGCAAAGTTCCGTCTTACACTAAAGTATTTGCCAATACATTGGTTCAACACGCTAAAAAAGATAGTAAAATAGTAGCAATAACAGCAGCTATGCCAGACGGAACTGGATTAGATATTTTTCGGGAAGAATTTCCTGATAGAACTTTTGACGTAGGTATTGCGGAACAACATGCAGTTACTTTTGCAGCCGGTCTTGCCACAGAAAACTACAAACCTTATGCAGCAATATATTCTACTTTTTTACAAAGAGCTTATGATCAGGTTGTACATGATGTAGCTATTCAAAGTTTACCTGTTAGATTTGCAATTGATAGAGCAGGTTTAGTCGGAGCAGATGGACCTACTCACGCTGGAAGTTTTGATATTACTTATTTATCTACTTTACCTAATTTTATTGTAATGGCTGCAAGTGATGAATCTGAACTAGTTAAAATGATAAATACTTCGACCGAGATAAATAACAAACCTTGTGCTTTTAGATATCCGAGAGGTTCTGGAATTGGCTCTGTGTTACCATCAATAAACGAGAAGATAGAAATTGGAAAATCTAGAGTTGTTCAAGAAGGAAAAAAATTGGCAATTTTAAATTTTGGAGCAAGGTTAAAAGAAACTTTTAAAGCATCAGATAATTTGAAAAAAAAAGGAATAAACTTAACTATAGTTGACGCAAGATTTGCGAAACCTTTGGATGAAAATTTAATTTGGCAATTAGCTACTACACACGAAGCAATTGTGACTATAGAAGAGGGATCTATTGGAGGTTTTGGATCCCATGTTATAGATTTTTTGTCTAAAAAAGGATTAATTGATAGAAATTTAAAATTTAGATCCATGACACTTCCAGACATTTTTATTGATCAAGATACACCTGAGAACATGTATAAATTTTCCAATTTAGATAGTAATTCTATTGAAGAAAAAGTTTTAGATGTATTAAATTCTAATATAGTTGTCCAAAAACAAAAATAAATAAATTTAACCACACTGAGCTTTATTCATTAAGTAGTGATCCAGCAAAACACATGATAGCATTGCCTCACCAACTGGCACCGCCCTTATTCCTACACACGGATCATGCCTTCCTTTAACAGATATTGTTGTATTTTTTCCAAATCTGTTAATTGTTTTTCGACTTTTTAAAATTGATGATGTTGGTTTAACTGCAAAAGAAACTATTATTTCCTGACCAGAGGAAATTCCGCCGAGTATTCCACCTGCATTGTTTGAATTAAACTTCATTTTTTTTTTATTTTGTGAAATTTCATCAGAATTTTCTTCTCCTGAAAGCTGAGCAGAATTCATACCAGAACCTATATTTACTCCCTTTACTGCATTGATACTCATCATTGCTGATGCTATATCAGAGTCTAGTTTTGAGTAAATAGGTGCACCAAAGCCTGCCGGTATTCCATTTGCCCTTACTTCAATAATAGCTCCACATGATGAGCCTGCTTTCCTAATACTTAAAAGATATTTTTCCCAAATTTTGAGCATTGATTTGTCTGGACAAAAAAATGGATTTTTATTGATTATCTTATCATTCCATTTTGAGGTGTCACAGCCAAGAATTCCAAGCTGAGTAACTGCTCCATTAATTTTGAATTTTTTTCCTAATTTTTTTTCTAAAACTTTTTTTGCTACTGCTCCTGCGGCTACTCTTGCGGCAGTCTCTCTTGCAGAAGATCTTCCACCACCTCTAAAATCTCTAATACCATATTTTTTATAGTAAGTGAAGTCTGCATGTCCTGGTCTAAACTTATCTTTTATATCTTTATAATCTTTCGATCGTACATCCTCGTTATAAATGATAAGTGATATAGGAGTTCCAGTTGTTTTACCTTCGAATATACCTGAAAGTATTTCAATTTTATCGCTTTCCTTTCTCTGAGTAGTAAATTTTGACTGCCCAGGTCTTCTTCTATCTAATTCTTCTTGTATATCTTGTTCTTTTAGTTGAATTAGGGGTGGGCAACCATCAATTATACAACCAATAGCTGGACCATGGGATTCTCCCCAAGTAGTGAAACGAAAAAACTTTCCAAAAGTATTAAATGACATTATTTATATTGTATAGATTATTTTGTTAAAATTATGAATCAAAAAAACTCATTAGGGCTCAATAAATGCTTTTTAGATCTAGATGATCCATTTAAATTATTTGAATATTGGTTTGAAGAAGCCAAAAATAAAGAAATCAATGATCCAAATGCCTTAGCTCTTGGAACAGCCAGTAAGACGGGCATACCATCTGTAAGAATGGTTTTATTAAAAGGTTTTGATAAAAATGGATTTGTTTTTTACACGAATTTAAAAAGTCAAAAAAGTAATGAATTAAAAGAAAATCCAAATGCAACAATGTGTTTTCACTGGAAAAGTTTATTAAGGCAAATTAGAATTGTTGGCACTTTAAAGCTAGTTGATGATAAGACCGCAGATGATTATTTTAATACTAGAGCTTATGAAAGCAGAATAGGTGCATGGGCATCAAAACAAAGTAGCACTTTGAGAAATAGAGAGGAACTTTTAGTTTCTTTGGAAAATTTTAGAAAAAAATATAATGATAAGGATAATGTGCCGAGACCCGATCATTGGTCCGGTTGGAATTTAAAACCATCAAGTATTGAGTTTTGGCTAGATGGAGATAATAGAATTCATGAAAGATTAAAATATATTTTAGATTCAAATAAAAATTGGGTTAAAAATATTTTAAGTCCCTAAAAATTTCTTGATAAACTGAAAGAAGTTAAATTCTCGAGAATATTTCTTTCCTCACAATCATTAAAAACTGACAATGAATTAGAGGCTAGATTAATATAGTGTTGAGCTTTTTGATAACATGCTTTGATTATATTATATTTCTTAATTAATGATAAAGAATAATCTAAATCATTTTCATCTCTAGCATCTTTTGTAAAAATATCTTTTAATTTTTCTTTTTCATTTATATTAGCTTTTTGAAATAATAATATTATAGGAAGAGTAACTTTACCTTCATAAAAATCTTGACCAATTTTTTTTCCAAATAATTTTAACTCTGAATTGTAGTCTAAAGTATCATCAGCTATTTGAAAAGTTAAACCAAGGTTCCTGCCATAAAACTCTAAAGCTTCTTTTTTTTTATTATCCATATCAGATAAAATAGCTCCAACTTTAGTTGATGCTGCGAATAGTTCTGCAGTTTTAGCAGATATAATTTTAAGATATGTTTCTTCTAACATATCAACTTCACCCTTGTGTTGAAGTTGTAGTATTTCTCCTTGAGCAATTTTTGAAGACGTTGACGATAATAATTTTAAAACTTCTAGGTTCCCATCTTCTACCATCATTTCAAAACATCTACTAAGTAAATAGTCTCCAATTAGTACAGATGAATGATTATCCCAAATTTTGTTTAGAGTTTTTTTTCCTCTCCTTACAGCACCATTGTCTATTACATCATCGTGCATTAAAGTTGCAGAATGAATTAATTCAACGCAGGCTGCTAAGTTTATATCTCTTGTCCCTTTTGAATATTTACATAATTTTGCAGAACCTAAAGTAAGTAATGCTCTTAATCTTTTACCACCAGTATGCAGGTGGTAGGCAGTCATTTTTTTAACTAATTCAACGTCACTTGATAATTTTAGTTTAATTTTCTCTTCCACTAATAATAATCTGTTATCAACTGAATCTTTTAGTTGAAAATAAGAATTATTAATTTGATTTTTGAGGTGTATAACAGTTCCCATAAATGTTAACAAATTAGTATAATAAGTTTATATTTATTACTTATCAATTGACGCACCTAAATCTTCAATTATAAGGTGTCTTTATATTCAATTAAAAATTTTATAAAGATTAACGATGTTCTCTTTTTTTAAAAAGAAAAAAATTATTCCACATATTAAATTAAGTGGAGTTATTGGAAATGTAGGAAAGTTCAAGCAGGGAATAGACTTTTCAGGTCAAGAAGAGATTATTTCTAAAGCTTTTGCATTAAAAAAAGCTTCATGCATTGCAATTACAATCAATTCTCCTGGAGGGTCTCCAGTTCAGTCTCATCTAATTTATAACTTTATAAGGCAGCAAGCTAAAAAAAATAAGAAAAAAGTAATAGTTTTTGCAGAAGATGTAGCGGCTTCAGGCGGGTATTTAATTGCATGTGCTGGAGATGAGATATATGCAAATTCAAGCTCTATCATTGGTTCAATAGGAGTTATTTATTCTTCATTTGGTTTTACAGAATTAATAAAAAAGATTGGTGTTGAAAGAAGAGTTCATACTGCAGGAAAAAACAAAAGCACACTAGACCCTTTTCAAGAAGAAAAAAAGGAAGATATAGAAAGACTAAAAAATATTCAGCTTGATTTGCATAAAGATTTTATAGAGGTTGTCGAGACAAGCAGGGGGTCTAAATTAAAAAAAAATGAGGTAGAATTATTTTCGGGAGAATTTTGGTCAGGCAGAAAAGCAAAAAATTTAGGTTTAATTGATGGAGTTGGAGATGCCAATCAAATACTAAGAGAAAAATTTGGAGAGGATGTAGTAATCAAAAAATTTGAAAAATCAAAAAGCTGGTTAAGTAAAAAACTATCATCATCAAATGATCATGTTGATCAGCTTGCAAATATATTGGATGAAAAATCTGTCTGGCAAAGATATGGTCTCTAAAAAAAATAAAAAAAAACTAAAATCTCAATCTTTTCAAGATACAATATTTAATTTACAAAAATTTTGGAGTAAAAATGGTTGTGTAATTTTACAACCTTATGATATGGAAGTTGGAGCAGGAACATTTCATCCAGCAACCACTTTAAGATCCGTAGGACCGAAGCCGTGGAAAGCTGCATATGTTCAACCTTCGAGAAGACCTACTGATGGAAGATATGGAGACAATCCTAATAGACTTCAACATTATTATCAATTTCAAGTTATAATAAAACCATCTCCTTCTAATATAAAAAAACTTTATCTAAATAGTTTATCAGTAATTGGCATTAATCATAAAGATCATGATATCAGATTTGTTGAAGATGATTGGGAAAGCCCAACTCTTGGTGCTGCTGGACTTGGATGGGAGGTTTGGTGTGATGGAATGGAAATTACTCAGTTTACATATTTTCAGCAAATGGCAGGTTTCGAATGTAAACCAGTTTCAGTTGAGTTAACTTACGGTTTGGAAAGAATTTGCATGTTCACACAACAAAAAAAAAATGTCTATGATTTAATTTGGAATAATGACGGTGTTAATTATAGAGAGGTTTTTCATCAGGCTGAGAAGGAATTTTCAGCATATAATTTTGAATATGCTAATATTGAAAACCTATTTAAGATTTTTGATATGCACGAAAGTGAAGCAAAATCTTTAGTCGAAAAAAAGATATCTCTTCCAGCATATGATCAATGCTTAAAAGCATGTCATATTTTTAATGTATTAGATGCTCGTGGTGCAATTAGCGTCGCTCAAAGAGCTGAATACATTGGAAGAATAAGAGAGATTACAAAATCAGCTGCAAAAATTTGGATTGATACACAAATATAGAATGTCAGAATTTTTTTTAGAGCTTTTTAGTGAAGAAATTCCAGCAGATCTTCAAGTAGATTTAAGGGAAAAAATTTTTAAAGATTTTAAGAATTTATTTAACAAAAGATCAATCAAATCAAAAAAAAGTTTTTGTCTATCTTCCCCTAATAGAGTTATCATTGTTTTTGAGAACTTAGAGAAACAAATTAAAATTCAACCTCAGGAAATTAGAGGTCCAAAAACTAATGCTTCTGATAAGGCATTAGAAGGTTTTATTAGATCAAATAAAATTGAAAAAAAAGATTTATATAAAAAAAAAACTGAAAAAGATGAATTTTATTTTTATAAAACAAAATTAATAACACTAAAGACTCAAGATTTATTGACAGAGTTTATTCCAAAAATTTTAGGAAATTATCAGTGGAAAAAGTCAATGAAATGGGGTGAATTTCAATTGAATTGGGGAAGACCTTTAAAATCAATTTTATCAATCTTTGATAAAAAAGTATTAAATTTCAAGTTTCACCACCTGATATCCTCAAATTCAACTTTTATAGATAAAGATTTAGAGGAAAAGAAAAAAGTTTTCAGAAACTTTATGGAATATGAGAAATTTTTTGAAAAACAAGGGATAATTATTGATCAAAACAAACGGTTAAAAATTATAAATCGATATTTCACTAAAATACTTAATAAAAAAAAATTAAAAATTAATGAGAATTTTAAACTTATCGAAGAGGTTGTAAATTTGGTAGATAACCCTAATATTTTCTTATGTCGGTTTGATAAAAAATTTTTAACAGTTCCAAAAGAAATCCTGATTTTAACGATGGAAACTCATCAAAAATATTTTCCTACTTTTGATAATAAAAATGAAATTACTAATGAGTTTTTGATTGTCGCAAATAAAAAGGATTACAAAGGATATATTAAAATTGGCAATGAGAGGGTTATAGAAGCAAGATTGAGTGATGCAGAATTTTTTTGGAACAAAGATAAAAAACAAAATTTAGTTAAAAAAATATCAGAATTGAAGTCAATGAATTTCTTTAACGGGCTTGGAAATTATTTTGATAAAGTGCAACGCATGAGAAAACTTGGTGGAATGATTTCTGATGAGTTGTTAATAAGCAAAGAAAAAGTAGAGCTATCAGCATCAATATGTAAAACAGATTTAACTTCTGACCTAGTTAAAGAATTCCCAGAGTTACAAGGTCTTATGGGAGGTTATTTTTCAAGTTATCAAGGTTTCGACAAAGATATTTCATTAGCGATAACAGAACAATATTTACCAATTGGTTTAAATTCTAAAGTTCCAAAAAAGCCATTTAGTCTAGCATTATCAATTTCTGATAAAATAGACACGATGGTTGGTTTTTTTGGCATTAATGAAAAACCTACTAGTTCAAAGGATCCATTAGCCCTAAGAAGATCTGCACTTGGTATAATAAGAACCATAATAGAAAATAAAAAAGATTTAAAATTGAATGATTTGCTAACTTATTCTGCTAGTTTATATAATACCCAAGGACATAAGCTTGATAATAAATACCTCCAAAAAGATTTATATAATTTTTTTAAAGATAGGTTTAGATATTACCTTAAAGAAAAAGAAATTCGTTATGATATAATTGAGGTTTCTATTGCATCATTTTCATTAAATAAATTATTTTCATCTTTTGATAAAGCTAGATGTTTAAACAAAATAATAAACAGTCAAATAGGTATAGATATTATATTGAGCTATAAAAGGGCCTCAAATATTTTGGAAAGTGAAATAAAAAATAATGGAATAGAGATAGGTAATACAACTGATCCTGGTATTTTTAAAAGTGAATTTGAAAAAAACTTGTATAGAAAATTAAATGAAATAAAAAAATATTATTCTTCTATTGACAATGATGAAAGTTACGAAAAATCACTCTTGATTTTAGCTAGTGTTAAAAAAGAAGTTTTTGAGTTTTTTGATAATGTAAAAGTAAATGAAGAAAATGAAATCTTAAGAAAAAACAGATTGGAACTTATTAATATGTTATGTAAAACCTTTCAAAATTTTGGAAATTTTGAACTTATAAAAACAAATAATGAATAAACTAATTTTAAACTTTAAAGCAAAAAATACAAAAAAAATTAAGAATTTAAAAAATTTCTTAGGTGGCAAAGGTTCAAATTTATCTGAGATGGGAAAAATGGGTTTACCGGTGCCACCCGGTTTTACAATATCAACTAAAGTTTGTGATATTTTTTATAAGAGTAAAAAAAAATTGAATATGAGAGTAATTACTGGAATAAAAAATGAATTAAAGAAAATAGAAAAAGATGTTGGTAAAAAATTTGGTGACTTAAGAAATCCTTTGTTGTTATCTGTTAGATCTGGTGCAAGGGTTTCAATGCCTGGAATGATGGATACTATTTTGAATTTAGGTTTAAATGATCAAACGGTTATTGCATTATCAAAAATAACAGCAAATGGAAGATTCGCAAAAGATAGCTACAGAAGGTTTATTCAAATGTACGGAAATGTTGTTATGGGCGTTGAGAATTACCATTTTGAGGAATTAATTGAAAATTATAAATTAACCAAGGGGGTTTTGCTTGATACAGAGCTAGACGAGGAAGATTGGGATGGTTTAATAAAAGATTTTAAGATGACAGTAAAAGAGAAAACTAAACAAGATTTTCCACAAGATGTTTTTAAACAACTATTTGGGGCCATAAGTGCAGTTTTTTTATCTTGGGAAAGTTCTAGAGCAAAGATCTACAGAAAATTAAATCAAATTCCATCTGAATGGGGAACAGCAGTTAATGTTCAGTCAATGGTTTTTGGAAATATGGGAAGCGATTGCGCAACTGGAGTAGTATTTACACGAAACCCATCTGATGGATCTAATCATATTTATGGGGAATATTTAATTAATGCTCAAGGTGAAGACGTAGTTGCTGGTACAAGAACTCCACAATATATAACTAAACAAGCTAGAATAAATGCAAATGTAAAAGCACTGTCAATGCAAGAGTCGATGCCCAAAATATATTTAGAGCTAAAAAAAATTTTAATTAAATTGGAAAAGCATTATAAAGATATGCAAGATGTAGAATTTACAGTCGAGAATAAAAAACTTTGGATACTTCAGACACGCTCAGGCAAAAGAACCTCTAGATCTGCAGTAAAAATTGCGGTTGATATGGTAAAGGAAAAATTAATTTCAAAAAAAGAGGCCATATTAAGAATCGACCCAAATTCCTTGGACACTTTGTTACATCCTACTTTAGATGAGAATAGCTCAATTGAAGTTATAGCAAACGGTTTACCAGCTTCTCCTGGAGCAGCAAGTGGAAAAGTAGTCTTTTCTTCTGAAGAAGCTCAAAGATTAAATGATATGATGCAAGATACTATTTTAGTTAGAATTGAGACATCACCTGAGGATATTCAAGGCATGAATGCTGCAAAAGGCATTTTAACAGCTAGGGGGGGAATGACTAGTCATGCTGCAGTTGTAGCTAGAGGAATGGGCAGACCTTGTGTGTCTGGTTCAAGTGAGATTGATATAAATTATGAAAAAAAATTTTTTAAAACCCATTTATGTCAAGTTAATGAAGGAGACATAATTACAATTGACGGGTCTTCAGGTAGAATTATTCTAGGAAATGTACCAACTGTAAAACCTGAAATTTCAGGAGATTTTTCGAAATTAATGAAATGGGCTGACAAAATAAGAAAACTTAAAATAAGAACTAACTCAGAAACTATAATAGATACAAAAGCAGCTAGAGATTTTGGTGCTGAAGGGATTGGGTTATGTAGAACAGAGCACATGTTTTTTGATGAGGAAAGAATTTTATCTGTGAGGCAAATGATTTTGTCTAAGACTCAAGAGGATAGAGCAAAAGCATTAGAAAAACTTTTACCTCATCAAAAAAAAGATTTTATAGAAATATTTAAAATTATGCATGGTCTTCCAGTTACTGTAAGATTGCTTGATCCACCTCTTCACGAATTTTTGCCTAAATCAGAAAAAGAGATTTTAGAGGTTGCCAATATTGTTGGAGTGGACTCAAAGGAGGTAAAGTCAAGAATTGATGAATTACATGAACAAAATCCAATGTTAGGACATCGTGGATGTAGATTAGGTATTTCTTTTCCAGAAATTTATGAAATGCAGTGTAGGGCTATTTTTGAGGCTTTAGCTGATATCAAAAAAAAAAAACAAAGGTCAGCTTTCCCTGAAATTATGATACCACTAATTTCAACTGAAGCAGAAATAAGAATTATGAAAAATTTAGTGATAAATACTGCAAAAAAAGTACAGAATGAAAATAATATTAAAATAGAATTTTTAGTTGGGACAATGATTGAACTTCCTCGAGCCGCTATAAAAGCAAGAGATATCGCAAAACATGCGGAGTTTTTTAGTTTCGGTACAAATGATTTGACCCAGACTACTTTTGGTATTAGCAGAGATGATAGTGGTAAATTTCTTAACGATTATATAGATAATAAAATTTTTACTATTGATCCATTTGTGTCTATAGATGATGGAGTTAAAGATCTAGTTAAAATAGCTGTTAAAAGTGGAAAAAAACAAAACAGAAATATTAAACTTGGAATTTGTGGAGAACATGGCGGTGATCCTAAAAGCATACTTTTTTGCTCAAAAGCTGGTTTAAACTATGTTTCGTGTTCACCTTACCGAGTTCCAATTGCTAGATTAGCCGCAGCTCAAGCAGAATTAAAAAAAAATAAAAATTAACAAGACGTATTATTTTATAAATTCAATTTTAAAATCAATTGCTGGAACACTATGTGTAATACTACCTATTGAGATCCTATCTACACCTGTTGATGCAATGGATTTTATGGATTTAGTATTAACATTACCAGAGGCTTCAGTTTCATAATATTCCTTTGAAAGTTTGACCGCAGTTTTTAAGCTTTTTAAACTCATATTATCAAGTAAGATTCTATCAAATTTTAATCCAATAATCTTTTTTAATTGATGTAAATTATCAACCTCAACAGTTATTTTTTTTCTATTTTTGTTTTTAATAGCAAGCATTACAATTTCCTTTAGATTGGAACTTGCGATGTGATTATCTTTTATCAAAAATTCATCACTCAAATTAAACCTATGATTAAATCCACCACCTAATTTTACCGCATACTTTTGAATAACTCTTAAATTAGGAATTGTTTTTCTTGTGCAACAAACCTTACACTTTTTTCCAGCAAGTTTTACGAATTTATTTGTCTTTGTTGCAATGCCTGAAATGTGAGATAAAAAATTTAAAGCTACTCTCTCTGCTATCAATATTGATTTTGGATTTCCCCGTATTATTGCAATTATTGAGTTTTTTTTAACAAGAGATCCGTCCCTCCGTTTAATAATAAATTTAATTTTTTTATCAACTTGAGCAAAAGTATGTTTTACAAATAGCAGTCCAGCAATAATTGCCTTTTGATTACAGACTAATTTTGCGGTAATGATTTTGCTCTTTTTTATCAAGTTAGTGGTTATATCTCCGTCTGGATATAAATCTTCGGCCAATGCGAGTTTAACGCGATCAATTATGAAAGTTTCACTTAATTTAATTTTTGACACAAAGTCTTATCTACCAATGGCAACCATTTTTTCTACAGACAATCTAGCTTTGTCGATTGTTGTTTTGTCCATAATTATTTCGCCAGTTTCGTTTTCTAAACAATGTAAAATTTTTGGTAAAGTAATTTTTTTCATATGAGGACACATATTACACGGTCTGATAAATTCTACGTTTGGATTTTCAACTTGAATATTGTCACTCATTGAGCATTCGGTCACCATCATAACTTTTTTCGGCTGATTATCTTTTACGTAATTAATCATACCAGAGGTTGAGCCCGCAAAATCACTCGCTTTGATTACATCAGGCGGACATTCAGGATGAGCAATTATTTTTATACCAGGATTATTTTTTCTGATATTGATAATTTCTTTTTCATTGAATTGGTCATGAACAATACAAATTCCTTTCCAAGAAATAATTTCAACATCAATTTGGGAAGCCACGTATTTGGCCAGATAGTCATCAGGTAAAAAAATTACTTTTTTTACTCCTAATGATTTAACAATTTTTACCGCATTAGCAGAAGTACAACATACATCTGTTTCAGCTTTCACATCTGCCGAAGTATTTACATATGAAACGACAGGCACACCTGGATATTTTTCTTTTAGCAATCTTACATCTTTACCTGTCACAGAAGAAGAAAGAGAACAACCAGCTTTCATGTCTGGTAGTAAAACCTTTTTGTTTGGACTCATCAGTTTTGCAGTTTCTGCCATAAAGTGAACGCCAGCCATAACTATTATATCTGCTGAGGTCTTAGATGCCTCTACCGCAAGAGCAAGAGAGTCAGCAGAAAAATCTGCGATGCCATGATATATTTCTGGTGTTTGATAATTATGAGCCAATATAACTGCGTTCTTCTTTTTTTTTAATTTATTAATTTTATGAATATATGGGGCATGAATTGACCACTCAATTTCAGGCATTACTTTTGATATTTTTTTGTATATTGGATCTGTTGCTTTTTTTACTTCTTGATTAAATTCCATATTAAAATTTATCAATTTGAAACCAACTTGTCATTGATTTATTATGGGTCATATTGCGGCCATGCTGAAATTGGTAGACAGGCACGGTTGAGGGCCGTGTGGACCTAGTCCATGAGAGTTCGAGTCTCTCTGGCCGCACCATATCTCAAATATTTAGCCAATGAGGTATAAATATTTTAAAAGATCCTTTATTTCCCTTTAAAATTTTATTTTTTTCAAAATTTTTATCAAGGTATTTGATTAGTGCAAATGGGTATTTATCGTTTATTAACACTTTTCCAATTTCAAAATCATTATTAAAGATTTTTTCATCTTCAATTAAATTTCCATCAATGAGCTGAATAGGTAATAATCTTTTTGAGAGTTTATTCTTAAGTTTAATTCTCGCTGTATTTTCTTGACCTACGTAACACCCTTTTTTAAAATCAATTGCATTTAGCTCTTCATAATTACACTCTATTCCAAATAATTTATTTTGTAATTTATTTAAATTTTTTGGAACGATTCCAAGTTTATGACTTAGAGTGTAATAATTTTCAACATTGCCATTTTTTAGATCTAATTTTTTTAGAGATAAATATAATTTTTCTAGATTTATAACTAATCTCGCTCCTAAATTTTTATTTCTTGGATCTAAAATAATTGGATCTTCTCTGTATTTAAAGGTGAAACCTAAGATATTTTTAGAGCCCTCAATAGATAAAAATTTTTCATAACTAAAACCCGCAACAACAAATTCATTACTTAAATCAAGTATTTCAACTTTTGATCTGATTTTATAGGTATTTAATTGTTTAAATATTTCTTCAGATTGTGACTTTTCACAATCAATAAAATATCCTACTTTATGTTTTATAATAATAAATTCGTATAAAAATTTACCTTGTGGTGTTAATAAAGATGCAAAGCAACTTGAGTTATCCGTTACCTTGTTTATATCGTTACTAATTAAATTTTGAAGAAAATTTTTAGTATCTGAGCCATTTACATAGAGTATGGACCTGTCTTTTAATATAAAAACACTGTTATTCATATTTGATTGATATCAATTTTTAATATAATAATTTTTTTCAAAAATGTTAGATCTAAAAATAATAAACGGACAATACTATACAGATGGTAAATTAAAAAAAGAAGACATTGCTATAAAAGGTGGCAAAATATTAAAGATTGGTAAAATTTCTGAAGCATCTCTGGAGATTTATGATGCAAATAATCAAATAGTTTTACCTGGTTGTATAGACACTCAAACTCACTTTAGAGAGCCAGGTTCGACTGATACCGAGGATCTCAATTCTGGAAGTAGAGCTGCAATTGCAGGGGGTATAACGGCTGTATTCGAAATGCCAAACACTAACCCACCTACTTCAAATATAAAAGAATTTCAGAGAAAATTAGATCTCGCAAAAAATAGAATGTATTGTAATTACGCTTTTTATTTTGGAGCAACAGCTGACAATGTTAATCAATTAGCAGATTTAAAAAATTTAGAAGGATGTTGTGGTATTAAACTGTTTGCTGGTTCTTCCACTGGAAATTTATTAGTTGCAGATGAAAAAGACATTATTAATGTATTTAAAAATTCTTCTAAAGTTGTAGCAGTTCATTCAGAGGATGAAGCTCTTTTAGAAATTAATAAAAAATTGATTAAAAATGGAGATGTGCACACACATCCAATTTGGAGGAGCGAGGAATGTGCAATGTCATCAACAAGAAGAATTGTTAAGATTGCAGAGCGTTATAATAAAAAAGCACACATACTTCATATTTCAACAAAACAAGAAATAGATTTTTTATCACAACACAAAGGTAATATTACTTTTGAAATTACACCCCAGCATTTAACAATCTACGCTCCTGATTGTTATGATAAACTTGGAACATATGCTCAAATGAATCCTCCTATAAGAGACAAATCTCATTACGATAGATTTTGGTACGCAGTAAAAAATAATTTAAATGACACCATTGGTTCGGACCATGCCCCACATCTTAAAGTAAATAAAGATAAAATATATCCTAACTCTCCATCAGGTATGCCAGGTGTTCAAACTTTAATGCCCGTGATGTTGAATCATGTAAATGATGGCAAATTATCTTTAACACAATTAATTAATCTTGTATGTGAAAATCCGGTAAAAATTTTTGGAATAAAAAATAAAGGATTTATTAAAGAGGGTTATGATGCTGATTTTACAGTTGTAGATATGAATAAAAGAATTCAAATCAAAAATGAAAATATAGAGAGTAAGTGTGGTTGGTCACCGTTTAATGGATTTGAATTTAAAGGTACACCAACAGCAACTATTATTGCAGGAAAAATAAAAATGAAAGATGGAAAGATTCTAGGAGATCCTGATGGTACTTCATTAATATTTAGCTAACTTTTCCAGTATAACTATTAACCAATATAACGCCAATAACGATTAAAAATAATCCAATAATTGCTTGCCAAGCTAAAGTTTGTTTAAAAAAAAGGTAACCTAATATTGCAATCGTGAAAATTCCTAAACCGCTCCAAGTAGCATAAACTATTGCTATTGGTAATTTATTTACAACAAAAGTTAGAAGATAAAATGCGGTTAGATATAAAACAGACAACGCAAAAGTTGGAAAAAATTTTGTGAAATTCTGGGAAACTGGCAATAACATAGTTCCAGCAACTTCACAAAAGATTGCACCTATGAGAAATAAGTAAGTTTTTAGCACTATTTAAGAATATTGTTATTTTTTAGATCTACTTTTATTTCATCTAAGATTGCTGGATCATCAATAGTTGGAGGTATTTTATATTTCTCATTATCAGCAATTTTCCTAATAGTTCCTCTTAAAATTTTTCCCGATCTTGTTTTAGGGAGTCTTTTGATTACTATTGCAATTTTAAATGCAGCAACAGGACCAATTTTTTCTCTGACCATTTGAATACACTCACTTGATATATCCTCATGACTTTTATCAACACCTGCTTTTAAAACAACTAAACCAATAGGCAGTTGTCCTTTAAGCTTATCAGAAATACCTAGAACAGCACACTCAGCTACTGACTGATGTTCCGATAAAACTTCTTCTATTGCACCAGTTGATAATCTATGACCAGCAACATTAATTATATCATCTGTTCTAGACATAATCCAAATATACCCATCCTCGTCGATATGACCTGCATCATAAGTTTGATAGTAACCCTCATAATTTGACATATAGTTCTCTTTATATCTTTGATCAGCGTTCCATAAGGTTGGAAACGTTCCTGGAGGCAATGGAAGTTTAACAACTATATCTCCCATTTCATTCGGTTTAGCTAATGTTTGGTCAGATTTAATTATTTTGACATCATAGCCAGGGACAGCTTTACAAGCTGACCCATATTTAGTTTTCATCATTTCAATTCCAGTGCAATTTGAGCTTATCGCCCAACTAGTTTCAGTTTGCCACCAATGATCTATTACTGGAACTTTAAGCAAATTTTCTGCCCATTTAATAGTATCTGGATCTGCACGTTCTCCAGCAAGAAAAAGACTCTCAAATTTACTTAAATCGTACTTAGAAAAGAATTTACCATCAGGGTCTTCTTTTTTAATTGCTCTAAATGCAGTTGGAGCTGTAAATAAAGATTTCACTTTATAATCAGAAATAATTTTCCAAAAAGCACCAGCATCCGGTGTGCCCACTGGCTTTCCCTCAAAAAGCACTGTTGTGCATCCTTTAAATAAAGGAGCATAAACAATATAAGAGTGACCTACAATCCAACCAATATCGCTTGCTGACCACCAAATATCATCCTCATCAATGTTGTAAATATTTTTCATTGTCCATTTTAAAGCTACAATGTGTCCTCCAATGTCTCTTACAATCCCTTTTGGAGTACCAGTTGTACCTGAAGTATAAAGAATATAAGCAAATTCATTTGAATTCATCTCAACACAATCAACTTCTTTTGCATTTGTAATAGCTTCATCCCAACTAATTTCTATTGGAGCATTTAATTTAACTTCATAACCCTTTCTTTGATACAAAATCATTTTACTAATCTTGTGCTTAGCTAATTTAACAGCTTCATCCACTAGTGGTTTATACTCAACAGTTCTACCAGGCTCAAAGCCACAGGAAGCAGTGACCAAAAGTTTTGCTTTACTGTCGTCTATTCGACTAGCTAGTTCATTAGAGGCAAATCCACCAAATACAACAGAATGTATTGCCCCAATTCTTGCGCAAGCAAGCATAGCAATCACCGCCTCTGGTATCATTGGCATATAAATGATTACTCTATCACCTTTTGAAACTCCTTGTGTCTTTAATGCACCTGCAAACTTGGATACTTTTGATCTAAGTTGTTTATAAGTGAACTTATTTTTGTTTCCTGTAATTGGACTATCATAGATTAGAGCAGATTTTTCACCTCGTCCTTGATCTATGTGTAAGTCTAATGCATTATAACAAGTATTTGTCACTCCATCCTCAAACCACTTATAAAATGGTGGATTAGAACTATTTAGAATTTTGGTTGGTTTTTTAAACCAAAAAATATTATTCGAGGCTTCTTGCCAAAAATTTTCAGGATTATTTATTGATTTTTTATAAATATTATCAAATTTATCAGACATAGGTTTTTTGATTCGATAGTTAATTTACTGTGGTTTTTAAATCACAAATTGTATTTAATTTTAAAAAATGAGTAAAATCAATGTAAATTTACAGTAATTAAACCTTCTATTAACCGTTTTTATTTGGTATTTAACGCACAACTTTGGCTTAGTAAAAGCTAAGCTTAGTTTATATAAACTAATAAAAACTAACTAAAGAGGGAGTTTTTTATGAAAAAACTTAAACTGTTTGCTTTAGCAGCTGTAGCCTTAATAGGTATTACAGGTGTTGCAAACGCTGCGACCGCTATGTTAGCTCAAGATGACTTTGTTGGAATTTCCTTTTGGGTAATTTCAATGGGTATGTTGGCTGCTACAGCTTTCTTCTTCATGGAAAGAGGAACTGTTGCTCCTGGCTGGAAAACGTCAGTAACTGTTGCAGGTCTAGTAACTGGTATTGCATTCATACACTACATGTACATGAGAGAAGTATGGGTAATGACTGGTGATTCACCAACAGTATACAGATATATTGACTGGTTAATAACTGTACCATTACAGATGGTAGAATTTTATTTAATTCTAGTAGCTGTAAGAAAAGCAAATTCTGGAATGTTCTGGAGATTGTTAATTGGTTCATTAGTAATGTTAATCGGTGGATATTTAGGAGAAGCTGGATACATCAACGCTACACTTGGTTTTGTAATCGGTATGGCAGGTTGGGTATACATTCTTTATGAAGTATTCTCTGGTGAAGCTGGAAGAGCTGCTGCAAAAAGCGGAAACAAAGCTTTAACAACTGCGTTCGGCGCAATGAGAATGATTGTTACTGTAGGTTGGGCAATTTACCCACTAGGTTATGTATTTGGTTACCTAACAGGTGGTGTAGATGCTAACACACTTAACGTTGTTTACAACTTAGCTGACTTTATAAATAAAATTGCATTTGGTCTAGTAATTTGGGCTGCTGCAGTAAGTTCAGCTGGTGCAAGAGCCAGATAATTACTAAAGTAATCATATAATTTATAGGGCGAGTATGTTTTCACATACTTGCCCTATTTTTTTTGTATAATCACTGTTATGGCAAAAATAACTTACATCACCCACGATAATAAAAATCATACTATAGATGTTCAAAATGGACTTTCTGTAATGGAGGGAGCGGTGCAAAATGATATTCCCGGAATTGACGCTGACTGCGGGGGAGGCATGGCTTGTGCGACATGTCACGTATATGTAAATGAAGAATGGTTTGATAAGATTCCAACAAAAGAAGAAGGTGAGGAAGATATGCTTGACATGGCTTTCGAACCCAAAAAAAATAGTAGGCTTAGTTGCCAAATAATTGTAACGGATGAACTTGATGGTTTAGTAGTAAATATTCCATCGAAACAAGTATAGATGAATAAGACAGATGCATTAATAATTGGAGCAGGACCAACAGGGCTGTTTACAGCTCATCAATTAAAACTAATAGGTCTTGACTGTGAGATTGTCGATAATTTAGATAAAATTGGTGGTCAATGTATTGAGCTTTATCCAGATAAACCAATTTATGATATTCCTGCAGTTCCTGAATGCACTGGGGAAGAGTTGACAAATAATTTAATAAATCAATTGAAACCTTTTGATATAAAGATTCATTTAGGCGAAAGGGTGGATGAGGTTAAAAAAGAGGAAAATAATTGGATTGTAAAAACAAATAACAACTCAATGTTTTCAACTCCTAACGTAATAATAGCTGGTGGCGTAGGATCTTTTGAACCAAGAAAATTTCCTGTCAAAGAATGTGAAAAATTTGAAAATAAATCCATATTTTATTCAATAAAAGATAAAAAAATTTTCGAAGGAAAAACTGTAACAATATTTGGAGGAGGAGATAGTGCTTTAGACTGGGCAGTTGAATTATCAAAAAATTCTAAAGTAAACTTAGTTCACAGAAGAGATGATTTTAGAGGAGCTCAAGCAACGGTAGACATGGTTCATGAGTTAGCTAAAGCAGGTAAAATTACCCTTTTAACTAGATATCAAATGACAGCAGTTAAAGGAGAAAATCAATTAGATGAGATTGAAATTAAAAACGATGACAATAAAATTAAACAACTTAAAACAGATTTTGCATTAGGTTTTTTTGGTTTAATAATGCAGCTTGGACCAATAGCAAATTGGGGTTTGAATATTGATAAAAAGACGATTGAAGTAGACACTGAAAAATTTGAGACTAACCAAAAAGGTATTTATGCAGTTGGCGATATTTGTAATTACCCCGGAAAGCTTAAACTTATTTTATCTGGTTTTCACGAGGGAGCCTTAGCTGCCCGAGCATGTTTCAAATTAGCAAGACCAAATGAAAAATATAGATTTGAATTTACAACATCATCTAAGACTATAAAAGATAGGCTTGGTGTAAAAAGTGATTGAGTTATTTTCTGCAAATACTCCTAATGGAAAAAAAATTAGCATCATGCTCGAAGAAATTGGGTTTGATTATAAGATAACCAAGATTGATCTAAATAAAGGAGAACAGTTTAATGATAAATTTAAAAAGATAAGTCCGTTAAACAAAATTCCAGTTATAATTGATTATGATACCAATGAAACAGTTTTTGAGTCTGGGGCAATTCTTATTTATTTAGCTGAAAAAAGTGGAAAATTTTACGACAAAAAAAACAGATTAGTTATTAACCAATGGCTAATGGCACAAATGGGATATGTTGGTCCAATGCTAGGTCAACACCACCAGTTTCATCATTATAATCCAGGTAAAAGTGAATTTGGAGAAGATAGATATTTTAAAATTTCAAAAAAGATATATGAAGATCTTGATTTAAGATTGTCATCATCTAAGTTTTTGTCAGGAAACGAATACAGTATTGCTGACATTGCCACCTTCCCTTGGATTGCTAGACATGAATGGCATGATATTGGACTATCAAAATTTAAAAATCTTACTAGATGGTATAATGAAATCTCTGGTAGAGAAGCTGTGATTAAGGGTTTTGCATTTATGGATAAGAATGAAATTCCTCCAAAAGCATAGTTATCCCATCGAGTTCATTAATCTCATTAAAGATACTACAATGCCATGGCCGGACAATTCTATGGCCAGAATAACAACTATGATTAACACAAATTTAATATTCATCTAGTAAATACAAAGATTATTAAAAGGATCCAAAAAAAGGCATAATAAAAATAAATATACTTTTTTGTGAAGTTGTATGTAATTGGATTATGAACAGTTTTATTTTTTTTGTTTTTTTTTGTTTTTTTAGTCATCGGCATGTACTTTCTCATTTTTTTCATGTTTCTCTTGTGCTGCAATAGTATATTTGGCCACTGGTCTCGCCATTAGTCTTTTTAAACCAATGGGCTCTGCAGTATCTAAACAAAATCCGTAAGTATCTTCTCGAATTCTTGCTAAAGCTTTATCAATTTCAGAAATAAGTTTTATTTGTCTATTGATTGCTTTCATCTCAACATTTTTGTCTGTGTAAGAACTAGCTTGATCAACTATGTCAGCAGAAATACTATTGTCATCCATACTTCCATTATAAAGAGCTTCATTATTAGCTTTTATTAATTCTTTCTTCCAATCTTGGAGCTTCATTCTAAAAAAAATTTTGTGTTTTTCGCACATATATTTTTCTGTATCTTTAGGCATGTATGTCTTGGAAATTTTGATAAGACCTTTATTACTACTTTTTAGTTTATTAACTACTTTTGATTTAGTTTTACTAGTTGTTTTGATCTTAACTTTTGCAACTTTTTTTTTAACTTTATTGGTTTTCGGCATATTTTCAAATTGAATTCGTCGGAGTATATTCAGCAAATTATGCGTGTCAAGCAACCTTAATTATTGTAAATATTTACTTATGAATGTTTTGAACAGAAATATTAATAATATATTTTTTATTTTTGCTTTAGCGCACTTAATTATCTGGACTTTGATTCCTTCTTTAACAAATAAAAATTTACCTCTTGATACAATAGAAGCTTTAGCTTGGGGAAGTAATTTGGATTGGGGATTTAACAAACATCCTCCATTAAGCGCCTTTTTCTCAGAAGTTTTTTTCAATATTTTTGGTCCAAAAGACTGGTCGTTTTATCTTTTAAGTCAAATTTTTGTTATAACTGCGTTTTATTATGTATTTAAACTTGGTAATGAAATTTTAGCTAATTTAAAATTAAGTTTAATATCAGTACTTTTGTTAGAGGCTATATATTTCTATAATTTTACCACACCAGAGTTTAATGTGAATGTTTGCCAATTACCTTTTTGGTCTTTAGTTGTTTATTATTCTTGGAAAATTTATGACTCTAAAAATATAAAATTTATCGACTGTTTTTTCGTCAGTTTTTTTGCAGCTGTAGGCTTTTTGTCGAAATATTTATTTTTTTATTTGTTGCTATCAATCTTTTTATTTTTTGTGTATTCAATTTTTATAAAAAGAAATAAGAAATTTGATTTTAAATATTTAATTATTATTGAGATATTTTTTGTCCTTCTAGTGCCGCATTTAATTTGGTTATTTAATAATCAATTTATTACAATTACATATGCCTTAAATAGATCAGGTTTAGAGGAGATGGTAATTCTAAATCATTTAACAAATCCAACTATTTTTTTATTTAAACAAATTATAATTCTTATACCATTTTTCTTTTTGTTTTTTTTAATAATTAATAAAATTAGATTTAAATTTGACCTAAATGATAAAAGATTAGTCTTTCTGATATTTGTTAATATTGTACCTCTTTTATTAATTTTATTAACCTCTATATTTTTTGGATCAAGAATTAGAACAATGTGGATGACTCCCTTTTATCTATTTTTTGGGATTTTTGTGATTTATTTATTTAAGTCTCAAATATATTTAAAAAATATAAATTCATTTTTATATTTTTTCTTGTTTTTATTTTTTTTGTCACCCATTTGTTATGCATACATTTCGCTAACGCAGTCAGACAAAAGAACTGATTATCCTGGTAAACAGATTGCTGATAAGGTTCAAATTACTTGGGAACAAGATTTTAAAAAAGAAATAGAATTCGTAACAGGTGATGAATGGAAAGCTGGCAATCTTTCTTATCACTTAAAGTCTAGGCCAAAATGGGAAGGCACCACAAATAATGAAATCTTAAATAAATCCTCACAATTTTTTTGTATAGATGACGTATGCCTAGGGAGATATTAACTTAATATATGAAAATAATAATTTTAATTCCTGTCTTTAACGACTGGCAATCAGTATCTAAATTAATTTATGAAATCGATAAATTAAATTTTTCTGAAAAATTTAATATTTCAGTTATTTTAGTCAATGATGCGTCTAACCATGATCATGGAGATGAAATTAAAAATCTAAAAAAAATTGAAACAATTAAAATTTTAAATATGAAAAAAAATCAAGGTCATGCGCGATGTATAGCTACAGGTCTAAAATTTATATTTGAAAAAGATCAATTTGATTATGTTATTCCTATGGACGGTGATGGTGAAGATAGGCCAGAGGAAATATTGGCATTCTTAGGTAAAATTGAAAATTCTCAGGATAAACCAATAGTTGGTGAGAGAATAAAAAGATCAGAAAGTTTAACTTTTAAAATATGTTATCAATTACATAAATTAATAACTTTCGTTTTTGTTGGAAAACTAATTAAATTTGGAAATTTTACTTGTTTATCTAAATCTACAGTAAAAAAAATGATTAATGAAAAAGCAACTTGGAATAGTTTTTCAGGTTCTTTGAGAAAAATAGAAGATAAACTAATAACAATACCTTCCACAAGAGGAACTAGGTATTTTGGTCCATCTAAGATGAGCTTTTATAATTTGATAAAACATTCTTTGTCAATCATAAGTGTTTTTAGAAAAACATTCTTAATTCGTTCTGCTCTATTTGTAATTCTATATATCTTATTAATAAAAAGTAATGCCTCTATTATTACTGCAATACCATTATTTTTTTTATTAATTGCAGTCTATTTAATTTCAAATTTAGCTTTAAGAGAAAATATGGAAGAATTTAAAAATTGTTTAAGCCAAATAAATGATATTGAGAATATTAAATGAAAAAAAAAGACCTTTATTACGAAAGAATTCCCACAAAACTTTTAAGAGAGGATGTCAGACACTTAGGAAATATATTAGGACATGTGATAAAGGCACAAGAGGGACAAAAGTTTTTTAGTTTAGTTGAAAAAGTCAGAAAATTATCAAAAGCAAATAAAGTCAATCCAAATTCAAAAAAATTAAATACTGATGTAATTAATACAATAAAAAGGCTTGATTCTAAAAATACTCTTAGATTAACCCGAGCATTTTCACATTTTATGAATTTTATAAATTTAGCTGAGCTAGTTGATGCCTCTAGAAGTATAAATGAAAATGAAAATAATAAGAAAAAATTGAATAAAAAAAATTTATTTATAGAGGAAATTTTTGAGGACCTATTTAGAAAAAAAAATCTTTCAGATAATAAAATTTATGATTTAGCAAAAAATCTTAATATAGGTATTGTTTTGACTGCTCATCCTACAGAAGTAAAAAGAAGAACTTTAATTCAAAAATATCACAAGATTATTGAGATACTGGAAGAACGGGAATTGTTTAAAAATTTTCCTTCAAAATTAAAAGCTCTTGACAAAAATCTTTATGATGAGTTAACAATTATTTGGAATACGGATGATCTTAAGAGATTCAAACCATCACCATTTGATGAAGCGAGATGGGGATTGGCTATCATCGAAGATAGTTTGTGGGATACTGTTCCAAAAGTTTACAGAAAATTAAATTCTATATTTCTAAAAAATATGGGTAAAAATTTACCAAAAAATTTTAATCCTATTGTATTTGGCTCATGGATGGGTGGTGATCGAGACGGTAACCCTAATGTTACCTCAGATGTCACAAGAAAAGTAATTTTACTTTCTAGATGGGAAGCAGCTAAATTATATGAAAAAGCTCTTACTAAAATTATAAGATCATATTCTATGAAAAAAGCCTCAAAAAAAATCTTAAATAAAGTTGGTCAATCTTTTGAGCCTTATAGAGTTTTCCTAAGGCCTTTGAGGGATAAAATGAGAATTACTCACAGAGCTATCGAACAACATCTGGTCCATAACAAGACATTAGATCAAAAAAAACTATTAAGTTCTCGAGAAGAAATTCTCAAACCACTAAGAGTAGTAAGAGAGTCTTTAGAGCAAAACCAAAATGAAAACATTGCTAGTGGTGAATTGTTGGATTTAATGAGGCGAGCTAAATGTTTTGGGATTAATTTAGCGAGATTAGATATCAGGCAAGAATCTGCAAGACATAAACAATTAATATCTGAGTTTGTTAAAACAAAGTATAAAAAAGATTATTCAAATTTTACTGAAAAAGAAAAATTAAATTTTTTAAAGAAATTGATAACTTCTAAATCTAATAGTATTAGAAATTTCTCATTTAAGAATAAAGAAAATAAAGAAGTTTGGGCCACCTTCAAAACCTTATCTAATGAACCATCGGAGTGTTTAGGTGCATATGTAATTTCAATGACAACATCTGCATCAGATATTTTATCAGTATCTTTTTTGCAAAAAGAGGCAAATATTAAAAACAAATTGAGAGTAGTTCCCTTATTTGAAACTTTAGATGATCTTATTAATGCAAAATACATAATGGAAACTTTATTCTCACAAAAATGGTATAGAAGACTGATTAACCATAATCAGGAGGTTATGATTGGATATTCAGACTCAAGTAAGGATGCTGGAAAAATATGTGCTAGTTGGCATCAATATAAAGCACAAGAACAAATAATAAGACTAGCAAAAAAATTTAAGATAAAAGTAACTTTTTTTCACGGCAGAGGGGGATCAGCTGGTAGAGGAGGAGGTCCGATACAGGCTACTTTAAGATCACAACCCCCTAATTCAGTTAATGGCAATATAAGAATTACTGATCAAGGAGAAGTTATTCAACAAAAGTATGGTTATGAGCCTTTAGCTAATTATAATTTATGTAGTTACATTGGTGCTGTTACAGAGGCCACATTAAATCCTCCACCAATTCCAAAAAAAAATTGGAGAAATTTAATTGAAAAAATGTCTGAAATTTCAAAAAATTCATATAGAAAAAACATTAATCAAAGTTCAGATTTTATTGAGTATTTTAGGACTGTCACTCCTCATAAGGCACTTGGAAAGTTATCTATTGGTTCAAGACCATCAAAAAGAAAAAATGTTGATAATATAAAAAGTTTAAGAGCAATACCGTGGGTTTTTGCATGGACACAGATCAGATTAATGCTTCCAGCCTGGTTAGGAAGTGCAGAAGCATTAAGATACTCTTATATCAAACAGTTTAGAAAAACTTTATATGATATGGAAAAAAATTGGCCTTTTTTTAATTCAATGCTTGATATGCTTGATATGGTAATTTCTAAAGCTGATCCAGAAATTTCAAAAATTTACGAGGAGTTTCTCGCTGATAAAAAACTTCAAAGAGTTGGACAAAAACTGAGATTTCAATTTGATACAATAAAGGAATTAAATAAAAGAATTACTCCTAAGGAAATTTTGAAGATAAGAAAAGAATTTAGATCCAAGGTATTAGCAAGAAATATTTACTCCGAGGTTTTAAATATTATTCAGCCAATAGTTATTTACAAATTAAAAAAGAAAAAAGATAAAAATAATAGAAAATATTTAGAGGATGCTTTGCTAACCTCTATAGCAGGTATTTCCGCTGCTATGAAAAATACTGGATAATAAAATTGATTAAACTCTAATTGTTGGCAGACAATAAAAATCAGCTGTATCTATTTTAGAGGAGTATTGTCTTCGCATATTCCATTTTTTATGAACACCTGCACTAGCTAAGCTTAATGTTGATCGCCCATATCTATAATTAGTATTATCGATTGATTTCATTAAGGTTTTTATTTTTTCATCTTTTTCTGATGAAAATAAATTTTTCCTTCCGTCATCATTACGCAATCCTGTAAGCATGACACCTGCTTTTTGATACCGGCAACCATTTTTGAAAATACTTTCTAAAATTGAAATGGCAGTTTTAACAGTCTCAATACTATTATTTGTTGCGATTGGAAAATCAACTGTTTTTGCATTTGAATAATAACTGTAATCTCTTTGAAAAGGACTGGTCCTTACAAAAACTGTAATTGCTTTTGCAACTAAAGATTCTGATCTAATTTTCTCAGATGCATTTAAACAATAGTTCGCAACCGCTTCTTTTAATTCTTGAAACTTTTCAATTCTTTTTCCAAACGATCTTGAGACCACACAACTTTTTCTTTTTGTTTGTGTAGTTTCTAAATTTATACAGGGAATACCTCTAAGTTCCATTGCAGTCCTCGAACTTAAGACGTTAGAGCATTTTTTAATCCAAGTATTAGATTTATTTTTAAGTTGTTTAGCATTATAAATTCCGTTTTTTTGATAAAACTTTGTAAGTTGCCTACCAACTCCCCAAACATCATTAATCTCAATTTTTTCCAAAATTGGATCTAAGTTTTCGATACCAATTAAACTAGTAACACCTGACTGTTTTTTCTTTGCAATATGATTTGCAACCTTGCTTAAAGTTTTAGTTTTAGCAATTCCAATGCTAGTCGGGATTCCGGTCCACTGTAAAACTGTTTCCCTGATTTCTCTGCCAACTTTTTCAACTTCTGAATCTGGAAAATTTGATAAATCTATAAATGCTTCATCAATTGAGTATACTTCTATTTCTGTATTAAATCTTTTAAGGGTTCTCATTACTCTTCTAGACAAGTCTCCATATAAAGAATAATTTGATGAAAAAACTTCAACTTTATTTTTAATGATAATATCTTTTGCTTTAAAATAAGGTTCACCCATTTTAATTCCTAATGCTTTTGCTTCATTGGATCTAGAAATAATACAACCATCATTATTAGATAATACAACCACAGGTTTTTTTCTTATTCTTGGATTGAATAATCTTTCACATGAAACATAGAAAGAATTACAATCAACTAAACCTATTTTTTTAGTACGTTGAATGGATGACATACGTCACAACCCCCCAAATGAAAACATCTTCTTCTTCGTTAATTAAAATTCTATTTGAAAAATCCTTAGAGCCAGATGATAGAAATTTTTTATCTCTTTCTTGAACTAAAGTTTTAACCACAAGCTCATCATGAACATTTGCAATAACGGTTGAAAAGTTTTTTGGTTTTAAGCTTTTATCGACAACTAATAAGTCCCCGTCATTAATTCCAACATCGACCATGGATTTGCCCTGAACCCTGATGATGAAAGTAGCTGGAACATTTTTGATTAAATGCATGTTCAGATCGATATCTTCTTCGATATAATCAGTGGCAGGTGACGGGAAACCAGCACCAGCTTTATGCAGATAATAGGGAATAGTTAGTTTCATGTTCTTGTTTTGTTCTAATTTATAGCCTATTTATACAATGCACGCAAGAAGTTGTATTTTGAGTCCGTAATTGAATCAAAAGTGAATCAAAACGTGAACATCAAAACTATATTTTGTATGCTTGTGGATAACTTCAACCAGAGATAGTTTAATTAAATACCAAATGAAAAGAATTTTAGTAATTTTAATTTCAATATTAACTTTAAGTTCTCAAGCTATGGCATACGAAGAAGCAAATTATGAAGTAGTAAAAGAAAATAAGGAATATGAAATCAGAAAATATTCTGATCGGTTAGTTATTGAAACAAATTCTATAGAGGGCAATGGTTTTAGAAAACTATTTAATTATATTTCAGGCAACAATGAAAAAAATCAGGAAATTAAGATGACAGTCCCTGTTACTCAAGAGATTAAGAATGGAAATATGACTATGCAATTTTACCTACCTTTAAAATTCAATAAAGATAATGCACCCAAACCTTCTAATTCAGATATTAAAATTTTAACTATAGAGGGTGGATATTATGCCGTAATTGAATATTCAGGCAGATCTTCAGATAAAAATTTTTTAAAGAACAAAGACATACTTGAAAAATTGCTTAAACAAGACAATATTACAATTTTAAGCCCTCCAATAAGAGCATCTTACAATTCACCATTTACTTTACCAATGTTAAAAAGAAATGAAGTAATGTATAGGATAAATTTATAATATGAAAAAACTCATATGTCATTGTGGAGCTGTAGAAGCTGAAATTAATTTAGATGGAGATTTAGCAAAAGTAATTAAATGTAATTGTTCTATTTGTAAAAGAAAAGGAGCAATTATGTCGATGGTAAAAAATGAAGATTTTAAAATTGTAAAAGGTGAAGATAAATTAAAACTTTATCAATTTCATTCTAAAGTTGCTAAACATTACTTTTGTTCTGACTGTGGGATTTATACTCATCATAACCCAAGAATAAATCCAGCCATGACAGGATTTAATGTCGGTTGTATTGATGAAATAAATACTTTTGATATGAAAGAAGTTCCAGTAAACGATGGTCAAAATCATCCATTAGATAAAAAATAATTTTCATGCAACAATTTAATTTATGTTTTAGAAGAGTAAAAAAAGATTGTTTTAAATTTATTAAATCTCAAGAAACTAAAGCTGATAAATTTAAAAACAAAGAAAGAATGATTAAGTCTTTCTTAATTCCATTATGTTTCTGGATCAGTAAAAAATCTGAAAATAAAAGACCTTATTTTGTAGGTTTAGCAGGTGGTCAAGGTACAGGAAAAACTACAATTAGCTCTTTAATTAGAATTATCTTAACTAAATACTTTAGATTAAACGTTTTTAGGATCTCTATAGACGACTTTTATAAAACAAGAAAAGAACGAATAAATTTATCTAAAAGAGTTCATCCTATGCTTTTAACAAGAGGAGTTCCTGGAACACATGATATAAATATGATGTTAAATTTCTTTAAAAATTCAAAAAGTAAGAAATTCAAAAGATTGAAATTACCGACATTTAATAAAGCTATTGACGACAGGTTTAATAAAAAAAAATGGTACGATTTAAAGAAAAGACCAGATGTTGTTATTTTTGAAGGATGGTGTGTTGGTGCAAAATCTGAAAAAAACAATACATTAAAAAAAACGATTAACAAAATGGAAAAAAACAAAGACCAAAAATTTATTTGGAGAAAGTACGTTAATGATCAACTTAAAACTAAGTATAAAAAATTATATTCCCAATTAAATTGTTTAATTTATTTAAAAGCAAAAAATTTTAATTTATTACAAAAATGGAGATTAAAACAAGAGAGAAAGCTTAGGACTAAAAACAAAAAAAATTTAAATACAAAAATAATGAGTAGAGAGGACGTATTAAGCTTTATGCAAACGTATCAAAGAATTTCCCAAAACATGTTTAGATATACGCCTAAATACGCATCAATTATTATCAATTTAAACAGTAACCATCAGATAAAATCTGCTGTATATAAAAGATGATGAAAAATATTTTATTTATTTTTTTAAGTTTTTTTCTTTTAATATCTAGCGCTAAAACCGAGACTTTTGTCGAAGCACTAAAAAAGGCTTACGAAAATAATCCAGAATTAAATGCAGAGAGGGAAAGTTTAAATATTTCAGAGCAAGAATTAAAAATTTCTAGAGGTTCTTACTTTCCAACAGTTACTTTGAGTGGAAGTAAAAGTAGAGAGGATACAGAAAAATTAACTAATCGAGATGGATCTAATGCAACCATTACTGACGTTGACCCCTCTATCCAATCAATTACAATTACTCAAACATTAATTGATTTTGGAAGAGGAGCAGAATTAAAAAAAAGTAAAATTGGTATTGAATTAGCTAAAGCAAAATTATTAAAAAAAGAACAAGAAATTTTATACAAATCTATAGAGGCTTATACAGGGCTTCTAGCTGCTAATGATAAGCTGAAAATAAATACATCCAATGTAAATTTATTAGAAAGACAACTAGAAACAGATAGAATTAGGCGTGAAAGAGGAAATATTTCCTTATCAGACGTTGCACAGTCAGAATCCTCATTAGCGGGAGCTCAAGCAAAACTTATTCAAGCAGAAAATGATTTTCAGACAAGTATATTAAATTACGAAAATATAATTGGAAAATTAAATGATCCAGAGTTACTAGATAAATCTTCAATATTTCAAGTTAGGTTGCCAATCGAACTAAATCTGGCAATTGGTTTATCTGAAAAAAATAATCCTGATCTAATAATTGCAAAATTAGAATATGAACAATCAAAAAAAGACACTACAAGTGCTAGATCTGACTTAGCTCCTAAAGCAACTTTGTCTATTGATAAATCTCAAACTAATGATTTTAGCTCAACATATAAAGAGAAAGATCAAGAAACTCTCAAAGCAACGCTTACATGGCCTTTTTTCTCTGGTGGAAAAAATTACGCAAATCTAAATAAATCTAAAAGTTTAGAATTAAAAAAAAATTTGCTCCTTGATAATATGACCACTAAAAATCAAACAGATGTTGCTAGTGCTTGGTCAAATTATGAGTCAAATAAAAGTTTATTGAATTCAGTTAAAGCTCAAGTTAATGCTGCTGAAATTGCAAATGAAGGTATAGTTGCAGAATATAATAGTGGCTCTGACAGGACAACTTTAGAAGTAATTCAGTCTAATTCTTTATTACTCAATGCTCAAATTTCATTAGTAGATTCTGAGAGAAACTATATTCTCTCACAATATAATCTTCTTAAATCAGTAGGTTTGCTGACTAGCGATTATCTTAAAATTAAGTAATTACTGTCTTTTTAACTCCTAAATAAATAGATCTTGCTAAAGAGAACAAAATGTGTACATTTATTTTATGATTCGAGTGTTAAAAAAATTAAAAAAAAAGGCTAAAAATGACAAAAAATAACTTAAAGGTAGTTAAGTCTACTAAAAATCAAGAAATGGATATTAAAGAAAAGAATAAAGCGCTAGATGCAGCGATTAATCAAATAACTGATAACTTTGGAAAAGGTTCAGTTATGAAGCTGGGTGAAAAAAGGGCTATGGATATCGAGTCGATATCTACAGGCTCTTTAAGTTTGGATTTAGCTTTAGGAATAGGTGGTTTGCCAAAAGGGAGAATTGTTGAAGTTTATGGACCAGAATCTTCAGGAAAAACAACTTTAGCATTACAAGTTGTTGCCGAAGCTCAAAAAGCTGGTGGAATTTGCGCATTTGTTGACGCCGAGCATGCTTTAGATCCAGTGTACGCAAAAAAATTAGGAGTAAATACTGAAGAGCTTTTAATCTCACAACCAGATGCAGGCGAGCAAGCTTTAGAAATAGCAGATACACTTGTAAAATCGGGCTCTATTTCAGTTATCGTAATTGACTCAGTTGCAGCTTTAACGCCAAAGGCTGAAATTGAAGGTGAAATGGGAGATCATCATGTTGGTCTTCAGTCAAGATTAATGAGTCAGGCTTTAAGAAAACTAACTGGTTCAATTTCAAATACTAATACAATGATGATTTTCATAAACCAAATCAGAATGAAAATTGGAGTTATGTTTGGAAGTCCTGAGACAACATCAGGTGGTAACGCACTTAAGTTCTACTCATCTGTAAGAATGGATATTAGAAGAATTGGTGCCATCAAAGATAAAGATGAAATTATTGGAAATACCACAAGAGTTAAAGTGGTTAAAAATAAAGTTGCTCCACCGTTTAAAGTTGTCGAGTTTGATTTGATGTATGGGAGAGGTATCAGCAAAATGGGTGAGCTAGTCGATCTAGGCGCTAAAGCTGATATCATTGAAAAATCAGGAGCTTGGTATGCTTACAAAGGTGAGAAGATAGGTCAAGGAAGAGAAAATGCAAAAACTTATCTTGCGCAAAACTCTAAAGTTGCTGCAGAAATAGAAATGGCAATTAGGGAAAAAGCTGGTGTGATTTCAAAGAAAATTGAGGGAAATCCATTAAGTCCTGAAAAAATTGAAAAGGAGAAGAAAGTAGCTGAAAAAGAAGAGGCTGCAAAAGAGACTGCTCCTACAAAGAAGAACTAGAATTAAAGGTCATCTTTAAATTATAAAGGCGCTTATTATAAGCGCCTTTCCCCCTTATCGTTATCTAGACATAGAACAAAAAAACTGTATTTTAAAAATATGGCGGACAAATCATTAAATGAGATAAGAAGTACGTTTCTTAAATACTTCGAAAAAAATGATCATAAGATTGTTGAATCTAGCAATTTGGTCCCAAATAACGATCCAACCTTAATGTTTGCCAATTCAGGGATGGTTCAGTTTAAAAATGTGTTTACTGGTTTAGAGAAAAGAGATTATCAAAGAGCTACTACCTCACAAAAATGTGTTAGAGCAGGTGGTAAACATAATGATTTAGAAAATGTCGGTTATACACCAAGACATCATACTTTCTTTGAAATGTTGGGAAACTTTTCTTTTGGAGATTATTTTAAAGAAAGAGGAATTGAACTTGCATGGAATTTAATCACCAAAGATTTTGGTTTAGATAAAAATAGGCTTTATGTAACTGTTTTTAATGAAGATGATGAGGCTTTTAATTTCTGGAAAAAAATAGCGGGTTTTAGTGATGACAGAATAATTAGAATTGCAACATCGGATAACTTCTGGTCAATGGGTGAAACTGGCCCTTGTGGCCCTTGCTCAGAAATATTTTATGATCACGGTGATCACTTAAAAGGTGGACTGCCCGGAACCAAAGATCAAGATGGAGATCGTTTTATTGAAATTTGGAACTTAGTCTTTATGCAGTATGAGCAAGTCTCAAAAGAAAAAAGAATAGATTTGCCAAAACCATCTGTTGATACAGGGATGGGATTAGAGAGAATTGCAGCTCTTTTACAAGGCACACATGATAACTATCAAACTGATCATTTTAAGAAATTAATTAGCTCAATATCTGATGCAACAAAAGTCAAACAAGAAGATAAAAATATATCAAGTTTTAGAGTAATTGCTGATCACTTAAGAGCAAGCTCATTTCTTTTGGCTGAAGGAGTTTTACCATCAAATGAAGGTCGCGGATATGTTCTAAGAAGAATTATGAGAAGAGGAATGAGACATTCCCATTTGTTAGGATCTAAAGAACCAATTTTTTATAAAATTTTTGACTCATTAAAAAATGAGATGTCAGGGAATTATCCAGAGCTTGAAAGGTCTCAATCTTTGATCAAGGAAACTTTAAGGATGGAGGAAGAAAAATTTTTAGTTTTACTAGATAGAGGTATCAAAATTTTAAATGATGAAATTGCAAAAATAGACAAAGTTTTACCTGGGGATGTCGCTTTCAAATTATATGACACCTATGGTTTTCCATTAGATCTTACTGAAGACATTCTAAAGAATAAATCTTTAAAAGTTGATCATCAGAAATTTGATGAATTAATGAAAAAAAGCAAAGAGCTTGCAAAAAAGAATTGGAAAGGTTCTGGGGATAGTTCTGAGGAAGCAATTTGGTTTTCAATAAAAGATAAAACAGGTCCAACAGAATTTTTAGGTTACGAGTCTAATCAGTCTGAGGGTGTTGTGTTAAACTTAATTAAAGATAACAAAGAAACAAAATCTTTATCTTCTGGTGAAGAAGGAATGATCATTACCAATCAAACCCCGTTTTATGGAGAGTCAGGAGGACAACTTGGAGACAAAGGTACAATTGTTTCTGGTAATTCTGTTTTTGAAGTAGAAGATACACAAAAAAAACTTGGAGACTTATTTGTTCATTATGGATCTTTGAAAACTGGAGAAATAAAAATCAATGATGTAGTTGAAATGAAAATAGATGTAGAGAGAAGAGATAATCTAAAAGCTTATCATTCTGCTACACACTTACTCCACGAGTCATTAAGAAGAACTTTAGGTAAACATGTTATGCAAAAAGGATCATTAGTTGCTCCAGATAGATTAAGATTTGACTTTAGTCATATGAAACCAATTACTGATGAAGAGTTAGAAACTATCGATAAATTAGTTAATGAATATGTTTCAAATAGTTCTGAAGTAACCACGAGAATTATGACACCAAAAGCTGCAATCGAAAAAGGAGCGCTAGCTTTTTTTGGCGAAAAATATGGAGAAGAAGTTCGTGTTGTATCTATGGGAAAGGAAAAAGAAGCATACTTTTCAACAGAATTATGTGGAGGAACACATGTCAAAAATACCGGTGATATTGGAAAATTTAAAACTGTAAGCCAATCATCTATTGCTGCGGGTGTTAGAAGAGTTGAAGCTTTAAGAGATAAACAACTTGAGGATTTTATTAAGAATAAAGAAAAATTATCAACTTTATCTACTCAAAAAGATGAAGAAACGATTAAAGATTTGTCATCGCAAATTATTAAACTTGGAGGCAAACCAAATGTTGATAATAAAGATTTAAAAGAAATTATAAAAAATCTTTCAAGACAACTTGAACAACTAAATGTTAGTTCAGTTCTTCAAGACAAAACTAAAAATATTATTAAAGATGATAAGATAAATAATATAAAAGTTAGATTTCAAAAAGTGCAAGATTTACCTCCTAAAGATTTAAGAAAATTAGTTGACAATGGTAAAAAAGAATTAGGCAATGGTATTGTAATTGTTTTTGCAAGCAGTGAAGATAAGGTTGGCTTGGCAGTTGGTATTACTGATAAATTAGTTGATAAATATGATGCAGTAAAATTTGCAAAATTAGGATCAGAGATAATTGGTGGAAAAGGTGGTGGTGGTAGAAAAGATTTTGCTCAAGCAGGGGGTCAAGATAAGAGCAAGATTGATGAAGCTTTTGAAAAAATTAAGTCGCTAATTTAATTTCTTTTTTAAATTATTATCAATTTCATCTAGAAATTGATTTGTAGTTAAGTACTTACTTGATGGCCCAACTAATATAGCTAGATCTTTGGTCATAGAACCGCTTTCGACACAATCAATACAAACTTGCTCAATTGTATTAGCAAACTTTATAAGATCATCATTTCCGTCTAATTTACCTCGGTGAGCTAAACCTCTTGTCCAGGCAAAAATCGAGGCGATAGGATTAGTTGAAGTTTCTTTTCCTTGCTGATGCATTCTATAATGTCTTGTAACTGTTCCATGAGCTGCCTCAGCCTCCATAATTTTTCCATCAGGAGTTAAGAGTGTACTTGTCATTAAACCTAAAGAGCCGTAACCCTGTGCCATTGTATCAGACTGAACATCACCATCGTAGTTTTTACAAGCCCAAATATATTTTCCACTCCATTTCATTGCACATGCAACCATGTCGTCAATTAGTCTATGTTCATAAGTAATTTTTTCCTTATCAAATTTTGCTTTAAATTCTTTATTAAACACATCTTCAAATATATCTTTAAAACGTCCATCGTACTTCTTAAGGATTGTATTTTTTGTTGAAAGATATACTGGCCACTTTTTTATAAGACCGTAGCTAAAGCAAGATCTAGCAAAGTCTTCGATGGATTTATCTAAGTTATACATAGAAAGGGCTACTCCTGGTCCAGTAAAATTAAATACTTCGTATTTAATTTCATCTTTACCGTCTTCTGATGTCCACTTAACTTCCATCTTTCCTTTGCCTGGAACTTTAAAATCGGTTGCTCTATATTGATCGCCAAAAGCATGTCTGCCAATTACTACTGGATCTGACCATGAAGGTACTAATTTAGGAATATTAGAACAAATTATGGGTTCTCTAAAAACAGTTCCACCAATAATATTTCTTATTGTTCCATTTGGTGATCTCCACATTTTTTTTAAATTAAATTCTTCAACTCGTGCTTCATCAGGCGTGATGGTTGCACATTTTATACCTACGCCAATTTTCTTAATTGCATTAGCAGAGTCTATTGTGATCTGATCATCAGTATCATCTCTGCTTTTCATGCCTAAATCGTAATATTCGATACCGATATCAAGATAAGGAAGGATTAATTTTTTTTTGATAAATTCCCAGATTATTCTGGTCATTTCATCACCGTCTAACTCTACAATTGGGTTTTTAACGCTTATTTTACTCACTAAATATATTTATCTTAATAATTGAATTTTGCGATTTTATATACATATTAATTAAAAATTATCAAATAGAAGAATATGTTTAGTAAAATATTTCCAAAAATTCACGCTGAAGGATATAAGTTTTTAGTAATTGCAGGAATAATTACTATTATATTTTATAGTTTTAGTGATTTCTTAGGCTTAATTGGTTTTGTTTTAACTATTTGGGTTTACTATTTTTTTAGAGATCCCGAAAGAGTAATAATTAATGATAATAACTATCTTGTAAGTCCTGCTGATGGAGAGATTATTAAAGTTGAAGAAGTAGATGGTCCAAAAGAACTTAGTTTAGAAAATAAAAGATTCAAAAAGATAAGTGTTTTTATGAATGTTTTTGATTGCCACGTAAATCGAACTCCTTGTAGTGGTAAGATAGAAGAAATTTTATATAAGCCAGGAAAGTTTTTCAATGCATCATTAGATAAAGCAAGTGAGGAAAATGAAAGAAACTATTTTAAAATTAAAGATTCTCATAATAATGATATAATTGTAGTTCAAATTGCTGGTCTAGTAGCTCGAAGAATAGTTTGTGAGTCAAATAAAGATCAAGAGGTCAACCAAGGTGATAGACTTGGTATGATTAGATTTGGTAGTCGAGCAGATGTGTATTATGAAAATTATGAACCATTAGTAAAGATTGGTCAAAAAGCCATCTCAGGTGAAACATTGCTAGCTAAAAAATAAGATGGAACCTAAAAAAAATAATTTAAAAATTGTAGCGGATAATAAGAATGCAAGAATGATCCTACCAAATATGCTTACTTTAATTGGGGTCTGTATAGGTCTTACATCAATTAGATTTGCATTAGATGAAAAATATGAATTTGCAATTATAGCAATAATCTTTGCAGCTTTAATTGATGGTCTAGATGGAAGAATTGCAAGATTAATAAAAGGAACATCAAAAGTTGGAAAAGAATTAGACTCTTTAACTGATATGATAAGCTTTGGTGTGGCGCCTGCATTTATAATGTATTTTTGGAAATTAAATACTTTAGGAAGATTTGGTTGGCTGTTATGTTTAATATATGTAATTTGTGTTGCACTAAGATTAGCGAGATTTAATGTAAATTCAAATCAAGAACCCTCTTGGAAAGATAATTTTTTTGAAGGGGTACCTTCACCTGCTGGAGGGATCTTGGTTCTTACACCACTAATATTTAGTATAAGTGGGTTTGATTTTATTAATTTAAACTATGATGTGATTACACCTTTATTTTTTATAATTACTTCATTTTTGCTCATAAGTAAATTTCCGAGTTATTCTTTCAAAAAAATTGTTATTCCAAGAAAAACAACTATTTTTTTGTTATTTGGAATAGTTTTATTTTTTGGTCTTTTATTAATTTATACATTCAACGTGATAGCAATAAGCGCTGCAGTATATTTGTTATTATTACCAGTAAGTTATGTCCATTTTCAAAAAATTAAAAAACATCATGAAAATGACAAAATTCAAGACGATGATGATCTTGAAGACGTACTTTAATGAAAAAAAATGCAATTGTCTCATTAGCTGATAGTAATTATTTTCCACTTCTAGAGGAACTAATTGATTCAATAAAAAGATTTAAAGAGAGCGAAAATATTGCAATTTGTATTTTAGATGCAGGATTAACTCACGATCAAAAAGAGATATTATTAAAAAAAGTTGATAAAATTGAATCTGCTGAATGGGACATTGAAGTTCCTGAATTTAAAGTAAAAGGCAAAGAATGGCTAAAAAGTCAGGTCTCTAGGGCTTTTTTACCAAAATATTTTCCAAGTTATGAAAAATACCTTTGGATAGACTGTGATGCATGGGTAAATGACTGGAATAGTGTGGAGCTATATTTTAAGGCTAGTGAAGGTGGAAAACTCGGAATTACTCAAACAATAGGCCCCGGATATAAAATAACCTCAAAAGTAAATTGGTTGTTTGGTAAAATAGCTATTATAAAGTCTCAAAATTTTAAACATGCAATTAAATCAAATATTGGTTATGCAAAAGCTAGAAAACTTGCTTTTGCACCACATATAAATATTGGAGTATTTTCTTTGGAAAAGAACTCTAGGGCATGGGAAATTTGGCAAAATAATTTATCTAAAACTTTAAAAGCAGGTAATATTTTTGGATCTGAGGGATTGGCGATTAATATATCGGTATATATTGATGATTTAGAAACTGAATTTTTACCGTTAAACTGCAATTGGTTAACAAGTAATTTATTGCCAAAGTTTGATGAACTTAATCAAACATTTGTTGAGCCATATTTACCAAATTATAAAATAGGAATTATGCATCTTGCTGCAGGTATTTGGAAAGATGGAAAAGATATGAGAGTTGATAAAAGTATAAAGATTGAAATTCAAACCTTAGATAATAAAAAAATTACAAAAAGTTTAAGATATAATACTTAATTGAAAAAAAATAAAATTTCAAAAAATTGGGTTAATAAACAGAGACGGGATACTTATGTACGTCAATCCAAAGTAGATGGTTATAGAGCAAGATCTGTTTATAAGTTAATTGAAATTGATGAGAAATTTAAGATCTTTAAAAATGGAAAAAGTATAATAGACATTGGGGCAGCTCCTGGAAGTTGGTCTCAATATGCCGCAAAAGTTGTAAGAAATGGAAAAATAATCTCTGTTGATCTTAAAGAAATGGAAAAAATAAAGAATACTACTCAAATTAAAGGAGATTTTACAGAGATGAGTGTTAAGGATTTAATAAAAAAACATATAAACACTTGTTTAGATATTGTAATTTCTGATATGGCAGTCAATACAACTGGAATAAAAAATGTAGATTCTATTCAAACGGGTGAGCTATGTAAGGAAGCTATGATTTTTTCTAAGGATGTTTTGTCAAAAAATGGAGTTTTTGTATCAAAAATATTTATGGGAAGTACGTTTAATGAAATTGTCGCACTCGGAAAAGAGATTTTTAAAGAAGTAAAGGTTTTTAAACCAAAGTCTAGTAGAAAAGATTCTAAAGAAAGTTTTATAATTTGCAAAAAACTTAGATAGTTTCTTTAAATTTTAAAGGAATCGTATATAAAAGATTATGGTTCCTATAAAAGAAGCACTCACCTTTGATGATGTAACGTTAGTTCCGAAATACTCAGAAATATTGCCTTCTGAGGTAGATACTAGTATTAAATTAACAAAAACATTAAAATTAAATATTCCTCTTCTTTCTTCAGCAATGGATACTGTCACAGAAAGTAAAATGGCTATCGCAATAGCAAAAACTGGTGGATTAGGAATTATTCATAGAAATTTAGAAATTAAAAAACAAATTTCAGAAATTAGAAAAGTAAAAGAAAAAAAATTGTTAGTTGGTGCTGCAGTAGGAGCAGGACCTAGTGAATTTAAAAGAGCTGAAGCTATTTTAAAAGAAAAAATTGATATGATAGTTGTAGATACAGCGCATGGACATACTAAAAAAGTTTCAGAAATAATAAAGTTTATTAAAAAAAATAAAAATCAGAATACCGCTTTGTGTGCTGGTAATATTGCAACACCAGAGGCTGCAAAATTTTTACTTAAATTGGGAGTAGATGTGATTAAAGTGGGAATAGGACCAGGTTCAATTTGTACAACGCGATTAGTAGCCGGTATTGGAGTTCCTCAATTAAGTGCAATTCTTAATGTCAGAAATGGTATAAAAAATAAAAAAGTTAAAATTATTTCAGATGGTGGTATTAAGTATTCTGGTGATCTTGCAAAGGCTTTTGCTGCTGGAGCTGATGCTGTGATGATAGGATCTCTATTTGCTGGTACCGATGAAACACCTGGTAAATTAATAAAAAGAAATGGTAAATTATTCAAAAGCTTTAGAGGAATGGGATCTGTAGGGGCAATGAATAAAGGTTCAGCAGATAGGTATTTTCAATCTAAACAAAAAGACAATTCAAAATATGTTCCTGAAGGTGTAGAAGGTTTTTCAAAATACAAGGGTAATGTGAAAGATATAATCTTTAAATTAATCGGTGGTCTAAGATCATCCATGGGATATCTTGGCTCATCTCAAATAAAATATCTAAGGCATCAACCTAAATTTGTAAAAATTACAAAAGCTGGATTTTATGAGAGCATGGTTCATAATGTAGATATAATTAAAAATGAAAGTAAATATTAATGAATAAACTTAAAAAATTTTTATTCCTCTTTTTTTTTATAAAAATAATTTTTAGTAATGCATTAGCAAGTGAAAATTTCTTTAATAAGGGTTTAGAGTTTTACAAAAATAAAAAGTATGAAGACGCGCGATTTATGTTTGAAAGAAGTATTGTTTTTAATCCAAAAGACTCAAATTCTTATTTATATTTAGCTAAAATTTATAATATAGAAGAGGATCAAATTAATGAAGAAAAAAACCTAGAGACAACTTTATTAATCGAGCCAGATAATGAAGAAGCAATTTTAATGTCTATCAAAATAGCTTTAGAAAAATCAAATTATTCTAAAGTAAAAAAATTATCAAAAACTTTTGAAAAGGTATGTAAAAAATTGTGTGATGAAAACAAAGATATCTTAGAAAAGCTTTCAAATTTAGAACCAATTAATAATGAGTCTTGATCAAAACTTAAACAAAATCTTAATAATAGATTTTGGATCTCAGTTTACACAACTTATAGCAAGAAGGATAAGAGAATTAGGAGTTTTTTCGGAGATCATTAGTCACAAAAAATTAAATTCAAAATTTGAAAACTCACAAATTAAAGGAATAATTTTATCAGGCGGACCTTTAAATGTTTATCAATCAAAAAAAGTAAAGTTTAACAATAAAATTTTTAAATGGAAAAAACCAATTTTAGGAATTTGTTTTGGTCATCAAGTCATATCAAAAGAATTAGGTGGAAAGGTCAAAAAAGCTAAAAATAGAGAATTTGGTTTAGCAAAATTGAGAAGATTAAATAAAAGTAAGTTAACCAAAAACTTTTTTAATAAAGATGGATCAAATAATGTCTGGATGAGTCATGCTGATGAGGTAACAAAGTTAGCTAAAGGATTTAAAGTTATTGCAAAAACTGAAACATCTAAATTTTCTATTGTAGAAAATTTATCAAAAAACTTTTATGGAATTCAATTTCATCCAGAGGTAACCCACACCAAAAAAGGGAAAATAATTTTAAAAAATTTTGTTTTTTCTATATGTGAGATGAAGAAAAACTGGTTATCAAAAAATCAGAAAAAACTGCTAATTAGAAATATAAAAAATGAAGTTGGAAATTCAAAAGTAATTTGTGCATTATCTGGAGGTGTTGATAGTAGTGTTGTTGCAAAATTATTGCATAATGCGATTGGCAACCAACTAACCTGTGTTTTTGTCAATAATGGTCTATTAAGAAAAAATGAGGAAAAACAGGTTATTAAAACATTTAAAGAAAAATTTAAAATCAATATAATTTATGTGGATGCGAAAAATTTATTTCTAAATAAACTTAAAAGAATTTCAGACCCAGAAAAAAAAAGAAAGATAATAGGAAATTTATTTATTAAAATTTTTGAAAACTACGCTAAAAAGATAAAAAACGTAAAATACTTAGCTCAAGGAACTCTTTATCCAGATTTAATTGAGAGCAAGTCAGTTACTGGAAGTCAAACTTCAAAAATAAAATCTCATCATAATGTTGGTGGTCTACCAAAAAAGATGAAATTAAAGTTGATAGAACCTTTAAGATTACTATTTAAAGATGAGGTAAGAAAACTAGGATTAGAACTTAAATTATCAAAGGAAATCGTGTTAAGACACCCTTTCCCAGGACCAGGTTTAGCAATAAGGATGCCTGGGGAAATAACAAAAGATAAAATAAAAATTTTGAAAGATGCTGATTATATTTTTATTAATACACTAAAGGAACAAAATCTATACGCTAAGATATGGCAAGCATATGCTGCTTTACTTCCAGTAAAAACTGTTGGTGTAATGGGTGATAATAGAACTTATGAATATATATGTTTATTAAGAGCAATAACATCAGAGGATGGAATGACGGCTGATACTTATAATTTTTCTAAAAGTTTTATGCAGTTTGTCTCAAATAAGATAATTAATAATATAAAAGGTATCAATAGGGTAGTTTACGATATAACATCAAAACCGCCAAGTACAATAGAACTAGAATAATGATTAATAAAATAAAAAAAATTATTAAAAAAAAAAATAAATCAAAGATTGTTTGTCTTACTGCTTATTCAAAAAATATAGCTGAGATATTAGATAAGCATGTGGATATAGTCTTGGTTGGAGATTCACTGGGCTCAGTACTTTATAATTTTGATACTACTAGAAAAGTAGATCTTAGAATGATGTTAGATCATACAAAAAGTGTTAGAATGGGAGTTAAAAAAAGCCTTTTAGTAATTGATCTTCCATACAACACATACAGAAATAAAAAAGAAGCTTTAAAAAATTCAAAGAGAGCAATTAAAGAAACTAAATGTGATGCAGTTAAGATAGAAGGGGGAACAAGAGTTAAAAATATAGTTAATCATTTGGTGAAAAATAAGATTCCAGTTTTAGGTCATATTGGAGTTACTCCTCAAACCATGAAAGGAAAATTCAAATCAGTTGGAAAATCTGAAAAAGAAAAAAACAGATTATTTAAAGATGCAAAAGCGTTAGAGAAGAGTGGTGCTTTTGGAATAGTTTTAGAGTGCATATATGGCAATATCTCAAAAGAAATTTCTAGTTCTATAAAAATACCAACTATTGGAATTGGAGCCTCTGTTTATTGTGATGGTCAAGTCTTGGTTACGGATGATATATTAGGTTTGACCAATGCAAAGATTAGATTTGTAAAAAAATATGTTAATATAAAAAAAATAATTAATTCTTCAGTTCTAAGGTTTAAAAAAGAAGTTAAATCACAAAAGTATCCAACAAAAAAATATTCTTATTAAAAATATTTTTTAAAGTTTTCATTTATTGACAAGATATCCAGGTCTACCAAACCTCCAATTACTAATTGAATGGCTACCAATAGAATAAAACCTAAACCAATATAAGCGATCCAAAGGTGTTTTTGAATATAATTTGCCAATACTGTCGCAAGTGCTCCAGTTAGAATTACAGATAGTACTAAACCAAATATCATAAAACCAAAATGTCCCTTTGATGCACCAACAACACCAATTACATTATCAAAACTTATAGTAATATCTGCAAAAAGAACTTTGTATATACTTCTTATAAAAGAAGGTTCTTTTGATTTTTTTGTAGGTGACTTAATTTTTTTTATTTCAAATAAATCTTTTCTTAAGTCATTAACAATCCAGATTAATAATAACCCTCCTATAATCTTTATGAAATAAAACTTAAATAAATAAGTAGCAAATAAGGCAAAGATTATTTTAAACACTAGAGCTCCAGCAACGCCCCAAAGAATTATCTGTCTTCTATTTTTTGGTACAAAATTTGCAGCAATCAGACCTATGATTATAGCGTTGTCAGCAGCAAGAATTATATCAATAAATATAATTTGAACTAATATGAGTGTTTCTTCTAACAAAATAATAATATTTTAATTAAAAAAATAGATAATTCAATTAAAAGTAGTAAATTTTTTTATTGATTAAAATTAGAATACATAATGAAATGATTTAAAAAAAAATGGAGGATTAATGAAATTAATAAAATATTTATTCACTGTTTTAGCATCATTGATTTTGTCAATTAATATTGCTATTGCAGAAAAATGGGACATGGCGCTTGCTTATGGAGCTGGAAACTTTCATTCTGCAAACGCTACTGAATTTGCTAACAATGTTTCAAAAAAGAGTGGTGGAAAACTAACTATTGTCACTCATCCAGGAGGATCTTTGTTTAAAGGGGGAGAAATATTTAGAGCAGTGAGAACAGGACAGGCTCAAATTGGTGAAAGATTTATGTCCGCCTTAGGTAAAGAAGATCCTTTACTTGAGGTAGATTCACAACCCTTTCTTGCAACATCTTATTCAGATGCGATGAAGTTATATAAGGCTTCAAAACCTGAAATTGTTAAGAGTTTAGATTCTAAAGGACTTATTTTTTTATATGCAGTTCCTTGGCCAGCTCAAGGTTTGTACAGCAAAAAAGAAATAAATTCTGTTTCTGATTTAAAAGGTTTAAAATTTAGAGCTTACAACTCTGCTACAATTAGAATTGCAGAATTGACAGGTATGGCCCCTACAAAAATAGAGGCTGCGGAAATAAGCCAAGCATTTTCAACAGGTGCAGTTGAAAGTATGATCACGTCTCCTACAACAGGTAAAAATAAAAAGATTTGGGAAAATGGTGTGAAATATTTTTATGATATTGCTGCTTGGTTTCCTAAAAATATGGTAATTGTAAATAAAAAGTCTTGGAATAGCCTAGATAAAGAAACACAGGAACTTGTAATGAAAGAAGCTGCTCTAGCTGAGAGAAAAGGTTGGCAGTTATCGAAACAAGGAAATGTTGCGGATAAGAAGGCTTTAGCTGCTGCAGGTATGGTTGTCGGTAAAGTAAATTCTACTCTAAGGTCACATTTTGAAAAAGTTGGAGCGACCATGGCAAAAGAATGGACATCTAAAGCTGGCTCAAGAGGTGCATCTGTATTATCAGCATTCAAATATTAATCTTTTATAAAAGGCTATCTTACTTAATTTAAGATAGCCTTTTACTTATCATGTTAAACTTATTAGATAAAAGTTTAAATAAAACCTATAAGATTTCTGGTTTCATAGCTGCTTTTTTTTTAATAATGGTAGCAATTTTTATTCTTATTGGAATAAGTTCAAGAATTTTTAATTTTTATATAAGAGGATTAGCGGAATATTCAGGTTACTGTATGGCATCCGCATCTTTTTTTGCTTTATCCTATACTTTTGTTGAGGGGAGTCATATCAGAATAACTCTATTTTTAGAAAAAGCAAAAGGTATAAATAGATATTTTTTGGAAATTTGGTGTTTTTTAATAACAAGTTTTTTTTCCGGATATTTAGCTTTTTATTTTATTAAGATGCTTATTATTTCATTTCAATTTAAAGAACGCAGTGAAGGAGCCGATGAGATCTTAATTTGGATTCCTCAGACTAGTGTAGCTTTAGGATCTTCTTTATTTTTCGTATGTATATTACATCAATTTATAAAAAAGATAATTTGTAAAAATGACTGAAATTTTTTTGATAATTTTTTTTATAAGCATCTTACTATTTTTTCTTGGCTCTGGCATTTGGGTAGCCATAAGCATGATTGGTGTTTCAGCATTAGGTATGATGATTTTTACCTCAAGACCAGTTGGTGACGCTATGGCAACTACTATATGGGGAACTTCTTCGTCGTGGACACTAACAGCCTTACCATTGTTTGTGTGGATGGGAGAAATACTGTTTAGAACCCAACTGTCTGAAAACTTATTTAAAGGATTATCACCTTGGATGCAAAAACTACCTGGCGGTTTAGTTCATGTAAACGTGGTAGGATGTGCTCTTTTTGCGGCAATTTCAGGTTCATCTGCAGCGACGGTTGCTACAGTCGGTAAAATGTCTATCCCTGAGCTGCGTAAAAGAAATTACCCAGAAAAAATTTTACTTGGCACTTTAGCTGGATCAGGTACTTTAGGTCTTCTAATTCCACCATCAATTATCTTAATTATTTATGGAGTAACAGTTCAGGAGTCTATTGCTAAACTATTTATTGCCGGAATTATACCAGGAATAATGATTGCTATTATATTTATGTCATATGTAATTTTTTGGTCTTTAATCCATAAAAATGAAATGCCTAAATTAGATGATGAGTATAGTTTCATCGAAAAACTTAAAAGATCTAGACAATTATTACCTGTTATTTTTTTAATTATAGGAGTTATTGGATCTATTTATGCTGGAATTGCAACTGCAACTGAGGCTGCTGCTCTAGGTGTTATTGGAGCATTGATACTCTCTTTTTTTCAAAAAAGTCTTAATTATAAGAATTTTAAGGAGTCATTACTTGGAGCCACTAAAACTTCTTGTATGATTGCTTTTATTTTAGCTGGATCAACATTTTTATCTCTGGCTATGGGCTTTACTGGCTTGCCGAGGAATTTAGCAATCTGGATAAATAATATGAGTCTTTCTCCTTATGTTTTAATATTTGTCCTAATGATTTTTTATATAATTTTAGGAATGTTTTTAGACGGTATTTCAGCTGTAGTTCTCACTATGGCAATAATTGAACCAATGATAAGGCAAGCTGGATTTGACATGATATGGTTTGGAATTTTTTTAGTAATCGTTGTAGAAATGGCTCAGATAACCCCACCTGTTGGATTTAATCTATTTGTACTACAAGGTATGGCAAATAAAGACATGGGTTTTATCGCTAAAAGTGCTTTCCCATTATTTTTGTTAATGGTAGTTGCGGTAATATTAGTAGTTATATTCCCTGAAATTGCTCTTTGGATGCCAGAAAAAATGGTTCAAAATATAAATTAATATTTTGAAACTTTTTTTCCTTCAATTATATCCTTAAGTTCATCATATTCTTTACAATTACAATTTTTCAGAACCTCTAATCTTTGGACAGCCAAATTATGTCTTTTAGTGGCAACGTATAATTCTCCAAGATATTCATTTATACCGATATGGTTTGGGTCTATAGCTAACCCTTGAAGATAATATTTTTCACCATTTTCATAATCACCAAGTTTTCTTGTTGTAAATCCAAGATAATTTAACGTATCAGGATTATTTGGCTTTTTTTTATTATACTTAAGTAAAAGTTGTTGAGCTTTAGAATAGTTTTTTTTTGCTTTTTCTAGTTTACCTTTTTTTTCAAATTTTTTTGCTGATTTAACAAATGTTACAGCTTTATCGTAATCTGTTTTAGTTGAGGAGGAGTCCCCACCACTTGAACCTGCGGAAAATGAATTTGAAGAAAAAGAAAAGATAAAAAATATTATTAAAATTATTTTATTTGACATTATAAAAATTTCTCCATTTTATTTAAAGGTTTAAGCAAAAGTCCATTATCTAGTAAATGTTTTTTTAACGATTTAGCCGTATTTAATGAACTTATATTATCGCCATGTATGCATATAGAGTCTATTTCACAAGGAATTTTTTTTCCACTGTGACAATTAAGTGCCTGATTTTTAATCATGGTTAAAACGTGTCTTTTTGCTTCATTTGGATCAGTAATTAGGGCATTGGATTTTTTTCTTGAAACTAAATTTCCATCATCTTCATAATTTCTATCTGCAAATATTTCACAAGCTATTCTCATATCTTGTTTTTTTGCTGCTATTTCCATTTTAGACCCTGTTGGTACTAAATAAATTATCTCTTTGTTTATTTCTTTAATTGTTTTTGCAAGTATATTAGATAATTCAATATCTTCACATGCCATATTATTTAATGCACCATGGGGTTTTATGTGTGTAACATTTTCACCATAATTTGTTGCAATATTTTGTAGAATTTCATATTGATCAATAATCAATTTTTTTATTTCAGAGGAAGATAAATTTATTCTCTCTCTTCCAAAGTTTTCGGGATCGTTAAATGATGGATGAGCACCAATGCTTACACCATTTTTTTTTGAAATTTCTATTACCTGACTCATTGTTTCCTCATCTCCTGCATGATAACCACAAGCAACATTAGCTGAATTTACTATTTCTAATAAATCTGGGTCGTTTTTATTTGAATGATGTTTTGATTTTTCACCTAAATCACAGTTTATATTAATTTCAATACTCATAATAGTTAAGTATAACATGGCATGATTAAAAATATATCAAATCTTGGTGACGCAGGATTATATTGTGACTTTGGTAAAGAGGTAAATAAAGATACCAACTCAATGGTAATAAAGTACTTTAAAAGTCTTCAGAAGACAAAAATTGATGGCATAAATAATTTAACACCATCTTATAATAAGTTGATTATATCATTTGATCTTAATAAAACCGATTACAAAAGTCTTAAAAATAAAATCGAAAATGTTGAAATAGATTTATTTGAAAATTTATCCAAAGAAAAAATAAAGATACCTGTTTGTTGTGAAGAAAATTTTTCACTAGATATAAAAAGATTAAGTGAAAAATTAAAATTAGACCGTGAAAAAATTTATGAAAACTTTTTTAATAATGAATATTTTTGCTACATGACAGGTTTTATTGCTGGAATGCCTTTTTTAGGAGATTTAGATGAAAAAATTAGATTGAAACGTCTTGAAACACCAAGAGTAAAAGTGCCTAAAGGATCTATTGGCATTACAGAACAATTTACAAATATTTATAGCTCAGAAAGTCCAGGAGGTTGGAATATTATTGGTAATACACCATTTAATATTTTTGATAGTTCTAAAGAGAATAAACCTAATTTAATAAGTCCTGGAGATACAGTTGTATTTGAAAGAATAACAATCGATGAATACAAAAAACTTTATGGATAAAAATTATTTACATATTATTAGATCTGGAATCAATTCTACTTTTCAAGATAGTGGTCGAAAAAATCTTAACCATATCGGAATTCCAATTAGTGGCGCAATGGATAACAGAAATTTTTTATTAGCTAATAAAATTGCAGGAAATGAAATTAATATGCAAGTTATAGAATTTGCCTACCAAGGACCATTGTTAAAATACTTTGGAGAAAAAATAAGCGCTGTTATTACAGGTGATGTGAATTTTAAAATAAAGAAAAATCAAAATCATATTAAAGGTGAATGTTATAATTGTTTTACTTTAGAAAGTGGTGATGAATTAGATATCTTATCAACTAATAAATCTGTTTATGGCTATCTTGCTATTAGTGGAGAATTTGATTTAGAGTATCAATGGAGGAGTTGTTCAACTAATACAAAAGCAATTATAGGCGCAAATAAAGGGAAAAGATTAAAAACAAATCAAAAAATAAACATTTCAAGAATAAATAAAGATTTAAGTAATCTTAAATTAAATTATATAAATACAAAAATAGAACAGATTAGAGTAATTAAAGGAACTAATTTTGATTATTTTTCAGACCAAGGAAAAAAAAATTTTTTTGAGAAGAGTTTTAAAGTTTCAAAATTATCTGATCGTATGGGAATGAGGCTGGAGGGATTAACAATCGAAAATATTAAAGATCCTAATATTACATCTGAAGGTTTGATGAAAGGAGTTGTGCAAGTGCCTCCTGATGGTAATCCAATTATTATGCTATCAGATCACGGTACAATTGGAGGTTATCCTAAAATTGGAGTAATAATCAGTGCTGATTATGATAAGTTGGTTCAAATCCCGTCAGGTTCAAAAATAAAATTTTCAAATATTGAATTAAAAGATGCAGAAACTTTATTTAAGTTGTATGAGATGGAAACTCAGAATTTGATTTCACAAATAAAATGAAAATTGTAAAAAATTTGCCAGGACCTCTATTAATCTTTTTAGGAGCTTTAAGTTTGAGTACAGGTGGATTAATAGTAAAATCTTTTGAAGGAGCAACGTTATGGCAGATTTTATTTTGGAGGTCTTTATTTTTTTCTTTAACAGTACTTACTTTTTTAATTATTAGCTATAAAGAAAAAACTTTTAAAGCTTTTCATGACTCAGGATTTCAAGGTTTTATAGGAGGAATAGTATTATCGTTTGGTTTTTGTGGCTATGTATATGCAATGTATAATACTACTGTAGCAAACACTAATTTCATCATCTCTCTTCAAATAATTTTTTTAGCTATATTTGGATATTTTTTTTTAAAAGAAAAAATTTCTTCATTAACTTTATTTTCTATAATCTTAGCATTGACTGGAGTGATTTTAATGATTGGAAACTCGTTAACCCCAGGAGAATTATCTGGAAATTTAGCAGCTTTCACAATGCCAATAACTTTTGCTGTATTAATTATGATTATTAGAAAATTTCCAACTGTGGATATGGTTCCGGCACAATTTATTGCTGGGTTAAGTTCTTGTTTAATTGGATATTTATTATCAACAAAGATTTTGATATCTCCGCATGATATTTTTTTAGGATTTTTGGCAGGTTTTTTTCAAGTTGGCTTTGGTTTTATTTTTATAACGATAGGGGCCCGAACAACACCATCTGCAATGGTTGGAATTATAATGTTATCAGAGTCAGTTCTTGGACCTATATGGGCATTTTTATTTGTAAGTGAAAGACCTTCAATTTATGGTTTATTAGGTGGAGCAATTATTTTGTCAGCAGTATTACTTCAATTTTACTCACTTTTAAATAAAAACAAAAAAAGTATTTCTCATTGACATCCTTGCCAGGTGAATTAAATTGTTTGTTTACGGGAGAGACTACATATTTGTAGCGCCGAAGGAGCAACTGCCCAGGAATCTCTCAGGCAAAAGGACCGTAACATATTAACTCTGGAAAGAGATTAAGTTCTCGCCGAAGGAGCAAAACTCTCAGGCAAATATACAGATGGGTAAAAGAGTTAATATGGATATAAAAAAAACATCGCTTTATCAATTGCATCAGGCCAGCAAAGCAAAATTTGTAGAATTTGCAGGATACCAAATGCCAATTCAATATTCGGAGGGTATTGTTGAAGAACATAGATACACAAGAAACCATTCCGGTATTTTTGATGTTTCGCATATGGGTCAATTATTTATCTATGGCCAAGAGGATTTAGTTAATGATTTAGAGAGAATTTTTCCATTGGACCTAAAAAATTTAAAGTTAAACCACTCAAAATATAGTTTTTTAATGAGTGACAATGCTGGAATTTATGATGATTTAATAATTACTAAAATCAAAGATGGTTTTTTAATTATTTTAAACGCTGCTTGCAAAGAAAATGATTATAAAATTTTAAAAGAACTATTGAACGATAAATATAAAATGATTTTAGATGAAGAAAGATCTCTAATCGCAATTCAGGGTCCTAAATCTGTAGAAATTTTAAAAAGTGTTATTCAAGGTGTTGAAAATTTAAATTTTATGTCAGGCAATTGGTTTATACTGGACGATTACAACATTTACGTTACGAGATCAGGATATACAGGTGAAGATGGTTTCGAGGTATCACTAACTAATGAATTTGCAGACCGGTTTACAAGAAGATTAATTGACAAAGGTGCAAAATTAATTGGTCTTGGAGCAAGAGATACTTTAAGATTAGAAGCCGGTCTATGCCTGTATGGTCATGAACTAAGTAAAGACAAGACTCCAGTTGAGGCAAATTTGAAATGGGCTATTTCAAAAGAGAGAATTTTAAAAGGAAACTTTATTGGATCAGATATAATAACTAAACAATTAACCAATGGAGTGAGCAAGATAAGAGTAGGGATAAAGCCAGAGGGAAAAATAATCGCTAGAGAAAAAACTAAAATTTATAATGAATCCGATTTAGAAATTGGTGAAATAACAAGCGGAACGTTTGGACCAAGTGTTAATGGCCCTGTGGCCATGGGATACGTGGAAAATGAATTTTCAAAAAAAAATACTAAAATATTTTTAGAGGTTAGAGGTAAAAAGCATCCAGCTACAATTTGTAGTTTGCCTTTTTACAAAAAAAGTTATGTAAAAGGAGTTAATTAATGAGTGAAGTAAAATTTTCTAAAGAGCACGAGTGGATTAAATTAGAGGGAGATATAGCCACTATTGGGATAACCAAACATGCAACAGAAATGCTAGGCGATATAGTTTTTGCTGAACTTCCAGAAAAAGGATCTAATGTAGAAAAAGATGGAACAGCAGGGGTAGTAGAATCGACAAAAGCTGCAAGTGATGTATATACGCCTGTAAGTGGCGAAGTTGTTGATTTAAATCAATCTATTGTTGATGACCCATCAAAAATAAATCAAGATCCAGAAAATTCTGCTTGGTTCTTTAAATTGAAAATTAAAGATAAGTCAGAGATGGATACTTTAATGAACAAAGATGAGTACGATAAATTTGCAAAGGAGAGCTCAGCATAATGTTACAAAATTCACAAAAAGATTTTTTAAAAAGACATATCGGTCCTTCAGAAGAGGATCAATTAAAAATGCTAAAAAAACTAAATTATAAATCTCTGGATGATTTAATAGAAAATACTGTGCCAGAAAAAATACAGTTTAAGGGCGAACTCAATATTGGTGAGTCGAATTCGGAATATGAAGCGTTAAGAAAACTAAAAGCAATTTCAAAAAAAAATCAAATTTACTCAAATTTTATTGGTATGGGTTATTATGGAACGTATACACCATATGTAATTTTAAGAAATATATTAGAAAATCCAGGTTGGTATACTTCTTATACACCCTATCAGCCTGAGGTAGCTCAAGGAAGATTAGAAATGTTATTAAACTTTCAACAAATGATTGTTGATTTTACAGGAATGGATATTGCAAATGCATCTTTACTTGATGAAGGCACAGCTGCAGCAGAGGCTATGGGTTTAAGTCACAGACTAAATAAAAGTGACAGTAATTTAGTTTTTGTCTCAGAAAATTGTCACCCACAAACAATTAACGTTATACAAACTAGAGCAGAGCCTATGGGTCTAAAAGTTCTTGTTGGAAATGAGGACAAAATTTTTGAACAGTTAAGAGAGGATATTGTTTGTGGAATTTTACAGTATCCTGGAACTTTAGGTGATATTAAAGATCCAAGTGAGGCAATAAGCAAGATTCATAAAAAAAATGGTAAAGCAATTTTAGCATGTGATCTTCTAGCTCTTGCTAAACTAAAAACACCAAGAGAGCTTGGAGCTGATATTGCAGTTGGTAGTTCTCAAAGGTTCGGTATTCCAATGGGTTATGGAGGACCGCATGCAGCTTTTTTTGCTACCAAAGATGAATATAAAAGATCTATGCCAGGAAGAATAGTTGGTGTTTCAGTAGATAGACATGGAAATAAAGCTTACAGGTTATCACTTCAGACCAGAGAGCAACATATCAGAAGAGATAAAGCTACAAGTAATATTTGTACTGCACAGGCTTTATTAGCAATAGTTTCTGCGGCATATGCTATTTATCATGGTCCAAATGGAATAAGAAATATTTCTGAGAGAGTATCTCAATTAGCAAAAAATTTTGCTGATAAAATAAAGCAATCTGGATATGAATTATATTCAGATTATTTTTTTGATACTGTAACAATTATTACTAAAGAAAAGACTGATCAAATTTTTAAAAATGCTTTAGTTCAAAAAGTAAATATTAGAAAAGTAAATTCAGAAATGCTTGCTGTTTCTTTTGATGAAAAGAAAAATGTTTATAGAGTAAATCAATTATTAAAAATTTTTAACGCTGCGGAGTCCATTAAAAAAGAGGATCCTACAGTAAGTTTACCTAATCTACCAAAAAATTTATTAAGAACTTCTAAATATTTAGAACATCCTGTTTTTAACTCATATCATTCAGAAACAGAAATGCTTAGATATCTTAAGAAGTTAGAAGACAAAGATATAGCTCTCAATCGAACTATGATTGCCTTAGGCTCATGTACAATGAAATTAAATGCTACTGCAGAAATGATACCTATTTCATGGAGAGAATTAGCAGAGCCTCATCCGTTTGTACCTATTGAACAAATGGAAGGATATAGAACAATGTTCACAGATCTTAAAAATTGGTTAAGATCAATTACTGGTTTTTCAGGAGTTTCACTTCAGCCCAATGCAGGTGCTCAAGGTGAATATGCAGGGTTAATGGTAATAAGAAAATATCATCTAGATAGAGGCGATAATAATAGAAATATATGTTTAATACCAAGTTCAGCACATGGAACTAATCCAGCAAGTGCTCAAATGGTCGGAATGAAAGTTGTTGTAGTTAATTGCGATAAAGAGGGAAATGTTGATTTTGAAGATTTAAAGAAAAAAACCGAATTACATTCTGAAAATCTTGGAGCGCTAATGGTCACCTATCCATCCACACATGGAGTTTTTGAGGAAAAAATATCAGACATTTGTGATTTAATTCATAAACACGGAGGTCAAGTTTATATGGATGGAGCAAATTTAAATGCCCTAGTAGGAATCGCAAAACCTGGAAATTTTGGTCCAGATGTTTGTCATATTAACTTACATAAAACATTTTGTATCCCACATGGTGGAGGAGGACCTGGAATGGGACCGATTGCATGTAAAAGACATTTGCAAGTATATCTGCCTAATCATCCAGTTGTCAAAGATTGTGGGCCCGCAACAGGAATTGGTGCAGTTTCAGCTGCTCCTTGGGGAAGCTCAAGTATTTTATCAATTTCATGGATGTACATTAAGATGATGGGGTCTGAAGGACTTAAACTTGCAACTAAAATTGCAATTTTGAATGCCAATTATATTGCTAATAGACTTAAAGATCATTTTCCTATTTTATATAAAGGTTCAAAAGGTAACGTAGCGCATGAATGTATAATTGATATCAGAACAATTAAGTCTGAGACTGGAGTTACTGAAGAAGATATTGCCAAAAGATTAATTGATTATGGGTTTCATGCTCCAACAATGTCATGGCCAGTTGCTGGTACTATGATGATTGAACCCACTGAAAGTGAGAGTTTATCAGAGCTTGATAGATTCTGTGACACATTAATTAATATAAAACAAGAAATAGATAAAATTAAGTCTGGAAAATTTGATAAAGCTGATAATCCGATTAAGAATGCTCCTCATACAGATATGGAGCTTGCTTCAGATGACTGGAAACACAATTATTCTAGAGAGGAAGCAGCTTATCCAGCTAAATTTTTAAAATTAAATAAATTTTGGCCACCTGTTGCGCGAGTAGATAATGTTTATGGAGATAAGAATATCTTTTGTACTTGTCCTAGTATGGATGAATTTAAAGAAGATGCAGCTTAATTAATGAAAGTAGCTGTAATTGGCTCAGGTATATCAGGCTTAAGCGCAGCTTATTATTTATCAAAAAATCATCATGTAGATCTTTTTGAGAGAGAGAATCATTTTGGAGGTCACTCTTATACCGTTGATGCAATTCTTAATGAAAAAAAAATATCTGTCGATGTGGGATTTATTGTATTTAATCATCAAACATATCCAAATTTAATAAATTTTTTTAAAGAGATTGATATTGAAATTGAAAAAAGCGATATGTCATTTTCTGTTTCTGTAGAAGACACTAATTATGAGTATTGTGGTAAAGGTTTATCAGGTATTTTTGCCAACAAATCTAACTTATTGAATATTGAATTTCTCAAAATGTTTTTTGATATTTTAAAATTTTATAAAACTTGCGACAATATCTCAGAAATTGATCAAAAAATAACTTTAGATGATTTTTTAAAAAAAAATAAATGGTCCAAAGGTTTTATTAATTACCACATTATACCAATGGTATCTGCAATTTGGTCTATGCCACCATATGAAGCAGGTAAAATGCCTATGAATTTTTTTCTAAAATTTTTTCAAAATCATGGTCTATTTAAACTTAAAAACAGACCTCAGTGGTACACTGTCGCCCAAAGAAGTAGAACATATGTCAATAAAGTTTTATCTATAATCAGTGGTCAGTATTACAAAAATTATAGAATAAATTCTGTTAAAAGAATCTCATCAGGATTACAAGTCTATTATGGTGGCAATAATGAATTTTTCCATTATGACAAGGTCGTTCTTGCAACTCATGCAAATGAAGCGTTAAATTTAATAGATAATCCATTAGATGAGGAAAGAAATATTTTATCAAATTTTAGTTACAGAGAAAATTTAGCAATATTGCATACAGATGAAAATATCATGCCTAAAAATAAAGATGTATGGTCCTCATGGAATTCTTTTGTTGATAAAAAGAATACAAGCCTAAACTCACTTTCATACTGGTTAAATCTTCTTCAAAACTTAAAAAATGAAAAAAATATATTTTTGACTTTAAATCCTATAAGAGAAATATCTGAGGATAAAATTTTAAAGAAGATTAATTTTACACATCCTTATTATGATCAAAAAGCTTTAGATAATCAAAAAAATTTGAAAAACATTCAAAACAAAGAAAATATATTATTTTGTGGAAGTTATTTCGGTTACGGTTTTCATGAGGATGGCATAAAATCATCAATTGAAATGTTAAAAAACTTAAATGATTAGTTCAATTTATAATGGTACAGTTATTCACAAAAGATTTAAACCTAAAACTCATTTTTTTAAGTATAGTGTATTTTCACTTCTAATAGACTTATCAGAGTTAGATAAGATAGATAAAAATATTAAATTTTTTTCATTTAATAAATTTAATTTAATAAGTTTTTTTGAAAAAGATCATGGGAGTAGAGATGGAACTTCATTAATCTCATGGGTGAAAAAAAATTTAGATGAAAATAAAATCAACTCAAAAGATATAAAAATAAAATTATTATGCTATCCAAGAATTTTTGGATATGTTTTTAATCCCTTAAGTGTTTTTTTTATTTACGATATTAAAGATAAATTAATCGCTATTTTATATGAAGTTAAGAATACATTTGGCGAACAACATACATATATCTTTAAAGTTGATGATGATTCTAAACTTTTTCAACATAACTGTTCAAAAAAATTTCACGTTTCGCCTTTTATAGAGATGAATTGTAATTATTTTTTTAGAATTCTAAAACCCTGTGAAAGAATATCTGTCATTATAGATCAATACCAGTCAAACGAAAAAATTTTGTATGCATCTCAGGATGGAAAAAGAAAAGACCTAAATAGTAGAGAATTGTTAAAATCATACATAAAACACCCACTTATGACTTTTAAAATAATATCTGCGATACATTTTGAAGCGTTTAAACTGTGGACTAAAGGTATTAAATTTGTCAAAAAAAAATTAAAAATTAAAAATAATATTACTTTTGAGAGTTAATGAATTTAAGTGCAGTTTCAGATAAAATTGTCTTTAGCATTTTGAAAGATATAAAAGTTGGTCATTTAGAGCTAACTAATTACGATGGTAAAAACTATAGTTTTGGGAACATCAAAGATTCTTTGCACGCAGATTTAAAGATAAAAAATAAAAACTTTACGTTTAATTTAATTAGATCAGGTAGTGTTGGTCTTGCAGAGTCCTACATGAATGACCATTTTGAGACGAACAATCTATCAAATTTGATAGAGATTACCGCAAGAAATATTAAACAGATTCATAAATTTTCTGGATTGTTAGATCTTTCTTTCATTAATTACTTAAAAAGTATTTTTGTAAAGAATACAAAAAATAGAAGTAAAACAAATATTTCAAAACATTATGATCTTGGGAATGAATTCTTTTCTTTATGGTTAGATAAGACTCTAACTTATTCAAGTGCGATATTTGATGAGAAGAATAAAAATTTATCTGATGCTCAGAATAATAAATATCAAAAATTGATAGATTTAATAAAGCCTGGAGTCGGAGATAAAGTTCTAGAAATAGGCTGTGGCTGGGGAGGTTTTGCTGAGTATCTTGGAAAAAAATACGATGTTAAATTAGATTGTATTACAATTTCAAAAAAACAATTCGAGTATGCTAAAGAAAGAATTTATAGGTGTGGACTAAATGAAAAAGTTAATATTCAAATAAAAGATTATAGAGACTTAAAAGAAAAATATAACTCTATCGCATCCATAGAAATGATAGAGGCGGTAGGCCAAAATTATTTGGAAGGTTACTTTAAAACAATTAAAGATAATTTATCAAGTAATGGAAGTGCTGCTATTCAAGCAATAACAATTGATGATAATCTTTTTGATAGATACAAATATAAACAAGACTTCATTCAAAAATATATTTTTCCTGGCGGTTTTCTTCCAAATAAAAGAAGTATAGATAAATATGTTTCGAAAAACGGTTTAACTATAAAATCTTATGAATCTTATGCTGATCATTACTCAAATACACTTGCTATTTGGAGAAAAGAATTTAATAAAAAGTGGGAATTAATTAAAACACAAGGTTTTGACTCAACTTTTAGAAGAATGTGGGAGTTTTACTTATGTTATTGCGAAGCTGGTTTTAAATCAAAAAATATTGATCTAATTCAATTTTCCATTCAAAACAAATAATAATAAGGAAGTATATGCGCGACAAAAAATTCTTTAAATCAATTTTATTGATAATTTCTATAATCTTAATTACAAGTTGCTCACAAAAAAGCTCGATGAAACCAGAAGATTTTAAAAATAAAGAACCAAGATTAATTATTGAAGAGTATCTGTCAGGAAATGTAAAGGCATGGGGAGTACTTCAAAATAGATCAGGAAAAGTAACAAGACAATTTTCAGCAGATCTAAATGGAAATTGGGATGGAAAAAGACTCATACTGGATGAAAAATTTAATTGGGATGATGGAGAAATCCAAACAAGGCAATGGCAAATTACTAAAATTGATGAAAATAATTATGTGGGTACTGCAGGAGATGTTGTGGGTGAAGCAAAGGGTTACTCTTATGGTCCAGCTTTCAAGTTTGAATACGTTCTTCTGGTTCCTGTTAAAGGTAAAGCGATGAAAATTTCATTTGATGATTGGATATTTAAGCAAGATGATCGTGTGGCTATAAATAGAGCAACAATGACTAAATTTGGTTTTAGAGTAGCAGAATTGACAGTTGTATTTGTAAAGGACTAGTTTTTTTTTTGATATTTTGTCATTTTTCCAATTAAATTAAAATAAATTTTACTTGGCAAAAAACTAAAAATTTTCAATATCAATGTTAAAGACTTAGGAAAATGAATTTCAAAATTATTTTTATTAATTAATCCATCATATATCTTTTCAGCAGCATACTCTGTAGATTTTAAGAAAGGCATCTTAAAATCATTTTTGTCGGTCATTGGAGTTTTTATAAACCCTGGAGAAACTAAACAAACTCTCACGTTTGATCTTTTAAAATCAAAATATAAGCTTTCAGCTAAATTATTTAAAGCTGATTTAGATGGTCCATAGCCTGTAGAGTTTGGCAATCCTCTGTATCCAGCTATTGATGATACAATTGTAATAGTTCCATTTTTTCTAGCTTTAAAATATTCTTCTACTGCTTTGATACTATTTAAAGTTCCAAAAAAATTTACCTTAAAAACATCTTCAATTTGCTCAACATCTATATCTTTTTCTTTCTTAGGGTTCCAGGTTCCTGTTGAAAAAAAACATATATCAATACTTTCAAATTTATTTTTGATTGTACTAAATACTTCTCTACATTGAGATTTATTTGTAACATCTAAAGGAAATCCAAATATATTTTCATTTCTTTCGGAAATTTCATTAAGAAGATTTTCTCTCCTCGCGGATATTGCTACATTCCATCCTTCTTTTGCAAATTTAATTGCCAAGGCCTTGCCAATTCCAGTGCTTCCACCTGTAATCCAAATAGTTTTTTTATTCATCTTATTGTGATGTATAATACTTAAATGTTAAAAAATAAATTTTTATCTTTTGTTCTTTTTTTTACAATCACTTATTCTGCCTCATTTATCGGGGGTTTAGTCACAATAACTTTAAAAGAACCATGGTATTCACAGTTAACCAAATCCAATTTAAATCCTCCTGATTGGATATTTGCTCCAGTGTGGACAACTTTATATTTAATGATGACTTTTGCAATTTGGATTTTTTGGCATACTAAAAATAGAGATATGAGTACAATATATATATATTTTATTCATATTCTTTTTAATACAACTTGGAGTGTAGTTTTTTTTGGTTTTCATAATATTTTTTTAGCCATGGTCAATTTGATAATACTCATCTGTTTGATAGTTACTCTCTCATTAAGATTTAAACGTATAAACGAAGTTAGTTTTTATTTGATGATTCCCTATTTACTTTGGTCATGCTATGCATTATTTCTTAATCTTAATCTTTTAATACTTAATTAATATTAAATATGGATGATATTGTAATCATTGGTGGTGGAATCATTGGTACCTCAACCGCTTATTTCTTATCTAAAGAAGGAAGGAAAGTGAAAGTCATTGAGAAAGACCCTACCTATAAGACTGCTTCTTTTCCGTTATCATTAGGAGGTTTTAGAAGACAATTTTTTCAAATCGAGAATATTTTATTAGGAAAATTTGCAAGAGAATTTATATTTCAAATACCAAAATTACTTAAAACAAAAAAAAATCCAAAACCAACTGCAAGTATGGTTACTAATGGTTATTTATTAATGTTTGGACCAGAACATGCTGAGGAGCAATATAAAGCTTTAGAAAATCATAAAGCTTGTGAAGCAGGAACAAAAAATATTAAGGGATCTGAGTTAACTAATTTTTTTCCATATATTAATAGCGAAGGAATTGAAACAGCAACATTTACAGACAACCAAAGTGAAGGGTGGATAGATCCTTTTATGTTTCATAGCGCTTTAAAAAGTAAAGCAATGGAACTAGGGGCTGAATTTATTAAAGGCGATGTTAAATCTCTTTCTGAGATAAAAGCAAAAACAATTGTTTCTGCAGCAGGGTGTTGGACGAAAGAACTTTTAGAAGATATACCTGTTGAGCCACAAAAACACACAGTGTTTAGAGTAAAATGTCCAAAACATATTGCTGAGATGCCTTTGACAGGAGATCTAACGACAGGAGTTTACTGGAGACCGGAAGGAAAAGAATATTTAGCTGGATCACCAAAATCTATTTTTGATGCGGAAGATTTAGAGCCTGCATGGAATGATTTTGAAGAGTTAGTTTGGCCTGCTTTAGCAAAAAGAATTCCAGCAATGGAGGAGCTTAAATTGACAGGAGGCTGGGCAGGTTATTACGATTGTAATATATTAGATAATAATGCAGTTGTAGGCAAACATCCAAAATACGATAATGTTTATTTAGCTACAGGTTTTACAGGTAGAGGTTTAATGCAAGCTCCAGGAATTGGTAGGGCTTTAACAGAATTAATTACTACAGGATCCTACCAATCAATTGATATTTCTAACATGGCAGTGGAAAGAGTCTTAGGAAAAAAAGCTAGGCCAGAACCTTATGTTCTATGATAAAAAATTAAGTTCCACAAAAAGTTTTGTATTTTTTTTTTGAGCTAGATGCTAGTCGATAATCAATAATATTTTCTTGTTCTGTATAAGGCGTACTCAGTATTTTCAACATTTTATGAATTAGTCTAAAATCATTTTGTTCTGCTGACTCTAACATCTCCTCAATTTTATGATTTCTTGGAATAACTAATGGATTATTATTTCTCATTATCTTAATAGAATCTTCGAACGAAATTTTATTTATAGATATTCGCTTTAGCCATCTTTTCTTCCAATTTATAAATTCTTTATCATTGTATATTATTTCTGTTGGTCCTAGTTTCATTAATTGACAGAAAGTATTTGTATAATCTGCTTTATTTATATGCATCCAAGATAGCAGGTCTATGAACAAAGATTTATCGTTATCATCGGTTTCTGATAAACCCAGCTTATTTCTCATCATTTTCATCCATTTTTCCTCATAAAGTTTGTCAAAACTATTTATTTTTTGAGTTGCGATTTCTATAGCTTTATCTTTGTTTTCATCTATCAAAGGAATTAAACATTCAGCAAACCTAGACAAATTCCATTTTGTAATTAGTGGTTGATTACAATATGCATATCTACCAGTTTTATCAATAGAGCTAAAAACTGTTTTTGGGTCATAAACATCCATAAATGCACATGGACCATAATCTATTGTCTCCCCTGATATTGTCATATTGTCTGTATTCATTACACCATGAATAAATCCAACACGCATCCAATTAACTACCAAATCACATTGTTTCTCAATTAATCTTGATAATAAATCTAATGCTTTATTCTTAGAATTTTTAATTTCAGGATAATGTCTATCAATTGTGTAATCGAGAAGCATCTTTAATTCTTTTAAGTTTTGTCTTGCGGAAATGTATTGGAATGTTCCCACTCTAATATGACTAGATGCTACTCTAGTTAGAATGGCACCTTGTAAAGCTTTTTCTCTGATAACATCTTCTCCTGTTTTGGCTACAGCAAGACCTCTAGTTGTGGGTACTTTTAAAGAGTTCATCGCTTCACTTATTACGTATTCTCTTAACATAGGACCTAAAGCAGCACGACCATCACCATTTCTAGAAAAGGCGGTTTTACCGGAACCTTTTAGTTGTATGTCGTATTTCTCTTTATTTTTTGTAACGTGTTCTCCTAGGAGAGTTGCTCTACCATCTCCTAGCATTACAAAATGTCCAAATTGATGACCAGCATATGCTTGAGCTATAGATTTACTTCCAGTTGGCAGTTTATTTCCAACAAAAATTTCAGATAATTCTTTTTCATTAATATCCGAAAAGTTTAAATTGAGTTTTCTTCCTAATTCCTTATTTAAAATTATTAATTTAGGACTTTTTACAAATAACGGTTTTATATTTTCCTTAAAAGCCTCAGGTAGTTTCGAATACGAATTATCAAAATTCCAATTTATGTCTGATTTCATAGAAGTTTATTTATTCCATATATCGTCTAAAATCTCTTCTCGCTTACAAGCTTTTTTATAATTCAAATATTTTTGAAATTTAATTACATAAAAATCTTGATGGTAATCCTCTGCTTTATAAAATTTTCTGAATTCTCTAATATAAGTTACTATTTTTTTTTTAAATTTTTTTTCCAATGTTTCTATATCTCTTTCAATTAATTCTTTTTCTTTCTTGTTTTGATAGAATGCAACTGATCTATAACTATATCCTTTATCGCAAAATTGGCCATATGGATCAAAAGGATCGATATTTACCCAAAAATTTTTTAATAATTTTTCATAAGATATCAATTCTTTATTGTACGTAATTTCAACAACTTCAAAATGACCTGTATTTCCATAAGTTACCTCATTATAAGTTGGATTTTCAGTAATACCTCCAGAATAACCAGAGACAACTTTTTCAACTCCATCGAGTTTTTCAAATGACTCCTCTACACACCAAAAACACCCACCCCCAAAATATGCTTTATATGATTCACTAGCTTTAGCAAAATTTAGGAATAAAAGTGAGATAATTGGTATTATAAAAACTTTCATTGAATTATGAACAGAAAAAATTTTTATATAATCTGATGTGCTAAAAGTAGCTACTTAAATGTAGCTACTTTTAACAAAAGCTAAAAATTATTTTTTCTTATATTTGGCTGCTTCTTCTGATCCACCAGTCGCAGATCCTTTACTGTAAGAGTGAGCGCCCATACCAGCTAATTGACCATCTTTCACAATTAAATACTGATTTCGTATTTCTTTACCGTCAAAAAAACATTCTAGTATTTCTCTTACGCCGTCAGCATATCTAGATTGAGCTGTCAAGGATGTTCCAGACGTATGAGGTGTCATACCATGATTTGGCATACTTCTCCAAACGTGATCATTTGGAGCAGGTTGTGGAAACCATACGTCGCCGGCATATCCACTTAACTGACCGCTCTTCAAAGCTTTTGCAATCGCGTCACGATTACAAATCTTTCCTCTAGCTGTATTTACAATGTATGCACCTTTTTTCATTTTACTAATCATCGCATCATCAAATAAGTTTTCTGTCTCGGGGTGAAGCGGACAATTAATTGTCACAACATCACAAACTTTTACCATTGACTCTACAGTTTCGTGAAAAGTTAAATTAAGTTCTTTTTCAACACTTTCAGGCAGTCTGTGTCTGTCGAAATAATGTAAATGTGTATCAAATGGTTTCATTTTCCTTAATGCATCTAAACCAATTCTACCTGCTGCCACGGTTCCGATATGCATACCCTCAACATCATACGATCTTTGCACTGCATCAGCAATATTCCATCCACCTTCGTTAACAATTCTATGTTGGTTATGATAGTCTCTAACCATCGAAACAATCATCATTACAATATGTTCGGCGACTGATCTTGAATTACAAAAAGTTACTTCAACCACATCAATTTTGTTGTCCATTGCAGCTTGCAAATCGACATGGTCCGATCCTATTCCTGCAGTAATTGCCATTTTTAAATTTTTTGCTTTAGCAATTCTTTCTTTAGTTAAATAGTATGGAAAAAAAGGTTGAGAAATGACTATATCAGCGTCAACAATATGTTTGTCAGCCTCACAACCATCCCCATCTTTGCTATTTGTAACAACAAATTCATGTCCATTACTTTCTAAAAATTTTCTCAAACCTAGTTCACCTGAAACACATCCAAGTAATTGACCTGGTGTATAGTCTCTACTTTTTGGTGATGGAAGTGTCATTCCGTCTGGATACTTTTCTATTTTTGGTAATTGCGACAAAGGGTAAGATTTTGGCATACCTCCCTTAGGGTCGTCATATAAAATACATAATATTTTCATTCTTTCTCCTATATTTAACCTATTAATTTTTTATACCACATCTAACATTATTTTTAAGGCTCAAGCAAATGAATTATTTTTGAATTGGATAAGATTTTTTTAAAATAAATCTATTAATAATAATCGCAAAAATGATAATTATTACAGAACCTGATATCACTGGGCTTAATAAATAGTCAAGAGAAACGCTACCAATTATGATTATAATAGGATTACCCCCAGCAGGTGGATGGGTAATTTTCAACAAAATCATCAGACCTACACCAAAACCAACAGCTATAGGAATAATTATATAAATAGGCAAAGGCACGAACTGTAAAAAAAAAATTCCCACTGATGACGTTATCAAATGACCAAAAAAAACATTTTTTGGTTGAGCAAAAGGACTTTCTGGATATCCATAAAGTAAAACCATAGACGATCCAAATGATGCAAGCAAAAAGACACCTAAGCCTGTTCTATATGTTAAAAAAGTTAGAGCGCTTATTGTAATAATTGAAAATATACCTGCTAAAATTGATTGTTTTAAATTTGTCATAATTAGCTTGATACTATTTTCTTTAGAGTTTTAAAAGGTAATAAAATACATTCTTTTCTAGATAGATTTTTTTTATTTAATAATTTTTTTAAGTTTCCCCTTTTTTCTTGAATTACTTTGAAATTACCATCAAAAAAAGATTTAGCATCATCACATAGCTCATTAATTTTGCTCTTTTTATTGTTTATACACATCTTAGACAATAAGCTAACTGATGCTTGGCAGTATATACATGAGTTTTCTTGGTAACCAAAATCAATTATTTTATTATTTTTAATAATTAATTTAATCTGTATCTCATCACCACATAATGAATTTTTTAATTTTGAGTAATGAGTATAATTTTTGATATTTTTGTTATTTTCAATATCAGAGGCTATGTTTAAAATTTCTAAATCCATTTAATTGCTGATAATCTATATATCATAAAGAGAAAATCTGATAGCTTTGCTTTTATGTATTTTAAAAATTGATATTAAAAAAATATTTTTAGTTTTAAATGAATTATTTACCTCAAACAATGATAGCTAATACAACCAAAAATAGTAATAAAATATAATTTTCAGAAACTAAAATTTATGGTGTGAATGTCTTTTAACCTCTTTATCTAATTGATTTATATTTGGAAAAGGGTAATTTTCATAGTTATTAACAATCATTAAGACAAAGAATTTACTATTGTAAATATAAATTATGTTGTAGTTAAAATAATTTATAATTAAAAATTCACTATGATTGAATTAAAAAATGAAAAAACTGCAATACCAATAGTCTTGTTCGCTGGGATTCTTTGGTCGTTTGGTCCTTTAGTCGTGAGATATATGGATAATCCGAATCTAGTTCCATGGCAATATATTTTTGGCCGTGGGCTAACGATATTTATTATTTTAAATTTATATTTATATTTTGATGAAGGAATTAATTTCTATAAAAATTACAAAAAAATTGGAAGATCAGGAATAATAGGTGGATTTGGACTCGGAATAGCCATGATTTCGTTTATCTATTCAATAACAAATACAACCGCAGCAATAACGTTACTATGTTTAGCTGCAATGCCTTTTTTTACAGCAATATTAGCTTATTTATTTCTTAAAGAAAAAATTTCAGTCAATGTTTGGGTTTCAATATTTTTAGCTACAGTTGGAATAATAATAATGGCATTAGGTAATACAGAGAAAAATTCTTTAATTGGTTTTCTTTTTGGACTGACTTCTTCTATTGGTTTTTCAGTCTTTTCAGTTAGTCTAAGATGGCGAAAGGAAACACCAAAGTTCACAACAGTTGCTATTGCTGGTTTATTTTGCTTTATTTTTGCTACCTTAGTAATTTTGATAACAAAACAAACTTTTTTTTCTACAAGTTATAATTCTTCGATGTTTTCACTACATGGTATTATAGTTTGCTTAGGTTTAATTTTTTATTCAATAGGATCAAAGGTAATTCCAGCTGCTGAATTGACGTTATTGTCTTTAACTGAAATTATAGGAGGTATTTTTTGGGTTTGGTTACCACTATTTGGAATTAATGAAATTCCTTCAACAAACACAATTGTTGGAGGCTTTTTTCTATTTTTATCAATTATTTATTATAGCCTTATTATGAGATGGAATAAGCGACATATAGCTCTGAATTAGAGAAAATAAAAAATGACAAAAAAAAAAATTGTCAATAGCTGGAATGAATGGGATCCTCTTAAACATGTTATAGTTGGAAGAGCAGATGGCTGTTGCATTCCAGCTCCAGAGCCCGCTTTAGACGCCAAAGTACCAGAGGATTCTGATATGAAAGGTGAGCACGGTCCTCGAACCCAGGACACAGTGGATAAAGCTAATCAATTATTAAATGATTTTGCGTCATTATTAGAGAAAAGAGGCATCAAGGTTGATAGACCTTTACCTATTAATCATAATCAGAAAATATCCACACCTGATTGGGAAGCACAAAGCATGTTTGGATGTATGCCTTCAAGAGATGTAATTCTCACAGTTGGAAATGAAATTTTAGAGGCAACGATGAGTTATAGATGTAGGTGGTTTGAATATTTAAATTATAGACCATTAATTCAAAAATATTTTGAGGAAGATGAGGAAATGCGACATGAAACTGCACCTAAACCAAGACTTACAAATTTAGATTATAGAAAAGATTATCTTTCAGATAAAATTGGTGTCCAAAAAAGGCTAGAGTGGACTGAAAAAAAATATTTTGTCACAACAGAGGAAGAACCTTTATTTGATGCAGCAGACATTCTTCGATTTGGAAGAGATTTAGTTGTTCAACATGGATTTACTACTAATCTAAAAGGTATTGATTGGTTAAAAAGACATTTTAAAAATCACAGAGTGCATGCCGTAAATTTTCCTGGAGATCCTTATCCAATTCATATTGATGCTACATTTACACCAATAAGAGAGGGATTAATTATCAATAATCCTCAAAGAAAATTACCAAAGAGTCAGAGAAAAATGTTTGAAAAAAATGGCTGGGAAATAATAGATGCCGCTCAGCCAGCTCATAATAAACCTCCACCGCTTTGTTATTCATCTGTATGGCTTTCAATGAATGTTTTAGTTATTGATCCAAAAACAGTATGCGTTGAAAAAAGTGAAAAATTTCAAGCAGATCAATTAGATAAACTTGGTATGGAAGTTATTCCAGTTGAAATGAGAGATGCCTATGCTTTTGGTGGGGGATTACACTGTTGTACAGCAGACGTTTATAGAGAGGGAGAATTAAAAGATTATTTTCCTAATCAATAAAAATTAGTAAAGATTTTTTTTAAAAATTTAATATATTTCAAGTCTTCATTAAATTTTTCATCAGGAATATTTTTATAACTTTAATTAAATTTATTTTTGATACAGATAGCTAAATGAGTATATGGATTTCTACCTTGAGGATGGTTTGGATGGGTAAATAATTGGTTAAGTAAAGAGTCACCTGGTTCTTGAATAATATTCCAAATTTTAGCTTTATTATACTTATTCAATTATTCTCATTATAAATATATTGTTAAAGAACTTGATATTTAATTTTCGGTAGTTTTGTCTACTTCAAATTTTTCAAGTCCTGAAGAAAATTTACTTTCCATAGGATTGTTCTTTTCCTCTAAAGATCTTAATTTATCTAGTTCTTTTTGACGTAGTTTTTGCTCTCTCAAATTTTCTTTTCTCTCTCTTTCTTTTTGGTCTCTATCGAATTTTTCTTCCCATTCCTTAATTTTTATGTATTCCAGTTGTTTTTGTTTTTCCTCTTCTTCTTTAATAAGCTTTAAAGCTCTTTCTCTTCTTCTTTTTTCTTTTAATTCAAGATTTTTTTGCTCATCTTCTCTAACTTTTAAATCTATATCTTTTCTATTTTGTTCTTGTTCTTTAGATTTTAATTCTTTCTCTTTATTTCTGATATCATTAGTAAGTAAAATTAAATTCTCATCTTTTCTAATAAGTCTATCGTTTTCTATTTTTTGTTGTTCCTCTTTTAATTTTATTTCTTTTTCTTTAGTTCTAAGCTCGTCTTCTTTTGATTTCAATTTAAGGTCTTCTTTTTTGAGTTTTTCTTCCCATATTCTTAATTCTTTTTTCTCTTTTATGATGTCATTATTTTCTTGAAGTTTTTTTAATTTAATTTCTTTAATTTTTTTTATTTCTTGATTTTTTTTAAAATTTAAATAAGCACTACTTAGTGATTTTGTAGTTATAGAAGCTATTTTAGAAAAACCAATTGCTTTTTTTGGTTTATTTTTTTTTGTTTTAAATTTAGAATTTTTTTTTATGCTCATTTTATAAAAAGTCATTTGAGCAAAAAATTAAAATTGATTCAATACCCATTTAAACTTTTTTAACTATTTTGAGTTTCAACCTGTAGGGGATATTTTTTTAAAAATTATTGATTTAGGTAATATTTTTTTTGCATTAAATATATCAAAATATTAATAAATTAATGTGAGAAAAATAAAAAGATTAATTATTGCTTGTGACGGAGAGTCTGCAAGTGGGAAGAGCACTGCAGCAAAGCTTGTTTCTAAGAAATATAACTTATTATTAATAAACTCAGGTTTAATTTACAGATACTGTAGCAAGATGATAATTAAGAATAAGCCCAAAGATATTGTCCTTTTTTTAAAAAGTAAATTAAAAACCATAACTTATAAAAAAATTACCAAACATAAACTACACTCTGAACTAATTAGTAATCATGTTGCATTTTTAGCAAAAAATAAAAAAGTAAGAGAAATAGTAAATAAATTTCAAAAAAAAATTATTAGATCTAATAAAAGAATTTGTGTTGAAGGTAGAGATATTGCAAGTAAAATTCTTGTAAAAAATCCTAAATACGATTTAGCATTTTATTTTAAATGTAATTTAAAAGAGGCAAGTCGTAGAAGATGGCTTGAGATTAAAAAAAAAGTTCCTTTGAACAAGGTTGAAAGATCTTTATATATTAGAACAAAGATGGATAAGAATAGAAAATTTAGCCCTTTGATAAAAGTTAAAGATGCAATTTTGATTAAGACTGACAATTTGTCAAAGAAACAAGTATTGAGAAAAATGTCTCATCACATTGAAAACTTATATTAATTCTGGCTTTCGCTTTTTGATGGTTCATCAATTGGTTCAGTTGTTGGATTAAGCTCTATTCCAGCAGGGGTAATTGTTTGAGGCATTGCAACAAATTGAGAGTCGGGGTTGTCTACCGTTTGCCTTACACGCATTCTATGAATTCCATAAAAACCAATAATTGAGTGAAAGAAAAATAAAAAAATAAAAAAACCATTAGAACCAACAACATCCATAAATATAGAACATAAAAGAGGACCGCTTATTGCACCTAAACCAAAAACAAATTGAAGACCCGCACCCGCTGCAACAAATTTATCCTTAGAAATATAATCGTTTGTATGAGCAAGAATTAATGAAAACATAGGTAAGCTACAAAAAGAGAATAAAATAAAAAAAATATAGAACCATGTTTTGCTAGTCGCAAGATCACCTGGTAAATACATTTGTCTAGAAACTATAATTGCTAGAATCGCAAATAGAGCTGCACCAAAACTTGAAAAGATTATTACTTTTCTTCTATCATATATATCTGATACTTTTCCAATTGGAAATTGAGCTATTGCACCAGAAATAGCTAGTAAAAAAGTTACAACTGAAATTTCTAATATCGTAAAGTTCATTGATGTTGCATAAACTGCTAGTAAAGTAAATAGTGCTGACTGTATTGTTCCATAAAAAAGAGAACTTATCATACCAAATGGAGATGACTCATAGAGTTCTTTTAACTTCATAGCTTTTATACTTTTGAACGTGGGTGGTTTTTTTTTTGTTAAAAGAATTGGAATTAATGCAGCAGAGGTTATTACAGAAATTAATATGAAGGGTTGAAAATTTTTTGGACTGCTAAAGTTAAGTAAAAACATACCTATGCCAAGAGAACCATATAGAATAACCATATATACTGAAAGCACACTTCCTCTGTTTTTATTACTTGATCTATCATTTAACCAACTTTCAGCAACTGTATAAATGCAAACCATACTTATTCCAGTTAAAACTCTAAGTAGAAACCAAACAAAAGGATTGATTATAATAGAATGAATTAGAATAACTAATGATGCTAATGATGCAAAGGCTGCAAAAACTCTTATATGACCAACTCTAGAAATGATATTAGGAATTGTTGCTGCACCTATAAAATATCCAACAAAATAACCAGACATCATAAAACCAGTAGATGTTAAACTAAATTCTTCTTGGACAGCCCTAACTCCCAAGAGAGTTCCTTGAAAACCATATGCCATCATAATAAAGCTCATCCCAAGAAATAGTGCCCAAGAATTTTTTAAAACTTTATTCATAAAAACTATCGTAAGTATTCGCGGTCTATTAATAAATCAAGTCTTAATTGTGACAAGCTTATGAATTTTTTAGTTTTAAAAATGAGTGAATAGCAATTGTCAAAATTATTATTATACCCCCTTGAATAGTTTCAATACTTGGTTGTTCCTTTATAATCATCCAGACCCAGATTGGACCAATTATTGTTTCCAATAAAAAGAAAAGGTTTACTTCTGCTGCAGGTATAAATCTTGGAGCAATTGTCACTAGAACAAATGGAATTGCAACGCATAGTGTGCACATAAGTGGAACAATGAATATGTCTTTTTCTGAAAGTTCAAAACTTCTTACAAAAAATAAAGCAAATAATGCAACAAAAAGTTTACCAACCACTGCAGCTGGAACCAAATTTTTAGATTTAGCAGATCTTATAGTCACAGCACCCACTGCTAAACCTAATGCTGTAATTAATCCTAATATATCACCATAAAAATTACCAAGTTTTAAAGAGTCAAAAAAAATAAAGATTATAGCTAAAAAAGTAATTACTATTGATACAAGAGTTTTTTTATCCGGAGGTTCTTTTAAAAAAATAGCACTTAGTAGTGCTGAAAGCATTGGAGCAGTAGCAATCATTACAAGAGTATTAGCAACATTTGTATTTTGTATTGAAACCACAAAAGTGATATTTGTTATACTGAAAGTTACAACATATATCAGGCCGTGATGACCACTGGTAAAAAGAATTCTAAAAAAACTGAGTTTATAAATTATCAACATAACGAGAAAAACCAAAAAAAAAGGTATCAATCCTCTGTAAAATACAAGCCCCCAAGTATCAATATTAGATAGCCTTATAAACAAAGAGTCTGGGGTGATAAATATAACCGCAACAAAAGCTAGCAAAGAACCTTTTTGTTGATCACTTAAATTATTCACGCTTTTAGTTCTTTCCAAAAAATTTTAGCTAGATTGATCTTAGATAAATCATAAAAAGTTTTTAATCCTGTTGGTGATGTAACATTAATATCTCCGTTGAGTCTTTGATCTATAAGATCAATTCCTGCAAAAAATATTTTTTCTTTTTTGAGATCTTTAGCAATCATTTTAGATATTTCTCTCTCTTTCCTCGTTAATTTAGTATTAACAGGTTTTGCACCTTTGCTCATATTACTTAAAAAAGAACCTTTTTTGGGAATCCTTGAAATTGCGCCCATAATTTTTCCATTAATCAAAAAAATTCGCTTATCTCCTTTTTTTATTTTGGGTAAATATTTTTGGCATATGATAAAATTATGTTTTTTTATTAATTTTTTGACAGTCTTTGAGTCAAATTTTTTCAACATATGAATATCATTACCGCTATAACTATGAATTGGTTTAATTATTACTTTAGAATGTGCTTTAAAAAAATTTTTAATCTCTTTAATATTTTGAGAAAAAATTGTACTAGGCATTATTTTTTTATATTTTACAGAATAAAGCTTTTCAGAAATATTTCTTATTGATGTTGGATTGTTAATAATTTCTACATTTTTTTTTATAGTATCTAATATGTATGTAGTCGTGATATACTCTAAATTAAACGGCGGATCTTGTCTAATTAATATAAATTTGCATTTAATAAGATTTAATTTTTGCTTTTTAATGATTTCAAAAAATTTTTTTTTTTTGTAATTGAACTTTATAAAAAATCCATCAGCTATTACTTTAGAATTTACTATTGATAAACTTTTTGGTTCATAATAAAAAATTTTATACTTCTTCTTTTGAATTTCATTAGCAAGAAAAACACTTGTATCTGTTTTAGGATTTAGGGATAAAGGATTATTTCCTTGAATAGCTACAATTTTATTTATCATATAATTCGTTCAAATCTTCATTCTTGGAAAATTTATTAATCATATGATCTGCATTCGTAGTTTTATTATTAATTATTTTTTGTAAATGACTTAAAAATAAACACTCATTTTTTTTAGCTTTGTTTTGAATATCTCTATTCTCAAGTCCTTTTCGTGATACAGATAATAAAGTAGTTGCCCAATAAAGAAGATCTTTGCCCATTAATTGTGTATTAAATCCTTTAATCGGAGCTTCAAGATACGCATTTATAATTTTACTTTTATCCCACTTTGAAATTATTTCATAAATTTCGTCAAGATTTCCATAGAGTAATCCAATATAAAAAGCTGGACCGGCACAAAGACAATCCCAGCCACAGGTATCCATTGATCTTAGCTCAATATATTTTTTCAACCTGTTTTCTGTAAAGATTGTACTTAGATGAAGTGACAGATCATGTTCATTGGGTAGACGATTTTCAATTTCATTAATTTTTCTATTCATAAAATCTTTAAACTTATATTCTTTACCTGGAATATATTCATCTTGATTTTGAATAAATAAGATTGGAAAGTCCATTACAAAATCTGCATACTTTTCAAAATTTAATTCTTCAAAAAAAATTTTTGGTAATCCACTTCGTGAAGTATTTTGCCATACTTTTGATCTATAAGATAAATAATTACTGTTTTTTTTTTCAACAATTGATGAATTTGCAAACAAGGATATTGATATTGGAACAATAGAATTTACTACTTTAAACTTTTTTACAAAATCTAATTCTGAACTATAATCAATATTTAATTGTGTACCACAAGTTCTATACATCATATCTAAACTTAGTTTACCGCCACTTGGCATTTCCTTGGTCATAAGTTTATATCTTTTTTTTGGATTATTCGGAACCTCACTTAATTTCGAAATAGGATCAAAACCTAAACTTACAATACTCAGGTCAAGTTTTTTGGTTACTTGTCTTAGCTCAAATAAATATTCTTGTGATTCTGCACAAACTTGATGAATATTACTGAGTTTTTCTCCAGATAGTTCTATTTGATTTCCTGGCTCGAGAGTAATGTTTTTATCACCTTTGTTCAATCCAACTAATTTTTTTTTTTCTAAAACTTGATTCCAACCAAATTCTGATAAGGACTCAAACATTTCTTTTATTTTAGAGTAATCAACACGTTTGTTATTTGTGTTATCAAATAAAAATTTTTCGTGCTCAACTCCAATTTTAAAGTTTTTTTCTTTTTTAATCCCTGATCTAAAATATTCGATTATTTTTTCTTTGGTATCAATCATAGGTAAAAATTAGTCTAAAAAATTTAAACAGAAGTATAAGGTTTTCTAGAAAAAATTTTTTTCACAATTGGCTTAAAAAACTCCAATGGTAAAGATTTATAATTTGGATCAAAAGAATTTTGATCATATTTCTCACAAAAGTTTATTGTGTCTTGATAATATTTATGATTTTTGTATTTTTCTCTTTTATTTTTATCACCACCTAAATGATGAGCATAATAAAACATTTGAAATTCACCATGTTTTTCAATTATCCAATGAGTTTTTTCTGACACATATGGCTTAAGAATCGCAGCTGCATATTCGGAGTGGTTCATTGGAGCCAACTCATCACCAATATCGTGCAACAAAGCTGCAACCACCAATTCATCGCTTTCTCCGTTCTTATAAGCTCTTGTAGCACATTGTAGTGAATGATCTAGTCTTGAAACTTGATAGCCTTCTAAAGTCTCAGTAAGACTGGACATAAATTTTAAAATTCTGTCTGCTGTTTTGCTGGCGAAGTTTTTTTCATGTTTATCAAGAAAAAGATAATCCTCTTTAGTCCCTTCTTTCATTTCTGTAAAACTTACTTTTTTCATAAATTAGTTATTTGATACCGAACTTAATAAAGATAATTGTGTAACTTTATTATCTCCAAGTTCATCAATTGGTTTAACAGGATAATCTCCAGTAAAATAATGATCTGTCAATTGAGGATAACTTTGGTTTCTTTTATCAAATCCTATAGCTCTATACATACCGTTCAAAGATAAAAATTCTAAAGATTTAGCTCCAATATATTTGCATATTTCATCTTTATTTTTATTTGCTGAAAGCAATTCTTTTTTAGTTGGGGTGTCTACACCATAAAAATCTGGGTATTTAATTTCTGGGCAAGCTATTCTGACATGCACTTCTTTTGCACCTGCATCATATAACATTTTAACAATCTTAAAAGATGTTGTGCCTCTAACAAGCGAGTCATCAATCAAAATTATTTTTTTTTCTTTAATAGTAGACTGATTAGCATTCAATTTTAGTTTAACACCTAAACTTCTAATTTTTTGGCTTGGCTCAATAAATGTTCTACCAACATAATGATTTCTAATTAATCCTAATTCAAATTTTTTATTAAGATGCTGGGCAAAACCCAAGGCCGCAGCATTCCCAGAGTCTGGTACAGGAACTACAATATCGGCATTAATATCATTTTCTTTTGCAAGTTCAATACCAAGATTTTTTCTATATTCATAAACTGATTTATTATTTAAAATACTGTCGGGTCTTGAAAAATATATATATTCAAATACACATGGCCTTGCTTTTTTAGGATGAAAAGGTTTTATACTCTTTAATGTATCTTCTTTAATTATGACAATTTCACCATTTTCTACTTCTCTTAAAAATTTTGCCCCGATTATATCAAGTGCACATGTTTCAGAAGCCAAAACATAACTATTCTTAATCTTTCCAATTACCAAAGGTCTTATGCCAAAAGGATCTCTAACTCCTATTAATGAAGTTTGTGTAAGCATCACTAAAGCATAGCCTCCTTGAATCTGAAAAATAGCATCAACAATTTTATCGATTGTTTTTAATCTTTTAGATCTTGCTATTAATTGAACAATTGTTTCAGTGTCTGATGTAGTATAAAAAATTGCACCCTCTTTAACTAATTTGTTTCTAAGAGAAATAGAATTAGTTAAATTACCATTGTGCGCAATACCTATTCCTCCAGCGTTTGTATCTGCAAAAAAAGGCTGAATATTTCTTAGGCTATTTTCACCAGTAGTGCTATATCTGTTATGGCCAATCGCATAATCCCCTTGTAATTTTTTTAATATTTTTTCTTTATTAAAATTATCTCCAACTAATCCAAATCTTTTTTCAGAGAAATATTGCTTACCATTAAAACTAACAATTCCACAACCCTCTTGGCCTCGATGCTGAAGAGCATGAAGACCTAATGCTGTTAAAGCTGAAGCGTCCTTGGCATTACCTACGCCAAAAATACCACATTCCTCTTTAAGTTTTGGATTATAGTTCTTTAATTTTTTCTTTAGAATTTTGATATGTTTTTTCATTAGGAAATTCTTTTAATAAATAATTACTACCTTTTTCTAAATATGGAAAGATGTATGATTTATCTAAATTTATCGGCCATTTATCATAATTATACACAATATGGACAGCTGAAAATAGACAAACAGAGATAATATATGATCTAATAAATCCAAAAAAGAATCCAAAAATCGTATCTAAGCTTCCTAATCCCGTATATTGGACAGCTTTACTTATCCCTTTGCTAATTAGAAGAACTAAAAAAATAACAATTATAAAAATTACGACTCCTAGACCTATATCTAAAATATATTCATTATCAAAAGCTTCATTAACTAACGGTTTTAGTCTTGGAAAAATTATCAAAGTTATGACATAAGCTAATAACCATTTCGCCATTGCAAGAATACTTAAGACAAAGCCTTTGCTGTAACACTTTATTAGAGAAAGTATTGTTATAACTAAGTAAATCAAATCAATAATTGAAAGAGCATCTGAGATATTTTTCAAAATTTCTGTCATTAATTTTAATTATCAAAGGGTTTAATCATCAGGATTAATAAGGGTAGTAATGTTAAAACTGATATCATTGCTAATAACATTGCAAATCCTGTGAAAATTCCAAAATAAATAGTAGGTATGAATTTTGATAAGATTAGAATTGAAAAACCAAAGACAATTGTAATTGAAGTATTTAATATTGCTATACCAACTGTATTATGACACAGATCCAGAGTTTTGTTATAATCATTTAAATTATTAAATTCTTCTTTGAAACGATAAATGTAATGAATGCTATTATCTACGGCAATTCCAATTGTGATCGCCGCTATAGTAATTGTCATCATATCTAATGGAATACCAATCAATCCAATAATTCCTAAAATAAAAAAAGCAGCTATAAAATTTGGTACAACTCCAATAAGCGAGAGTTTAATATTTTTGAAAAGTATTAAGAACATAAAAAATATACCAATCATGACTAAACCCAAAGTTAAAATTTGAGATTTAAATAAACTTTGAAGCAAATTATTAAACAAAATTAAAACTCCAGCAAGTTTGAATTCATTTTCATTTAATCCTACTTTATTTTTTAGATCATAATTAATCTTTTTTATTAATTCATTTCTTCTTAGGTTCTCTTGAGAATCAATAATACGCAGACTAATTCTTGCTTCGTTATCTATAATTGAAATATATGGATCAATTATCTCAGACTTAATGCTTTGAGGAATTTTAGAGTAAAGTACACCCATTTCTAGTGTGCCAAGTGGTTTATTATTATTAAGCATAGTAGCAACGTCTATTATTGATGAAAAAGATAAAACCTTTCCTACCTGCGGCAAGCTATCTAAGTAATTATGAGCTGATGCTATTTTGTCAATCTTGTCTTTTGTAAACCAATATTTCTCATCACTTTGTTCATCTTCAGAATCCCAATCCTCGAATTCACTCTCTTCATCAAATTTTGATTTATCTTTTTTAGGAAATTTTAAAATAACTTCAAGTGGTGTAGTGCCCCCAAGTTTTTCATCAATTAATTTCATTCCTTTATAAATTTCAGTTTTTTTACTAAAATAATTTATAAAACTATTTTCAACTTCGAGACGGCTAATTCCCACAAAACTCAGTATTATAATAATTCCAGTAAATATTAATATAATATTCTTATTATTTTTAGAAAATTTTGCAAAAAAATTTGTGATAATCGACTCCTTATATCTTTTTAGGGAAATATTTTCTTGCGGAACAAAATTAATTAAAGATGGTAGAAGAGTAAATGTGATTATAAAAGATGTTATCAATCCCAAGGTCATCATCCACCCAAAATCAATAATTGGCTTTATCTCACTAAATATTAATGATAAAAATGCAATGACAGTTGTAACAACTGTATATAAGATAGGCCAAAACATCTTTTTAGTTGTCAATGAAATTAAATCTAAAATATTCTTCTCAGGATAATTCTCTTTGAGTTGTAAAAATCTTGTACTTAAATGAATGTTCATCGCCATTGTTAATATCAACATGAGGGCTATAAAATTTGATGAAATAACAGTTACTTTCCATCCTAATAATCCTAAAATTCCCATCATTATTACTACAGAAAAAAAACAACTACTTATAGGAACAATAATCCATATTAATTTTCTGAAAACAAACCACAAAGTTGCTATGATGAAAAGCAAGACTCCAATTCCAAAAACAATAATATCGCTTTTGATAAAGGACATCATGTCATCTGCAATCATAGGTATTCCGCCTAGATGTATTTTCCCAATATCCTTATAACTTTCAATAACATCTCTAATTTCAATAATATTTTTATGATTTTGTTTTTTTATTTGATCTTTGTAATCCTCTATTTCTTTTTTTGATTTTTTGTAAGTATTTTTAATATTATTATCTTTTATATTTACTATTATTCCACTTGTTTTTCCATCTTCGCTAATTACGAAATTTCTGAAAACTGGACTACTTAAAATTTCACTAAATCCCCTATTTCTATCTATGTCATCATCTTTTAATGTTTTAAAATTTTTAAGCCTCTCTTGTAGTGGAGAATCTGAACTATTTAATAACGGTACATCTAATAAAGTTATAACACTATGAACCCAACTTAAGCTTTGAATTTTGTATTTTAAACTTAAAAGATTATTTATGGAATTATCAGATACCATTCCCTCATTAGGTGTGTAGGTCAAAATCAAAAATTCTTTCGAGCCATATTTTTTTGTAACCTCTTGTAAATATTTTAGGTCTGGATCTCCATCTAAAAGTAAAGTTTCAGATGAGGCATCTAATTTAAAATTTTTTGCATAGTAACCAAAACTTAATACTGTGATGATTAATATTACGAGGACTGTTTTTGGGTTTTTAAGTATTAAATTATAGTAAAGTTGGGCTAGCATCTTACCCTTTTATAAGGGAATTTAGCTGCTTTGAGTATCCTTAAATTTGGTAAACATTGCCTCAAACTCAAGCATTATATTTCCTGTTGGCCCATGTCTTTGCTTACCAATAATAATTTCTGCCAAATTAGAAACTTCGTTCATTTTTGCTTGCCACTCAGCATGCTCAACTGTTGCTGGTCTTGGCTCTTTTCTCTCCAAATAATATGCTTCTCTATAAACAAACATAACAACATCCGCATCTTGTTCTATTGATCCAGACTCTCTTAAATCTGATAATTGTGGTTTTTTGTCATCTCTTTGTTCAACAGCTCTTGACAATTGAGAAAGTGCAACAACTGGAACTGACAACTCTTTAGCTATTGCTTTTAGACCTTGTGTTATTTCAGATATTTCTTGAACTCTGCCATCTTTATTGTTTAAAGTTGCTCTCATTAGCTGTATATAATCGACAATAATCATATCTAATCCAAACAACCTCTTAATACGTCTTGCTCTATTACTTAATGCGGCAATACTTATTGCTGGTGTTTCATCTATGTATAATGGTAATTCTGAAATATTTTTTGATGTTTCTAAAAATTTATCAAATTGTTCATCAGAAATTCTTCCTCTTCTTATATCATTTGATTTTATTCTTGATTGCTCAGCTAAAATTCTTGTTGATAGTTGTTCAGAGGACATTTCAAGCGAAAAAAAAGCAATTGTAGATTTTTTTTCACTAGACAATAATTTTTGAGCAGCGTTAAATGCTATGTTTGTCGCTAGCGCTGTTTTACCCATTGAAGGACGTCCTGCAATTATAATTAAATCAGATTGATGAAGACCACCTAATCGGTCATCTAAATCTCTCAATCCTGTTGGAACACCAACAATACCTTCCTCGTTTTTATAAGCGGCTGATGCCATTTCAATAGTTTGTCTCATAGCTTCATCAAATTTAATCAATGAGCTATCAAAGGATCCATTTTCTGCTAGATCAAAAAGAGATCTTTCAGATTTTTCAATAATATTTTGACCAGATATATTTAAGTCATTTAATTTTGCAGAATCAATTGTTTCCTCTGAAATTTTTATTAGCTCTCTTCTTACAAACATATCATAAATTATTTTTGAATATTCTTTAGCTTGTCTTGAGGAAGTAGAAAATTTTGTTACTTTAACCAAATATTCAGGAACATTTAATTCGTCAGTTTCGTCATCAAAATAATTTTTTAGAGTAATTGGGTTTGCTAACATTCCTTTATATATTAGATTTTCTATAGCATTAAAAATTTTTTGATGCATTGGATCATAAAAATTAACACTGGATAAAATTGTATTTATTTCATCAAAAATTTCATTAGTAACTAAAATCGTGCCAATTACAGCCTGTTCTGCCTCAATATTATTTGGTAGTTCCTTAAATTGATTTTTTATTATTTTTAAATTATTTTCCACAAAACTAATTTATCAAAAAATATTTCTTTTGAAATTTGAAAAAAGTATTGGGGAAAAAATTGTATAATTATTCAATAGTCTCTGAAGACTGAACTACTATTGTAATTTCAGCATCAACTTCTGAGTGTAAGGAAATTTTTACTTTAAATTTACCTATAGATTTAATATCTTTAATTGGTTGTATCATTGATGGTCTTATCTCAATTTTATCTTTTTCAAGTATTAATTTAGAAATTTCAGTAGGTTTTACTGATCCATATAATTCATTATTTTCAGTGCTTAATTTTTTAACTACATACTCAGTTTTGTTTATTTTTTCATATATCGATTTAGCTTCAAGCTTTTTTTCATTATCTTTTTTTGATAGCTCTGACTTTATTTTATCTACTTGATGAATATTTTCTTTAGACGCGTATAATGCTTTTTTATTAGCTATTAGAAAATTTCTTGCAAAGCCTCTTTTTACATCGATGATCTCACCAATGTTCCCAACTCTTTTAATATTCTCTAACAAAATGACTTTCATATAATTCTTAAAGTAATGCCAGGTTTCTAGCTCTTTTAATTGATAATGATAATTCTCTCTGCTTTTTTTGACTCACATTTGTAATTCTTGAAGGTAAAATTTTTCCATTTTCTGACATATATTTTTTTAAAAGTTTGATATTTTTGTAGTCAATTTTAGGTGCACCTTTAATAGATAGTGGGCAACTTTTTTTAAATTTATATTTATTTGGCTGAAAAATACTTAGCTTAGCAAAATTGCTTTGCCTACTTTTTTTATTTCCACTTTGTCTTTTTGCCATGTTTAATTTTTTGAAACCTCTTTTTTATCAATATCCTCACTTTTTGAAAAATAGCTTGTTTCTAAATCGAATTTTTTAACTTTGACTGTTAAATATCTAAGTAATTTTTTATCTATCGATTCATTTTTTTCTAATTCATTTATTACTTTACCATTACCTTTAATTTTAAAGTGAATATAGCTACCCTTTCTATTTTTTTTAATAAGGTATGATAAGTTTATTAGTCCCCAATTTTCAGTTTTAACAATTTCACCTTCATTTTTTTCAACAATTTTAGTATATTTTTCTGTCAATTGTTTAATTTCGGCGGGAGAAGTATCCTGCCTTGCTATAATTGTGTGTTCGTATAAATTCATTTATGTTTATTAATAAAAATTGTGGATATACTATTATAAATCTTTAATTACAATAGCAAAAAAATTAAAATAATAGGTTTTTTTTATATGTTTTCGGTTATTTTTCCAGGTCAGGGATCTCAAATGGTTGGAATGGGAAAAGAGTTTTATGACAAATATGATCTTGTTAAAGAGCTTTTTAAAGAGGCAGACAACATCTTGGAATATTCAATATCAAATCTAATTTTAAATGGGCCAAAAGAGGAATTGGATTTAACAATAAATACTCAACCTGCAATCTTTTTAATAAGTTATTCAATTTTTAGTGTAATTAAAAAAGAGTTTAACATTAACTTAAATAAAGCAAAATATTTTGCAGGTCATTCATTAGGGGAATATTCAGCTTTATCGTGTGCTGACTATTTAAGTTTTTCAAAAACAATCAAACTTTTAAGAACCAGGGGAGACGCGATGCAAAACGCTGTTCCAGAAGGAGTGGGGGGAATGTTGGCAGTCCTAGGGTCTAATGTCGAGGACATTGAAAAGATTTTAGATAATAATGAAAAAGATTTTGTTGCTCAAATTGCTAATGATAACTCTGAAGGTCAAATAGTTTTAAGTGGAAAAAATACAGATTTAATTAAGTTATCAAAAATTTTAAAAGAAAATAATATTAAAAATATTAAACTTCCTGTCAGCGCGCCTTTTCATTGTAATCTAATGGAAAAAGCTAGTGAAGTTATGAAAAGAGAAATAGAAACAATATCCTTCAACAATGGAATAAATAAGCTTATGTCAAATGTTACTGCTGAAGAAATATCTAATAAAGAGGAATTAAGTAAACTTTTAATTCGACAAATAGAAAGCAGAGTTAGATGGAGGGAAATTATTACTAATATGATAAATTACCAGGTAACACATTTTATCGAAATCGGACCTGGAAAAGTTTTATCAGGATTAGTCAAACGAATAAATAGAAATGTAAAAATAAATACAATCAATAATGAGAATGATATAAAAGATTTAAAGGTATGAAAGATTTAAAAAATAAGAATATAATTTTGACTGGTGCTACAGGAGGTATTGGAAATTCTATAATAGAAAAACTTAATGAAAATGGTGCTAATATTCTAGCATCAGGTACTAAAGTTGAAAAATTAGAAAAACTTAAATTAAGATTTAAAAATTTAAAGATTTTAGATTTTGATATTTCAAAAAGTGAAAAAATTGAAGAATTTATTGAAAACGCATGCTCATCACTCGGTGGAAATATAGATTGTTTAATAAATAACGCTGGAATAACACAAGATAATTTATCAATAAGAATGAGTATTGACGAATGGAAAAAGGTTATTGAAACAAATCTTAGCTCAACATTTTTATTAAGTAAATTTACAATAAAAAAAATGTTAAAAAATAAATCAGGAAAAATAATTAATATAACTTCAGTTGTAGCTCATACTGGTAATTTAGGTCAGGCTAACTATTCAGCTTCTAAAGCTGGAATAATAGCAATGTCGAAAAGTCTAGCTATCGAGTATGCAAAAAAAAATATTAATATTAATTGCATATCACCCGGTTTTATCAAAACTGCAATGACCGAAAAAATAGATGAAAAATTTAAAGATATTATTATTTCAAAAATCCCATCTGCAAAATTAGGAGAACCAGAAGATGTTGCTAATGCTGTTCTTTTTCTAGCCTCTAATCTCTCAGATTATATTAATGGAGAAACATTACATGTTAATGGGGGAATGTATATGGCTTGACAAAATAGCTAATTAAACTAATAAGAATTTAAACTAATAAATAAGGATTAATATGTCAGAAGATATTTCAAGCAAAGTTAAAAAAATAGTCGCCGATCATCTTGGAATAGATGAAGCAAAAGTTACTGATGAGTCTAGTTTTATAGATGATTTAGGTGCAGATAGTTTAGATACAGTGGAACTAGTTATGGCTTTTGAAGAAGAATTTGGATCAGAAATTTCTGATACTGAAGCAGAAAAAATATTAACAGTTGGTGACGCAGTTAAATTTATAGAAAGTAAAAGCAATTAAATAATTAATGCTTCAAAAAAAAGGTGGGATAATGGTAGTATTATCATCCCCATCCGGGGCTGGTAAAACAACATTAGTAAATTTACTTTCAAAAAAAAATAAATTTTTCATATCAATTTCCCACACGACCAGAAGTCCCAGACCAAATGAAACAAACGGTAATGATTACTTTTTTGTATCCGACAAAGAATTTAAAAGATTGATTAATAATGATGAATTTTTAGAGTATGCAAAAGTTTTTAATAATTACTATGGTACATCTAGGACACCGGTAATTCAAAATCTTGAAAATAATAATAACGTTATTTTTGATATAGACTGGCAGGGTGCAGACCAGATTAAAAATAAAAAGCTGGATTATAAATTAATAACTTTTTTTATTCTTCCACCAAGTAAAAAAATTTTATTTGAGAGATTATCTAATAGAGATATGAAAGATAAATTAATTGCTGAGGAAAGAATGAAGCAATTTGATAGAGATGTTCTCCACTGGATTAATTACGATTATGTTGTTATTAATGATGATTTAGAAGAATGTTTTTTAAAGATACAAAAATTAATTGATGCAGAGATATCAAATGGTTCAAAAGATTATGATAAAGATTTTATTAAGAATCATATTGATAAGTTAATTTCTTAATTTTTCAAATTCTTGAGCTAAAAGATAATATTCATTAAAACTCAAATTCTGAGGCCTTAAATCTAAATTTATATTATATTTTTTTGCTATTTCAGTATTGTTATTGAATAATCTATTGAATGGTTTTTTTATTTTTTTTCTTCGTTGATTAAAAAAAGTTCTGGTCACTAATTCTAGAGAATTTCCACTTTTTAATTTAAAAAATTTTTTTTTTGGTTCGAAGATTAGTAAACTACTATAAACTTTTGGTTGTGGATAGAAAGCATTTGGTTCTATATCTATAACTTTTTTAACGTCCAGTTTCCAATTAGCTATAATAGATAATCTTCCATATTCAGAACAGTTGTATTTACTCAATATTCTGTTAGCAACCTCCTTTTGGAACATTAAAATTAATTTATCAAACCAAACTTCAGTATTCATACTTAAAACCCATTTAATCAAAATTTCTGTTGAAATATTATATGGAAGATTTCCAAAAACTGTCAATTTTTCTTTTGATAAATTTTTTTCTGTGAATTTAAGAATATCTTCATTAAAGTAGGTTGCCCTGTCAAAAAATTTTTCTTTTAACAATTTTAAAAGAACATTGTCTTTTTCAATTAAGATAATCTTTTTTGGATTTTTTTTGATTAATTCGCTTGTAAGATTTCCTGTACCAGGTCCAACCTCCAAAATATCTTTATTTTTTATATCTACAATTTCTGAAATTATTTTTAAAACTTTTTTATCAATTAGAAAATTTTGACCTAAGCTTTTTTTAGCTACTATCTTCACTTATTATTGTCTAAAAATTTTATTGCTTTTAAAAGGCTCTCCGGGTTTGATTTATTTTTTCCTATCATTTTATAGTTAGGTCCATGATCAGGAGAAATTCTCAAAAAAGGTAAGCCAAGTGTTATATTAATAGCATTAAAATTAAACAAAGCTTTAGCAGGTGCTAATACTTGGTCATGATACATTCCAATAACTATATCAAATCTTTTTATATTTTGTTTTAAAAAAACAGTATCTGCTGGATATGGACCTGAAATTTTTACACCTTTGTTTATTAATTTTTTAATTGAGGGTTCTATTATCTTTTTTTCTTCACTAACACTTACGAAATTTTCACAATGAGGATTTAAACCTGTAATGGCAATTTTGGGTTTTCTTTTAAATTTTTTTTTAAAAAAATCTGAAATTAGCAAACACTTTACTACAATTTTATTCTTTGATATTTTTGAATATACTTTTCTAATTGGTATATGAGTAGTGATTGGACACACCGATAATTTTTTGTTGTAAATTAGCATGGCGTATTTATCGTTATTTTTAAATTTTTTTTTTAAAAATTCAGTTATTCCTTGATGTTTTTTACCTAAAAAATTTTTTTTGGAAATAGGTCCATTTATTAATCCAGATGAATTTGAATTTTTTAAGATTTCCAAAGCATTTTCAAAACAATTAAAAATATATTTATTTGATTTTTTCGAAATTTTTTCGAAAGGTTTTTGAAAATTATAATTAACGTTGATTATATTTAATTCATTTTTTTTTATTCCAATAAATTTTTTATCCTTAAAAACAACTAAATTTAAATTTTGTTTTAATTTTAATTTTTCAAATTGACTATAAAGAAGTTTGACTGATCCAATTAGTACTATTGGTTTCTTATTTTTATAAATTTTAAGAGTTTTGATGAGAATTTCAGAAAAAATACTATTTGGCTCACCGCAAACTATTATAATAGGTTTATTCAGCATTTATTTGATTATTTAGTTTTACTTTATTAAAATAAATTTGAGAAAACATATCGAATTGTTTTGTCCTTTCAAATTTTATTAAATTTTCTAAAACTTGATTTTTGTCTTGTTGTATTTCTATTTTTTCTTTTCCATTTAGTAATAATATTAAAAAATTTCCCCCAATATTTATTGGTTTAGTTATTTCATTAATTCGCAAATTTATTAATTCGTTTTTGATTTTTTCTGATAACTGGTTTTGCTTTATTTTACCAATCTTTCCACCAAATTTGGCGCTATCAGAGATGCTATATTTATTAGCTGTATTATTAAAACCAATTTGATTGATGCTAAGCTTTATATCATTTATTTTACTTTTTAACTCCTCTGAATTTTTAGCTTGAAATAATATTTCAGATAAATCATATTCAATAACATCTCTGATATTTAATTGTTTTTCCTCAATTTTTTTTTTTATTTTTTCAACATCTACTTCAATTTGATTTCTAAATTTTTCACCAATAAGTCTATTCCATGAAATTTCAATTTGAATTTTTTCTCTAACTTCATTTAAATTTAATCCATATGATTTTAGGTAACTTTCAAATTCTAATTCATTAGCAAGTCCCAATTTTTTATAAAAAGTTTCCAAAATTTTATTTAAGCTTGTTTCATTTTTTTGATTATCTAAATTATAGAATCTTTTAATTTCTATTTCTTTTATTTTTTCTCTGGTTAATGAATTTTCGGCTATTTTTAAGGCCTCTTCTTTTTTGATATTTATTAAATCATTATTTAGGGCTACTAAATAATTATATTCCTTTTGGATATCTAAATTCGTTATTATTTCATTATTAATTTTTTTTATGATTTTTACTTCTGTCGAAAATGAAAACTTATTTGCTAGTAGAAAATAAAATATAATATAAAGGATTGTTAAAATTTTATTTCCCATATTATTTAATTAAGTCCTGGTAGACTAATTGATCCTCCAAAAGGCATAAGTGTGATAGAGAAGTACAAACTTTCTTCTGGTTTAATATCTCCATCGCTATAATAATTTTTTTTATACTCTATACCTGCTGTTAAACAGTCCATTTTGTATTGATAAATAAGATTATAATATTCTGTGAGATCAGTTTTTTTATTTTTTCTTGTTCTGAATTTTAAATTTTTATTTTCATTTATAAAGTATGAAGTCTCATTAGCAAAAAAACTTTCATCTCCAATTTTATTACTTTCTTCTATAAATTCAAAAGTACTAACAAAATTGTTTATTTTAAATGTTGTATCTATTTTGTGGTAGTTAAATTGATTTAAATTATTATCAGAGATAAAATCGTAACTTAAATCAATGAATTCATTTGTTTTTAAATTTACCTGTCCAACAATATTAGAGGCAGTTTGACCTAACGAACTTTTAGTTGGTAAATCCTCATTTCTCTGGTCCCTAAATGAAGTTGCTAAGTTGAAACCAAAAATTTCACTGTTTTTATTATCATTGCTAAATAATTTATATTCATTTCCAATTGTAATTGAATTTTTTCCCTCTAATGTTTCATTTGATGCTATTCGATTTATTGAGTAAATATTATTATAATCAATAATTCTGTCAGTATTTTTGATGTCTTTGTTTTTTAGAGGGTTAAATTTAGCAACAAAAATTGGTGTGAGCGAGCTATTATATTTATACCCCGTTTTTTGCAGCGGAAATTTAGTATTAAATTGAAAAATTCCTTGAATATTATGTTCATTTTTATTTTTTAAGTTTTTTGAGTTTTTTGAGTCTGCATTAAAATTTTTAATTAAAAATTCATAATTATTTATCATTCCATAATTATTTATACTATCTAGTGATTTATATGTAAGGTTGTTTACTAATACTTTTTCATTAATATTAGTGTCATATATCTTATTATATCCAATATTATTCATTGATAAGGACCCACTTAAGGATGTCTCAAAATCTTTGGTTAAGTTAAAATTTGGAAAAATATATTCATACTTGTCACTATCGTTTTCTTCAGTTAAATCCTCGTAAATTTCTGTAGAAATTTCAAAATCAACTGTATTGGTATTACCAGTAAAGTTAAGTTTTGAACTTAAGGTACTTTGTGAGCTTATGATTGGTGAGGTTAAATTATCGGATTTTAGATACGTATCATTAGAAGTTGATTGCATCTGAAAATCTATTTTAGACTCATCAAAATATGAAAGATCCATCTCAATTAAAGATTTTGAAAAAAAATGTGTTTTTGATTCATTTTTTGATATGAGTTTTTCCTCATTTTGAATACTTGCATCAAAGATATGGTCAGATTTTTCAGTTACTAATCGATATTCACCTTGAAATATATTTTTTTGATTATCATAAAATCTTGGAGAGAGAGTTAAGTCTGAATTACCGGAAATTTCAAAAAAATATGGGAGTTTAATAAAACTATTTGAATTAGTTGTAGAAACTGTTGGAGTTAAAAAACCCGACTGTCTTTCGACAGTTGGATCTGGATGAAAAAATTTTGGAAAGTAAAAAACTGGTACATCATAAATTTTTAAAAGTGCGTTGTCGTATTTTAATTGTTTTTTTATTTTATTATGTTCAACCCTTTTTGCTTGTAATAACCATGGTGGACAACCCTCTCTTTTTTTACAGTTTGTGTAAACAGTTTTTCCAAAACTCGATATATCATTCTCTATAATTAGAGAATTGCTTTTAATCCGAGGTAAATGTTTTTTTTTAGAAACTTTGTTATCCTTATTTACTGCTACATCTTTACCTAATAATTTATTATTTTCATAATCAAAAAGCAGGTTTTTGATGTTATAAATATTTAGCTCTTTATCAGTAAAAATTGCGTTATTAGATTTAAATAAATTCTTATTTAAGATAATTTCAAATGACTCAGTATTAAATTTATTATTTTCTAAATCATTAAAAATTGCTTTTTCCTTTGTAAAAATTATATTTTTATTACGATTGAACTTAATATTTGAGGTTTCTACAAAATATTTATTATTTTTAATTATGTTAGTTTTGTTAAATGTTGTAACTATATTTTTAAACTTATCATAAATTACTTTCTCAGTTTTGATCTCTAGTATATTTTGATTATCAATAAATATTACATTATCAGTTATAGTGTATAATCCTTCTTTTTTATTAATGAGAATTTTATCTCCATAAATCTCTGTTCCAAGATTATCTTTAATTATTATATTTTTTGAAGCTCTTATAATATCATCATTTATTAATTCAATATTATCAGCTTCGAATTTAATCTCTTCAGCGAAACATTTGTTTGTTATTTGCACTATTGAAAAAATAAAAATCAGTAAGTATAAAGTAAAATTATTTTTCATTTATCCTAATTAAATTAAAAGTTACAATCATCATGAGTATAATTTGTGGCCCCCAGATAGAAAATAAGTATGGAATATTTTGAGTTTCTATAATTACATTAAAGAAATGATTTATGTAATATATTAAAACTGATATCAGTATTCCAAATGTGACATGAAAAACTTTCGAATTGTTAAATTTTATTTTTAGCATTAAAATTGATGCAATACATACCATTAAAGATAAATAAATTGGATATGAATATAATTTATGGCGATAACCGTCTATAACTTCAGTATTATAACCAAGTAATTCATAGTCTTTTTTTAGATCACTCAATTTAAAAACATCTAAAGACGACAGATTTTCAAAAATTGATAAGATCTTGTTAATATCAAAATTTGTCTCAAATTTCAGAGTTTTAAATTTTGTGGCATTATTTTGAGAACTCACAACAACATCATCAAGTATCCATTTTTTGTCTTTTATAAAAGCCTTCTTTGCAATAATTACTTTAGATAAATTAAAATCTTCATCAAATTGTGAAACGGAAACATCTAACAAATTATTCTCCTGAAGTTTATCAGCATTAATATAATTAGTGTTATTCCCTAATTTATCTCTTATCCAAAGACCATTACCAGTAACAACTGCTAAATATTTATCGTCTTTTGCATATTGATTTTTTATTTCCAAATAAAGAAATTTCAAGTTTGCTGAAAAATTATAAAAAACTATAATTGTAAATATACCAATTATAAAAGTTGTTAAACTAATTAGTTGAATTATTTTAAGATTTGTTACTCCATAAGTTTTATAAACTACAATTTCATTAGTTTCAATTATTTCTAAATAAAAAAAAATTGCACTAATTAAAAAGATAAAAGGTAAAATTTCAAAAAATATAGAGGGTGCATTAAGTAATGTTAAAAAGAACGGAAGTAAGAAAAAAGTTTCACTATTATTGAGAAATTTAATTTCTTCAAATAAATTCATAATTATTATCATTATAAAAAAAACAAAACTTACTTTTAAAAAATTAAGGAGGTATTTTGTGTAGATATATTTTTTATATACTGAGATCATTTTTATTTAAAATTCAATTTATTTGATAAAATCATGTACTGCGTTAAAATAAATAATAATGGTAAAACAATTGATATATAAAAATAAAAAATGTTTTTACTTGATATAGAAGTTGTTAATTCTGCAAAAATTAGAATTAAAGTTCCTAGAGCAAATATTAACGATCTTGATAATCTAATTTTTGAACTTTCTTTAGAAATTATTAATAAAAAACCAGCACAAATAGCCAGTGCTAAATAGTATAAAGGTTTGACTATTCTTTTAAATAACTCTTGTTGAAGTATGTTTAAGGACTCACTGTTACAATCAAGAATATGGTAGTAAGTTTCATCTTTTAAGATATGAAAGTTTATATAACAATTAATAAGTTTTAAAGAATTTTTTTCTTGGATCTTAAAATCTATTATAGATTTTGTAAGATATTTACTTAAATCAAAAATCGTTGTTTTAAAATCTATGGCAGTTATATTATTGTCTGTAATATTAATTATTTTACCATTATCTAAATAAAGAGATCTTTCACTTTCATTATTAACTAATTTACCATAAGAGGCATAAATTATTTTAACAGTATTTTCATTTTTTATATCTTTTAAAAAAATATTTGAATAATTATTTTCATTTTTTTTTTCTTCGACGTATATCGTTAATTTATCAACAGTATCAATAAATTTTTTTTCATTAATGAGAGATGGGAAGAAATCTATACTTGATTTCTGTATATAGGTTCTAGCCTTATTTTGACTTAAAGGTACAATAATAGAGCTTAAAACAATTTGTGCTAGAAAAAATATTAATGAATATCTTAGAAGGGTATTTATAAATTCTTTCTTATCTATTCCATTTATCCAAAATATTTTTAATTCGTTATTATCCTCTGATTTATTAATTGTGTAAAAAATAGCTATAAAGAAAATGAATGGCATCAATCTTGAAATAATTTTTGGAAGATTTAGCAGTGTGTATTTAAAATATACGGTTAATCCGTGACCATCCTCAGTGACAAAATCTAAAAAATTTACTGCTTGAATAACCCAAACAATAATGCTTAAGCTTAAAATACAGATTAGAAAGAAATAAGTGTTATCTAAAAAAAATTTTTGAAAAATTAGTTTTTTATTGTAATTAATCATTTATTATCTATAAAATCAGTATTTAAATACAACCTAAAGTACATATATATAAAAAATGTCAATAAAAATAAGCTTAAAAAAGAAAAATAATAAAAAATAATCATTAATTATGTCTATTAGAATTAACTATAAAAATACTGTCCTAAAAAATCGTCAGAACAATCTAATTTTGTTCACTAATGAAAAATTTAACACCAAGTCATTAAATCGATATATTTCCAATTCCGAGAATTCTTATATAAGTGACTTACTTAAAAGTAACAATTTAGAAAAAAATTTATTTGTGTTTGAGCTGAGCTCAAAAAAAACAATAGTTTTGATTTCTGTCAAAAAAAATCTAAAAAATTACGAAATAGAAAATCTTGGTGCTGAACTATATGGCCGTATTAATTATGGCAACAACAAAGAATATTTTATAAACACAGATAGTATAAATACTAGTAATGATAATTTTATTTGTCATTTGCTTCATGGACTAAAACTTAAATCTTATGAATTCAATAAATATAAATCAAAAAAAGAAAAAAGACTTATTACTTTAAGTGTTTTTGGAAATAAGAATAATCCATCAATCAAAAATCGTTTAAAATTTAACGCCTTAGAAGAGGGGACTTTTTATACACGAGATTTAGTTTCTGAGCCTGGCAATGTTTTACATCCAGATGAATACGCCAGAAGATTAAAATTACTAAAAAACAATGGATTAAAAGTTAATATCTATGATGTTAATAAACTTAAAAAATTAGGTATGAATGCTCTACTTGGTGTTGGGCAGGGTAGTATAAGAGGATCATATCTTGTAACTATTGAATGGAATGGGGCAAAAAATAATTCTAAACCTCTAGCTTTTGTTGGTAAAGGGGTTTGTTTTGATACTGGTGGCTACTCACTTAAACCAGCAAAATTTATGGAGGACATGACTTATGATATGGCAGGGTCAGCTACTGTTGTTGGCTTAATGAAAAACTTAGCTTTGAGAAAAGCAAAAATTAATGCTGTAGGTGTTGTAGGCCTTGTGGAAAATATGGTAAGTGGTAATGCTCAGAGACCAGGTGATATTGTAAAATCTTACAGTGGTAAGACAATAGAGATATTAAATACAGATGCTGAAGGAAGATTAGTACTTGCTGATGCTCTTACTTTTACTGAAAGAAAATTTAAACCTAAATTTATTATTGACTTAGCAACTTTGACAGGTGCCATCATTGTCTCTTTAGGATCAGAATATGCTGGATTGTTTTCTAACAATGATAAATTATCAAAGCAATTACTTGCAGCTGGAGAAAAAGTAAATGAGAAATTATGGCGAATGCCCCTTCATCAAAATTTCGACAAACTTATAAATTCTAAAAACGCAGATATGCAAAATATAAATTATGTTGGTGGAGCAGGGTCAACAACTGCTGCACAATTCTTACAAAGATTTATTTTAGATAAAACGCCTTGGGCTCATTTAGATATAGCTGGGATGGCATTCTCGAAATATGGGGGAGCTCTAAATTCTGGAGGTGCAACAGGATATGGGGTTAGATTATTAAATCAACTTATAGAAGATAATTATGAGTAATATCGAACGGACATTATCAATTATAAAACCTGATGCTGTAGAAAGAAATTTAGATAATGAAATTAAAGATATATTTAAGAGTCAAGGTTTCTCAATTCTTAAGGAAAAAAAAATTCAATTAGAAAAATTTGAGGCAGAAAAATTTTATAAGATTCATGAAACAAAACCTTTTTATGACGATCTTTGTTCGTATCTAGCATCTGGGCCTATTGTCGTAATGGTTCTTGAAAAAGAAGACGCAGTACTTGGAAATAGAGAATTAATGGGTGCAACCAATCCAAAAGAGGCTAAAGAGGGTACAATTAGAAAAAAGTATGGGATCTCAATTGATAAAAACTCCGTTCATGGCTCTGATAGTTTAGAAAATGCTAAAATTGAAATAGATTTTTTTTTTAAAGATTAAAAATTTTTAAGATAGCTTGAGGGTATAACTTATGCTCTTGAATTAAAATTTTTTTTGCTAAACTGTGTGAAGTTTCATTTTTAGATATTTTTACTTTTTTCTGTAGAATTATTTTTCCTGAATCTAGTTTTGAATTAACAAAATGTACTGTACATCCAGAATATTTCTCGTTATTTTTTATAGCTCTCATATGAGTGTTTAATCCTTTAAATTTAGGCAAAAGTGAGGGATGAATATTCAATATTTTCCCTCTAAATTTTTTAATAAAATTTTTTGATAAAATTTTCATAAAACCAGCTAAACAAATTAGTTTTATTTTATTTCTTTTAAGCTCTAGAAGAATTTTTTTTTCAGTCAAAAACTTATCCTTAAAATTAAATATTTTTTTCCTTATCTTGAAAATTTTTGCAAATTTAAGACCTCTTGATTTTAAATTATTTGAAATAATTAAATTAATTAAAATTGGAGAATTCTTTTTTCTAGAAAATTCGATCAAAGATTTTAGATTACTTCCATTTCCAGATATGAAAACTGCAGTTTTAACTTTTTTAGATCCAATTAATTTCACCATTTAAAGACACTTTTGTGCTCCCTTTTACAATTCTTCCAATTATGTAGGGTCTAAATCTTTTTTTAAAATATTTATCAATTTTTTTGATTTTTTTCGGACTTACTATAAGGCAAAAACCCACTCCACAATTAAATGTCTTTAACATTTCGTTGTTTGATATTCCATTTTTTTTTAACCAACTAAATATTTCTAGTGATCTAATTTTGCTCAAATCAATTTCAGCATTTAAGTTTTCAGGTATTACTCTTTTAATATTATCAGATAAACCTCCACCAGTTATGTTTGCACAACCATTTATTAAATCTTTATCAATTAATTTTAAAACCTCTTTAGTATAAATTTTTGTAGGTCTAAGTAATTCTTTTTTTAGAAATTTACTTTTTTGAATTTTTATTTTCTTTTTTCTAAGAAGATATCTGATAAGAGAATATCCATTTGAATGCAAACCATTCGATGGAATCGCTAGTATCAAGTCATTTAATTTTATTTTTTTTTTATTTAAAATTTTTTTTTGATCAACAACACCAACTGCAAAACCAGCTATATCAAATTTTCCTTTCTCATAAGTTCCTGGCATCTCAGCGGTTTCACCGCCTACTAACTCACAATCAGATTGTTTACATCCAATAATTATACCTTTAATTATTGATTTAAGTTTGATTATGTCAATTTTATTTATTGATATATAATCTAAAAATAGAAGCGGTTTTGCACCTTGGACTATTAAATCATTTACGCTCATCGCAACTAAATCTATTCCGATTGTATCAAATTTATTCAAAGTGTTAGCTATTTCTATTTTAGTTCCAACACCATCGGTACAAGCAACAATTTTTGGTTGTTTTATTTGTTTTGGAATATCTGAAATAGACCCAAAACCACCTATTTTAGAAAACTTTTTTTTGCCTTTTTTATTTGATGAAAGTAATGATATGAATTTAACAAATTTATCAGCTGCATTAATATCAACACCACTTTTTTTATATGTAAATAAGTTTTTATTCATTATTATGTAATATGAAATTAAATATTAAATTAATTTATTTTAAAACGATATATATATTTATTATATTTCTATCTTTAATTTTATCTTTTTTTTCCACAACAAAAGCTAAATCGAAACCCTTTGAAATTGAAAACATAGAAATTTCGAAGCCATTTCAGTTAAATTTTAACAAAAATGATGTTATTGATGAAGGTTTTGTAAAAGCTTTTAACAAGTTGGTTGCTTTAGTTGTAACTTCTGATGATAAAAATAAAATAAAAACGACTAGATTAAATGAAATAAAAACAATGATAAATTCTTTTTCAATTAAAGAAGAAAAGTTTATTGATGAAGTATATTATTTAAATTTAGGTGTTTCATTTAGTAAAAAAAAAATTTTCAATTTCTTAGAAAAAAATAATATTTTTCCCACAATACCAAAAAGAAAAAAATTTTTATTTATTCCAATAATAATTGATGAAAAAAAAAGAGATTTATTAATATTTTCAAATAATAAAATTTTTGATGAATGGAATAATCAAAAAGATAGCTTACATTTGATTGAATACATATTGCCTACAGAGGATCTTGAAGATCTGACATTGATAAAGAAACAATTTAATTTAATCGAACAATATGATTTTAAGAAAATTACCGATAAATACTCATTGAATGAGTCTATCATAGCTTTAATATTCAAAAATCAGAGAAACATTAGAATTCTGTCAAAAATTACCATTAATGGGAATGTTAAGTTAAAAAACCAATCTTTTTCTGGTATAAATTTACAAGATAGAAATCAATTAATAGATATGATTTCAAAATTAAAGACTATTTATGAGGATTATTGGAAAAATATTAATAAGATTAATACCTCAATAAAATTTCCACTAACTATTAAGGCTGATAATTCTGATCCAAATAAAATAGATAAACTTGAAAAAATTTTAAGTAAGACAGATAGAATTTACGATTTTTATATTTCTCAATTCAACAAAGATTTTATTTATTATCAGGTTGTGTTTAATGGAACTCCAAATGCATTTTTAAAATCAATGAATGAAAATAATTTTAGTTTTGATACTCAAAATAATATCTGGATATTAGAATGACAGATTTAAAACAAAAAATTATTGAATTTAAACATAACCAAAATTTTGGTATTGAAAATTTTTTTATTTCTAGTTGCAATAAACATGTCTTAGACCTTTTAAATCTATGGCCCAATTGGGAAAGGAAATTTTTAAATATAATAGGAGATAATTACTCTGGAAAAACACATTTGATGAATATTTTCTTAAAAAAATTTAAGGGAATAAAATTTGAAGCAACTTTTTTAAATAATGATAATTTAGAAAGCATTAAAAGATACCAAAATATTGTATTGGAAAACTTAAATAATAATATAGATGAAAAATTAATTTACACTTTAATAAATATTATTGATCAAGATGATAAATATTTAGTAGTCACATCCAAAGAGCCAATTGCCGAATTAAAATTCGGTCTTATTGATTTAAAATCTAGAGCTAAAAATTTTTTAATGCAAAAAATTGAGAAACCTGATGATGAACTTATGTTTGCACTAATACTGAAAAATTTATCAGATCGTCAGATTTCTCTAGATAAAAAGTTAATTAATTACATTATTAAGAAAATTGATAGATCATATAGAAATATATTTGAATTCATATATAAGGTCGATCAAATGAGCTTAAAAAAAAAAAAATCAATTAATTTAAAGATTATAAAAGAAGTTTTAGGAGAGTAATTGAATAAATTTAGAAGTCATAAATGCAATGAGTTGAATAAGAAAGATATTGGCAAGGATATTATTTTGTCTGGCTGGATAAATAAAAAACGTGACCATGGAAATTTATTATTTATCGATTTAAGAGATAATTATGGTGTTACTCAATGTATTATTGAAAAACAGAATAAAAACTTTTCTGAATTAGAAAAAATTCAACTAGAGACAGTTATACAGGTATTTGGAAAAGTTGTTAATAGGAGTAAGGATACTATTAATAAGGAATTAGAAACTGGTGAGGTTGAGGTCTCTATTAAAGATTTTAAAATACTTGGAACATGTAAAGAACTACCTATGCCTGTTTTTAGTGATCAAGAATATTCAGAAGAAATAAGATTGAAATATAGATTTTTAGATTTAAGAAGAAAAAAAATTCACGAAAATATAATTTTGAGATCTAAAGTCATCTCATTTATAAGAAATCAAATGCATGAGTTGGGTTTTTTAGAATTTCAAACACCTATTTTAACTTCATCTAGCCCTGAGGGGGCAAGAGATTTTTTGGTACCAAGCAGATTAAATCCTGGAAAATTTTATGCTCTTCCTCAGGCACCACAACAATTCAAACAGTTAATAATGGTTTCAGGTTTTGATAAATATTTTCAGATTGCCCCTTGTTTTAGAGACGAGGATGCAAGAGCAGATAGAAGTCCTGGTGAATTTTATCAGCTTGATTTAGAAATGTCATTTGTTGAACAAGAAGATGTATTTGAAGTAGTCGAAAAATTACTTGTTAATACTTTTAAAAAGTTTTCAAAAAAAAAATTGATGTTTAATAAATTTCCTAAAATTTCCTATTCTGAGGCAATGTTAAAATATGGCACTGATAAACCAGACTTGAGAAATCCTTTAATTATTAATGATGTAACAGAAATTTTCAATAGGGATGATGTTTCATTTGAAATATTTAAAAAACTTATCAAATCAGGTTCAAAAGTGAGATGCATCGTCACAAAAAATACCAAGAATAAACCAAGAAGTTTTTTTGACAATATTGACAAGTGGGCGAAAAGTCAGGGTGCTTCTGGTCTAGCATATTTTACGATTGAAAATGATAAGGAAATATTCGCTAAGGGTCCAATAGGAAAATTTTTTTCTAAAGATGCTTTAAGAGAAATTATGAAAAAAACTCTAGCAGAAGATGGAGACAGTATTTTTTTTGCTTGTGATAAACAGATAGAAGTTGAGAAAATTATTGCTTTAGCAAGAGACAAAATTGCAAGAGATTTAGAGTTAATTAATGAGAACATTTTTGCGTTTTGTTGGGTCGTAGATTACCCAATGTTTGAAATTGATTCACAGACAAATAAAATTAACTTTAGTCACAATCCATTTTCTATGCCCCAAGGAGATACAGATAAAATAAATTTTGAAAAACCCTTAGAAATACTTGCATATCAGTATGATATAGTTTGTAATGGAATCGAACTCTCTTCGGGTGCAATTAGAAATCATATACCAGAATTAATGTACAAACTTTTTTCAGTTGCCGGTTATACCGAAGATCAAGTTAATGAAAAATTCAGTGGTATGATTAGCGCTTTAAGTTATGGTGCTCCACCTCATGGAGGTATAGCACCGGGAATTGATAGAATAGTTATGCTTTTGGCAAATGAAAAAAATATCAGAGAAGTAACCATGTTTCCAATGAATCAAAATGCACAAGATTTAATGATGAATGCACCTTCAAAAATTAATGAAAAACAATTAAAAGAATTAAATATTTCTTTAAATTTAAAAAAATAATCTATTTTTTTCCTTTAAGATTTATTTTTACATCAGAAAGATCAACAAGATTTTTTCTATAATTGTTCCTTACAAATCCTTTGCTAGTTATATCTTTGACAATTTTTAAAAGTTGATTTTGATCTTCAGAATGTTGATCGTCTGCACCAAGGTTTTCTGAATTTCCAATTGATGGTGTATGAGCAAGATCTTCTCTATTTTGGTACGAAATAGCTAATTCTCTAAAAATGTAGTCTAAAATTGATGTTGCACTTAAAATTCTGTCATTTCCATAAACTTTTCCAGAAGGCTCAAATTTTGTACCAACAAATGCGTTTATAAATTCATCTAAAGGTACGCCATATTGAAGTCCAAGCGAAACTGCAATTGCAAAATTATTCATTAAAGCCTTCACTAATTCACCCTCTTTACTTGTATCAATAAATATTTCACCAATTTTTCCATCCTCATATTCGCCAGTATGAAGATAAACTTTATGGTCTCCTATAGTGGCTTTTTGAATATAACCCTTTCTTCTATCAGGCATACTAAACCTCTTGCCAGTAATTTCGGAGTTTATATTTTTTGATTTTATAATTTTTTCTAAGCTTTTTGTTGAGGAACTATTATCTGAAATTATGTCAACTTTATTATTCTCAATAACCTTATTATTCTTCGGGTCAAGATTTTTTGTTTTTCTATTGTCAAGCTTTACGTCCAAAATCTCGAATTTTCCATCATCTCTTTTTTCTAAGTTTTTTAGCTCTAACTCGTTGATCTTATCTAAGTAATGGTTTACTTTGAATGTACAAGTGTAATAAGTTTCTACTAAATATTTTGCCATTTTACCTCATTAGTTAAATTAATTTGAAAAAAGATTCATTTAACTTATATACAAAATCAAATTTTAGTCTAATTTAAATTATACAATTTTAAATTGAAATAAATTATATTTTTTATGTTGACAGTTTTTAAAAAAATTTTCACCTGGTGGAATCAAGATACTTTTGGGACGAGAATAAAAACTATTTTTATGGGTAAATATGTCGGTACGGATAGTTTTGGTAACAAATACTATGAAAGTAAAAACGGAAAAAGATGGGTAATTTATTCTAATGAAATAGATGCTTCTAAAATTCCAGTTGAGTGGTATTCTTGGATACATTTTACACCTAATAAGATCGAAAAGAACCATAATTTAGAAAAATATGAATGGCAAAAACCCCATAAACCAAATTTAACAGGAACTGAAAAAGCTTACTATCCTAATAAAAATAAAAATGCTATTAAAAAAAAATATAAAACCTGGAAAGATTAAAATTATTATTTTAATTTCATTTTTAAATTTTTTTATTTTTTTTGACATATATTCTAAAGAAAATTTAATTGGTGAAATTACAGTTATTCAGGTTCTAGATAAAATTAGCTCAAAAAATATTCTGATTAATCTAAAAAATGGTGAAGAACATAAGCACAAAGATTTAATCATAAAAAGTATAAAATGTAGTAATTCAGAATTTGATGACAGTCCTGAAATTACTGCTTATATACAAGTAAGGGATTTAACAAATAAAAATAATGACGATGTATTTGTATTTAATGGTTGGATGTTTTCGTCAAGTCCATCAATAACTCCTTTTGATCACCCAGTGCATGATATTTGGTTAGTTGGATGTGATTAGATTATTTTTTCTTTATCTAACCAGGTAACATTAAAGTCTGAATTTATAAATTTCTTATGATTTAATAGCTTTTTGTGTAAAGGTATAGTTGTAGTAATTCCCTCAATAACAAACTCATCAAGAGATCTATTCATTCTTTGAATCGCTTCCATTCTATTCCTTCCATGACAAATAAGTTTGCATATCATACTGTCATAATATGGAGTTATTTTACATCCTTGAAAAATTGCACCATCTACTCTTGTTCTAAAACCTGAAGGTTGATGACACATACCAATTGTACCTGGAGAAGGTTGAAAGTTTTTACTAGCGTCCTCGGCATTGATCCTACACTCAATTGCATGACCTCTTGGTTTTATATCTGATTGCTCTAGTGCGGTTTTACCTGAAAAAGCAATCCAAATTTGTTCTTTAATTATATCAATTCCTGTAACCATTTCTGAAACAGGGTGTTCAACTTGAACCCTTGTATTCATTTCTAAAAAATAAAATTTATTATCTTCATATATGAATTCGACTGTACCAGCTCCCTCATATCCAATTTTACTGACCATATTTACAGTCTTTTCAAATAACTCTTTTCTGATGTTTTCATTCAAAACTGGACTGGGAGTTTCCTCAATTAATTTTTGATGTCTTCTTTGTACAGAGCAATCCCTCTCATGTAAATGAACGACTCTATTTTTTCCAGCTAAAATCTGAACCTCAATATGTCTAGGGTTTTGAAAAAACTTTTCTATGTAAACTTCGTCATTACCAAAATATTTTTTAGCCTCTGATTTAGCAGTTAAAAACATTGATTCAAAATCTTCCTCTTTATTTACAATTTTCATTCCTTTTCCACCACCACCACCGGCAGCTTTTATAAGAATAGGAAATCCAATTTTTTTACAAAGTTCTTTTGCCGTAGAAACATCTTTTATCCCACCTTCAGAACCTTCAATAACAGGCAGGCCGTTTTCCTTTGCAATTTTTTTTGCCTGTATTTTATCGCCCATCATTTTTATATGTTTAGAGGACGCTCCAATAAATTTAATATTATTTTCCTCTAACACTTTAGCAAAATTTGCATTTTCAGATAAAAAACCATAACCTGGATGAACTGCTTCAGAGTTAGTCAGTTCTATAGCCGACATTAAAGCTGGTATATTTAAATAAGAGTTTTCAGGTAAATGCGAGCCGATACAAATACTTTCATCAGCTAATTTTACGTGCATACTGTTTCTATCAACATCAGAGTGTATAGCTACAGTCGCAATACCCCACTCTTTACATGCTCTAATTACTCTAACTGCAATTTCCCCTCGGTTTGCAATTAAAATTTTTTTAAACATTATTCTAAGATAATTATAGTTTGTCCAAATTCTACTGGCTGTCCATCAGATACACATATCTCTTTTACTGTACCATCAGAAGTTGACGGTACATGATTCATTGTTTTCATAGCCTCTACTATCATTACAGTGTCGCCTTTTTTAATCTTCTTTCCAATTTCAACAAATTTTTTTGCTCCAGGTTCTGGTGCGTGATAAGCTGTACCAATTATTGGAGATGTTACTTCTATCCCAGTCTTAGTTTTTACTTCTTTATTTGGCTTGGAAGTTGAGGTTAGATTTTTGGAAGATGATTGATCATTAATTGAAAAATTATTTTTTGAAACCTTTATTTTAGTGTCTTTCTCAGTGTATTCCAATTCAGTTAAATTGAATTCATCTAAATAATCACTTAGTTCTTTAATAATTTTTTTATCAATTTTCATTTTTTAAAAGCTTTTGCATTGAAATTATGGCTAAAATATAACCTTCGTCCCCTAGACCATAGATACCACCTGTAACAACATCACTTATTAAAGATTTACGCCTAAATTCCTCTCTTCTATAAATATTCGAGATATGGACTTCAATAATAGGTTTTCTAAAAATATTTAACGCATCTCTTATAGCTACAGATGTATGAGTAAAAGCTGCAGCATTAATAATCATACCATCAAAAACTTTTCTAGAAGACTGAATTAAATTTACTAACTCCCCTTCAATATTAGATTGTTTGAATTCTAAATCAAGACCTAGTTCTTTAGATTTATTTATACAATTTTCTTGGATTTTTTTTAGAGTGATCGATCCATATTGTGATTGTTCTCTCTCTCCTAATAGATTAAGATTAGGACCATTAATTATAATAATTTTATTACTCATTCAGCTCTTATATACGATGAAAAAAATAAAAATAAAAGTAAATGGTAAAGTAAAGCTAATTGCTAAAAATACTAATTTAGCTAATCTTGTACATATTTTAAGAATTCCTTTAAAAAAAGTAGCAATTGAACTTAATCAAGAAATAGTAGATAAAAAAAAGTTGAAAAAAATAAATTTAAAGAAAAATGATAAAGTGGAAATAGTTCATTTTATAGGAGGTGGATAATTTTGAAAAAAGACGATTTAATTATTTCAAATAAAAAATATAGTTCAAGACTGATTGTAGGTACTGGCAAGTATAAGACCATGAAAGAGTGCGCTAAAGCAATAGAATTGTCAGGAGCTGAAATCGTCACAGTAGCTGTAAGAAGAGTGAATATTCTTGATAAGAAAAAACCTCTCTTGATGGATTATATTGATCCAAAAAAAATTACTTATTTACCTAATACAGCAGGATGTTTTAATTCTAAAGATGCACTTAGAACTTTGAGACTTGCAAGAGAAATTGGCGGATGGAGATTAGTCAAACTTGAAGTCCTAGGAGATAAAAAGAACTTATTTCCAGAAATGATTGAAACTTTAAAATCAACAGAAGTTCTTACCAAGGAGGGTTTTAAGGTGATGGTTTATTGTAATGATGATCCTTTGATGGCAAAAAGGTTGGAAAATTCTGGAGCTTGTGCAATTATGCCCTTAGCAGCTCCAATTGGCTCAGGATTAGGAATATTAAATAAAGTTAATATTAGAATAATTAGAAAACAAACAAAATTACCTCTCATTATTGATGCTGGATTAGGACAGGCCTCTGATGCTACAATTGCAATGGAACTTGGTTGTGATGGTGTATTAGTTAATACTGCAATCGCAAAAGCAAAAAAACCATTCGAAATGGCACTAGCATTTAGAAATGCTGTAATAGCAGGACGCTTGTCATATATATCAGGAAGAATTAATAAATCTTTAATGGGTGAACCATCGTCACCTGAAAAAGGAATTATTTAACTTTCTTAAAATACTTTTTCTTTCTGTAAGTCCTTTTATTAAACTTTTTGTTTTCGTTAATATTTATTATTTTTGCATCTTTTTTTTGAGTTTCTAAGTTTTTTAAAGTTTTAAAGTTTTCAATCAAATCTATTGTTTTTTTTGATTTATTTTTTATTTCAATAATATATTCAGGAATTATTAGTGAACTTTCTGATATTATGTCAATTTTCATTTTATTTTTTTTTTCGAAATAAGTTAAGTTATCAACAAAATTTTCTTTTAAAAAATCTGAAATTTTTTGACAAACTTTTAGCTTTACAAATTTTGCTTTACTCAACACAGCTCTTAATTCAACAAGTTTTAATAATTTTTGTGCAAATGACTCGTCGGTAAGATTTACCTTCCATTTAACTGCACTTTCTCTTAATCTTTGTCTAGACATTTCTAACAAACCAAAATTACTAATTCTTCCAATCTGAATTCTAGCTCTATCTCGTCTACATTTTTCTTTAAGTCTTCTTTCAACGAGTCTTCTGTTTCCGTAATTCAACATATCAATAAAATCAATTATAATGAGTCCTGATAAATCTCTAATTTTTATCTGTCTTGCGATTTCATCAGCAGCCTCTAAATTGGTATCTAAGGCTGTACTTTCAACATTTTTTTGTTTAATTGAGCTTCCTGAGTTAATATCGATAGATACAAGAGCTTCTGTTGGGTTTATAACTAAATAACCACCAGAGTTTAATTTGATCTCAGACTCAAATATTTGATTTAATTTTTGCTCAATACCCTCCTCAATAAAAAGAGGGATTTTGCCTCTATATTTTTTAATTTTTTTTACATGTGAAGGCATCATCATTTTCATGTAATTTTGAGCTTTCTTGTAACCTTCATTACCCTCAATAATAATATTATTTGTATTATCATCATACATGTCTCTTAAAGTTCTTTTTATTATCTCACTTTCTTGATGGATTAAGGATGGTGCTATTGAGTCAAGAGCAACTTCTTTAATTTGGTTCCAAGTTTTTATTAAAGATGTTAGATCATGTTCAATCTCATTTTTAGTTTTATTACTTCCAGCCGTTCTCACAATTAATCCCATTTCTTTTGGTATTTCTATTTCGTTTAAAATGATTCTAATTTTTTTTCTATCAGCTGGATTAAAAATTTTTCTGGAAATTCCACCTCCTTTAGGAGTATTTGGCATTAACACAATGTACTTACCAGCTATAGATATAAATGTGCTCAAAGCTGCACCTTTTTGTCCTCTTTCATCTTTAATAACTTGAACAAGAATTACTTGATTTGGTTTAATTACTTCTTGGATTTTATATCTTTTAAATCTTAGCTTACTTTCACTTTTTTTTTCTTTTTCATCTTCAGTATTTTGTTTTTCTTCAATATCTATTTTTTCAATTGGATCGTCAATTTCAAGTTTTCCTTCAGCTAAATTTTCTGCCTCTTTAGCTTCATTTTCTTTCGAAAGTTTTTCTCTTGCTTTTTCCTCTTCCTCCTTAATAATTTTCAAATCACTTTTTGGTATTTGGTAGTAGTCGGATTGAATATCGTTAAATGAGAGAAAGCCATGTCGCTCTCGACCAAAATCTATGAAAGCTGCCTGTAACGATGGCTCAATTCTACTTACTTTGCCGAGATATATATTGTTTTTATTTAAATTACTTTTTAAACCTTCGTACTCGTAATCTTCAATATTACTATCTGACTTAATAACAACTCTAGTTTCATTTGGATGCGATGCATCAATATATAAATTTTTTTCCATAATAATTTTTTTAGATGTTTCATTTAAATTTTTATTAAAATTTTGTTATTCTTATGCCTTATCTTTAACAAATTAAGATATATAATGGAAACAAAATGAGCATATTATTTAAAAAATTATTCATAATTTGTTTAAGTTTTTTCCTACTTATTTCGATAAGTATTCTCAGTATTTTGTGGAGTTTTTCTAACAATATTCCTGATTATAAATTCTTAAAAAACTATAAACCACCGGTGTCAAGTAAGGTATATTCAGGAAATGGCGAATTGGTAGCTGATTTTTCCAAGGAGAAAAGAATTTTCGTGCCTTTTAACTCAATTCCAAAAAATGTAATAAATTCTTTCTTATCAGCAGAAGATAAAAATTTTTTTTCACACCCTGGAGTTGATGCCAAAGGAGTTATGAGGGCAATAATTAATAATATAAGCAACATACTCACTTCAAAAAGATTAGAGGGAGCCTCAACAATAACTCAACAAGTTGCAAAAAATTTTTTGTTAACTAATGAAGTAAGTCTAAATAGAAAAATAAAAGAAGCAATATTGGCATTTAGAATCGAAAGAGCCTTATCAAAAGAGAGGATATTAGAGTTATACCTTAATCAGATTTATTTGGGAAGTGGAGCATATGGTGTTGCAGCTGCTAGTTTAGAATATTTTGATAAATCTATTAAAGAATTAGACTATGCAGAGTCGGCTCTATTGGCAGCATTACCTAAAGCACCAAGTAAGTATAACCCTTACAGAAATATAGAGTTGGCAAAATTTAGAAGGAACCTAGTATTAAAAAATTTACTAGAAAATAAATTTTTGAATATTGAAGAATTTAATGAGATTTCTAAACAAAAGATAAATTTAAAGAAAAAAAAGAAAATATTTCTAGAAGACTCCCAGTATTATATTGAAGATGTTAGAAAAAATATAATTGATAAACTTACTTATGAAAAAGTCTATAAACAGGGATTTAGTATAAACACCCCAATTAAATTAGATTTGCAGAATATTGCAACAAACTCGCTTCGAGAAGGTTTAATATCTTATGATAAAAGAAAAGGATGGAGAGGTCCACTTTTAAATAAAAGATATACTAAAAATTGGTACAACGGATTAGAAAAATATGAACTTGAGAAGTCTATAAATTGGAAAATTGCAATTATAAAAAACATCGATCAATTTTCTGCAAATATTGAATTAAAAGATAAATCTAAAGGTCTTTTAGACTACAAAGAAATATCTTGGACAAAAAAGGAATTTAATGAATTATTTGAGGTGGGTGATATTATTTATGTTGAAAAAATCAAAAAAAATAATTTTAGTTTAAAACAAATTCCACTAATAAATGGAGGTATTGTTGTAATGGATCCTTTTACTGGAAGGGTCTTAGCCTTAAGCGGAGGTTTTAGTTTTAAAAATAGTGAATTCAATAGAGCTACCCAGGCATTGAGACAACCAGGTTCTGCATTTAAGCCATTTGTGTACGCTCTTGCTTTAGAAAATAATTATACACCGACAACTTTAGTCCTAGATGCTCCATTGGTTTTAGATCAAGGATCTGACTTAAAAAAGTGGAAACCTGAAAATTATGGTAAAAAGTTTTACGGTCCTTCAACACTTAGAACTGGTCTTGAAAAATCAAGAAACTTAATGACAGTTAGGATAGCCCAGGACCTTGGAATAGATAAGGTTATAAATTTCTCAAAAGATTTAGGTATTTATGAAAATCCAGATGAATTATTATCTATATCTCTTGGTTCAACAGAGACAACTCTCATGAAATTAACTTCAGCTTATTCAGCTTTTGTTAATGGTGGAAAACTAGTTAAACCTATTTTAATTGATAGAGTTCAAGATAGCGAGGGTAATACCATTCTAAATAATGAAATGAGAACATGTTTAAATTGTGATCAAATTTCTTATACAAGTGATAAGTTTCCGCAGATAAAAGATAATTATAAAAAAGTATTTTCTTCTCAAACAGCCTATCAAATTACATCATTATTGGAGGGAGTTATACATAGAGGTACTGGTAAAAAATTAAAGGAACTAAAACTGAATTTGGCTGGTAAAACAGGTACAACAAATGAAAATACTGATGCATGGTTTATAGGATTTACCTCAAGTTTGGTAATTGGTGTTTATGTAGGAATGGATAACCCAAAAAGTCTAGGTAAATTTGAAACAGGATCAAAAACAGCTCTACCTATTTTTAAAAATTTCGTAGAAAAAGCAATCAAAAAATCTGATGCACGTCCATTTAAAGTTCCTGACGGAATTACAATGATGGTAGTTGACAATATCACAGGGACAAAAGCTGAGTTTTCTTCAAAAGATATGATTATAGAGACGTACAAAGATATCAATGTTGAAGAAGGAAAGGTGATTAATTCAAATAACAATGGATTGAATATAAATAATATATTAAGATTTTATTAATGGAAGAAAAAATATTTAGTCTTAAAAAAGAAATTGAAAAAATAAATCAAAGAATTAAGGAGTATCTTTGAAAAAGCTAATATTTATTCTCAACTTGAAAATCACAATCGAAAATTACTTGATACTAATTTTTGGCAAGATAAGACTAAGTCAAAACAAATAATAAAAGAAAAAAAATTATTTGAAGATTTAATTAATTCTTTGAAGAATTCCGAAATAAAATTAAAAGATATCATTGATTTATATAATCTATCGATAGAAGAAAATAATCAAATTATACAAAAAGAAGTTATAAAGGAAATTAAAGATTTAAACATTTTAGTGAAGCAGAACGAAATAAAGTGTTTTTTATCTAGTAAGTTAGATTCTCTTGACTGTTATCTTGAAATTCATGCTGGTGCTGGTGGAACTGAAAGTCAAGATTGGGCAAATATGTTAAGAAGAATGTATTTAAAATGGTCAGATAAAAGAAAATTTAAATCTCATTTAATAAGCGAGCATAAAGGCGAAGAGGTTGGAATTAAATCATCTATTATAAAAATAGAGGGAGAGTATGCATATGGATGGTTAAAAAAAGAGTCGGGAATTCATAGATTGGTGAGAATATCGCCTTTTGACTCTGGAGCTAGAAGACATACAAGTTTTGCTAGTATATGGATTTATCCAGTGGTAGAGGAGGATTTAAATATTGAAATTTTAGACAAAGATTTAAGGATTGATACTTATAGATCTAGCGGTGCAGGCGGACAACATGTTAATACAACAGATAGTGCTGTCAGGATAACTCACATCCCAACAAAGATTGTAGTACAGTGCCAAAATGAAAGATCACAACATAAAAATAAAGAGACATGTATGAATATGCTTAGGGCGAGAATTTATGATTTTGAGATTAAAAAAAAAGAAAAAGAGAATCAAAATACGGAGTCATCTAAATCAGAAATAGGTTGGGGGCATCAAATAAGATCATATGTGCTCCAACCTTATAGATTAGTAAAAGATAATAGAACAAATTTCGAAAGCACAAGTCCAGACAAGGTCTTAGATGGAGAAATTGATGATTTTTTGGAGCAATCTTTATACCATTAAATGAGAATTTTTATAAAATTTTTATTAATACTTTTATTTTTGTTTACATTGATTGTGTCCTACTTAAGTTTTATCGGGATTGAGACAGACAAATTTAATAATCAAATTTCTAAAAGAATATTAAATATTAATGAAAATTTAAATGTTGATCTTAAAAAAATCAAATTAGTTTTAGATCCATTCAAACTAAGATTAAATGTCAAAACCATTGGCTCAATCTTAAAAAATCAAAATCAAAATCAAAATATTGAAATTGAGACGATAAAAACAGAAATATTACTTAAGTCATTGATTGAAAAAAAGTTTTCTATAAAAAATTTGGAAATTTCTACAAAATCGTTGGAAATTAACAATTTAATTTCCTTTATCAGATCATTTAAAAATACTCCAGATCTTTATATTTTAGAAAAAGTAATCAAAAAAGGATATTTAATTGCTGATATTAAAGTTGAATTTGACGAGGAAGGAAATATTAAGAAAAATTATAATGTTAACGGATTTATAAAAAATACAAAACTAAATTTTATAAGTGATTATGATTTTGATAAGATTAACTTTATCTTTAATTATAAAAATGACAATTTAACATTAGAAGATGTAAAATTTCAATTAAACAATTTAGATTTTTCCTCAAAAAAAATAACTTTAAAAAATAGTGGAAAAAAAATTATAGTTAATGGTAAAATTACAAATAAAAATGTAAATTTTAATAAACATAACTTAAATATTTTTATTAATTCTAATTTTCAAAATTTAGAAGTTAATGATTTAAATTTTAATTCAGATAATACGTTTTCATTTAATATAGAAAAAAATTTTAAAATTAAAGATTTTGAGCTTTATTCAGATATTAACATAAATAAACTAGAAGCAAGAAATATTCTAAATCTGAAAAACTTATTACCTAAAATAAGGGACAATATTTCATTAGTTAGAAATAGCCTTAAAATATCATATAAAGCTGGAAATTTAATCATTAAAGGTAATGGTAATATTTTTATTCAAAGTAAAGAGGATAAACTAAATTTTATTTTCGAAAAAAAAAAAGATTTATCTAATTTTGATATTTCATTTATTATTAAAGATAATCCCTTAAAGATTGATTTCTTAAATTATGAAAAAAAAGAAGATATTGAAACTTTAATTAATATTACTGGTTCAAGTAAAAATTTAGAACAAACTATTATTAAATCTTTTAATTTAGAGGAAAAAAATAATATCTTCAGTGTTAAAAATCTAATAATAAATAAAAATTCACAGGTAATAAAATTTGACGATATAGATTTAGATTATTTTGATAAAAATGGTCAAAAAAACTTATTTAAAATTTTTAGAAAAAACAAAGAATATTTTTTAAAAGGTTCTTTATTAAACGCAAATGAATTAATTAACGAGTTATTAAGCTTTAAAAATAATAATTTGAATAATTTGAACATCAATGGAAAATTTAATGTCGACATAAAAAAAATTTTCCTAGATAAGAAATATAATTTAAATAATTTCTCAGGTTATTTCTTTCTAAAGAATAAAAAAATTACTCAACTCGATTTAGTAGGAAACTTTTTAGATGACAAAAAATTTAGGTTTACAATTAACACTACTGGTAAAGATAAAATTACCACATTATATTCAGACGAAGCAGAGCCAATTATAAAACGATATAAATTTATAAAAGGTTTTAACGAAGGTTTATTAGATTTTAACAGTCAAACGATAAATAATGAAACTTCTTCAACATTAAAAATATATAATTTTAAATTAAAAGAATTACCAATTTTAACAAAAGTGCTTACTCTTGCATCTTTACAGGGTATAGCAGACCTATTATCAGGAGAAGGTATCAGATTTGAGGAATTTGAAATGAATTTTAAAAACAATAAAGATCTTATAACGATAGACGAAATTTATGCCGTAGGACCAGCTATATCTATATTGATGGATGGCTATGTTGAAAAAAATAAACTTATAAGTTTGAGAGGAACTTTAGTACCGGCAACAACGGTCAATAAAGTTATTAGCTCTATACCCGTATTGGGAAAAATATTAGTAGGTTCAAAAACAGGTGAGGGAGTATTTGGTGTTAGTTTCAAAATAAAAGGATCTCCAGAAAAACCTCAAACCAGTGTTAATCCTATAAAAACTTTAACTCCAAGATTTATAACTAGAACTTTAGAAAAAATTAAAAAAACTAATTAACCAATTTAATAAGTACATGATTTTTTTTACCGTGTGATAATTTAAATAAATCTTTTTTATTTTTAAAATCAGATACAGATATTAAATAATTCGCATCATCAATGGCTATATCATTAATTTTTATGCCTTTATCTTTAATAGCTCTTCTCACCTCACTTTTTGATTTCAATAATTTAGCTTTAATCACCAAATCGAGAATACTCAAATTACTTTCAACTTCATAATTTTTTATTTTAGTAACGGGAAGGTTGATTTGGTCTGCTAAATCTTTTTTTACAAAAACAGAGATTGCAGTATTAAAAGCCTTTGAAGACTCTTTTTCTCCATGAAGCATTTTAGTAGCGTGTTTTGCTAGTATAATTTTTAAATCATTGATATTTTTGTCTTTCATTTTTTCTATTTCATCAATTTTTAAGTCAGTAAACATTTTTAAAAATTTTAAAACATCTCTATCATCCGTATTTCTCCAAAATTGAAAATATTCATAAGGAGATAAGAGTTTTTTGTCCAACCAGATTGCACCTTTTTCAGATTTACCCATTTTTGCACCTGAAGCTAAAGTTATTAATGGAGTAGTTAATCCAAATACTTGTTTATTTAATTTTCTTTTTATTAATTCAACACCATTAATAATATTACCCCATTGATCGGATCCTCCAATTTGAAGCATACATTTCTTATTTTTATTTAGTTCTAGAAAATCATATGCTTGTAAAATCATATAATTAAATTCCATATAACTTAACGATTGTTCTCTTTCCAATCTCATCTTCACACTTTCGAAACTTAACATTTTATTAATTGTAAAAAATTTTCCAATTTCTCTTAAAAAATTTATATAATTCAACTTCCCTAACCATTTAAAATTATTTACAAAAATAGGTTTTAAATTAGGTTTATTTGTCTTTAAAAAAATTTTAAAAACTTTTTGTATATTTTTAATATTATTTTCAATTTGTTTCTCAGTTAAAATTTTTCTAGTCTCCTCTTTTCCTGAAGGATCTCCAATTCTAGTCGTCCCACCACCTAATAATACTATTGGTCGATGACCATGTTTTTGAAGTAATCTTAAACACATTATCTGAAGCAAACTTCCTACATGTAGACTCGGAGCAGTGCTATCAAAACCTATATAAGCATTAACACTCTTATTATTTAAAAGATTTTCTAATTCATCTTCATTGGTACATTGATAAAAATATCCTCTATCTTTAAATTCTTTTAAAAATTTATTCATAAGTTTATAGTCCTACATTATACAAATTTTATTAAAAAAAAATATTAATGAAAAAAAAAGTATACACGGCTCTTGGACTTATGACCGGAACTTCTATTGATGGTGTTGATTTATCTTTGATTAAATCAGATGGATTGACTGAATTTTCATCAATTTTAAACTATTATTATAAATTTGACCTCAATTTACGAGATAAGTTGATTAATCTGAGAGATAAAATCTTTACTAAAAATGATTTAGAAAAATATTCAGATGAAATAGGTTTACTTGAAAAAGAAATCACTTTTTTCCACAGTAGAATTATCGATGAAATAATAAAAAAAAGAAATTATTCAATCGATTTAATAGGTTTTCACGGACAAACTATTTTTCATGATTCTGGTGAAAGAATTTCTAGACAGTTAGGCGATGGTAAACTTCTTTCTCAAATTACCAGAAAAATAGTAGTTAATAATTTTAGGAAACAAGATCTTATAAACGAAGGCGAAGGAGCTCCTCTAACACCTATTTTTCATAAACTAATATGTCAAAAATTAATAAAAGAATTTAATTTAACTTATCCAATCAATATAATTAATATTGGCGGTATAACAAACATAACCCAAATAATTAATGATGATACATCAAATGAAAAGTTTTACGCTTATGATATAGGTCCTGGAAATTGTCTTATAGATAAATGGGTAAGACAGAATTCAAAAAAAAGTTTTGATGAAAATGGAGAAATAGCGAAATTAGGAGTAGCTAATGAATTAATATTTAATCAAGCTGTAGATAACTTTGAAATAAAATCCTACGAAAAGTCTTTAGATGTTAATGATTTTGACTTATCCTTTGTGAAAGGATTATGCTTAGAAGACGGATGTGCAACATTAACTAAATTCACTGCTTATCTTATTGCAAATGGAATAAAAGATATAAATAAAATGAAAAATCTTAATCCTGTAAACAATTTTGTTTGTGGGGGTGGAAGAAAAAATAACATTCTAATTAAACAAATTAATGAATTTTTAAAAAACATGAAAATAAGTTTAAGAAATATTGATGAATTTGGTTTTGATGGAGATTTTATTGAGTCCCAAGCATTTGGTTATTTATCAGTCAGATCATTTCTGAATTTACCAAATTCTTTTCCGACCACAACAAGGTGTAATAAACCTACTGTTGGAGGGATAATAAATAAGAATTATATTTAATAAACAGCAGTTTCTTTCTTTATATATTTATCTAAACATTTTACCAAAGAATTTTCATTTTTTGAAAAAAAATGATTTGCATCAGGTACTGATTGAAATTCTACTTTGATACCCTTTTGAGAACTTAGCCTTTTATCTAATTCATTAATATATTCTAATGGAACAAGTTCATCTTTTTTTCCATAAACCATTAACCCTGATGTAGGACAAGGTGATAAAAAAGAAAAATCATAAACATTAGGTTGAGGAGAGATTACTATAAATCTATTTATTTCTGGTCTTCTCATTAATAGCTGCATCGCTATTAAAGACCCAAAAGAAAATCCTGATACCCAACATTGAGAGTTGTCAAAGTTTTCTCTTTCTAACCAGTCTAAAGCTGCTGCAGCGTCAGCAAGTTCACCTTGTCCATTATCAAACTCACCATCACTTCTTCCTACACCTCTAAAATTTACTCTGCAAACTGAAAAATCATTTTCCATAAAAGTATGAAAAGTTTCAACAACAATTTTATTATTCATAGTTCCCCCATATTGAGGGTGAGGCTGAAGAACTAAAGCAATAGGAGAGGTACTTTTTTTACTTTTATAATATTTAGCTTCTAATCTTCCAGCAGGTCCGGGTATAAAAATTTCTGTAATTTTGCTATCCATAATTGTTAATGATAATTATTCTCAAAAAAAAATTACATTTATCACAACTGCGTGACAATATGTTAGTATTTTTTTTTATATGATACTTGACTAATTTAGTCAGGTTTATATATACCCTTGTAAATCAAAGGTTTTATGCGACTAACTTCTAAAGGCAGATATGCGGTAATGGCTTTAGTGGATCTAGCAAGGTTTAATAATATTAATCCTGTATCCCTAAGAGACATTTCTCTCAGACAAGGTATTTCTCTTGATTATTTAGAGCAAATTTTTTCTAAACTAAGAAAGAGAGAAATTGTTCAGAGTGTAAGAGGAAATCAAGGTGGATATGTTTTAAGTAAAAAAGCAAAAGAAATAAAACTTACTAATATTCTTGATGCAGTTGATGAAAAAGTTAAAACTGTGCAGTGTAAAAGAGAGTCCAAAAAGGGTTGTAACGGTAAATCTACAAAATGTTTAACCCATAATTTATGGGACGAGCTTGAAAATCATATTAATGATTTTTTTGAAAAAAAGAGTTTAGAAGATCTTATCAAAGATAACATTGAAAGAAGAATTTAAAAATGGACACTAGAGAAAAAGATATAGAAAAGTTAAAGGATTATAAGTACGGTTTCACTACCGACATAGAAAATATTAAATCTCCAAAAGGCTTAAATGAAGATGTAATTAAATTTATTTCTAATATTAAAAAAGAACCTAAATGGATGTTAGAGTTTAGATTGAAAGCTTACAGGCGATTAAAACTTTTAAAGGAACCTAATTGGCAAAAACCAAAATATCCCAAAATTGATTATCAAGATTTATATTATTATTCTGCACCCAAAAGTATGAAAGATAAACCAAAAAGCTTAGATGAGCTTGATCCTAAGCTTTTAGAGACATATAAAAAACTTGGAATCCCGTTGCAGGAACAAGCAAGACTAAACGGAATTGCTGTAGATGCTGTATTCGACTCTGTTTCTGTAGCAACTACATTTAAGGGTGAATTAACTAAACACGGAATAATTTTTTGTTCAATGTCTGAGGCAATTCAAAAACACCCTGAGCTTGTAAAAAAATATTTAGGCTCTGTAATACCAGTTACTGATCATTTTTTTGCAACTCTTAACTCTGCTGTTTTTACTGATGGATCATTTGTTTATATTCCCGAAGGTGTTAAGTGCCCTATGGAATTATCGACTTATTTTAGAATTAATGCATCAGAGACTGGACAGTTTGAGAGGACATTAATTATTGCTGATAAAGGAAGTTATGTGAGTTACCTCGAAGGATGTACCGCGCCAATGAGAGATGAAAATCAACTGCACGCAGCAAATGTTGAATTGATTGCTTTAGATGATGCAGAAATAAAATATTCTACTGTTCAAAATTGGTATCCGGGCGATGAAAATGGCAAAGGAGGAATTTATAATTTTGTAACTAAAAGAGGTTTGTGCAAGGGAACAAATTCAAAGATTTCTTGGACGCAAGTTGAAACAGGTTCGGCCATAACTTGGAAATATCCAAGCTGTATATTAAAAGGTGACAATTCAATTGGTGAATTTTATTCAATAGCAATCACTAATAATCATCAGAAAGCGGATACTGGAACAAAGATGATTCATTTAGGAAAAAATACTAAAAGTAAGATTATTTCTAAAGGTATAAGTGCTGGATTTTCTGATATGACTTACAGAGGTTTGGTAGACATTAATTCTAAAGCTAAAAATTCTAGTAATTATACACAATGTGATTCCTTATTAATGGGAAATAAATGTGGTGCGCATACAGTGCCTTATATAAAAAACAAAAATTTTGAATCTAATATAGCTCATGAGGCGACAACATCGAAAATTAGTGAAGAACAACTACATTATTGTCAACAAAGAGGATTAAACCCTGAGGAAGCCGTTGGATTAATTGTAAATGGTTTTTGCAAGGAAGTATTACAGCAATTACCAATGGAGTTTGCAGTCGAAGCGCAAAAACTTGTCGGCATTAGTTTAGAGGGGAGTGTTGGTTAATGCTTAAAATAAGTAATCTAAATGCGAATGTTGAAAATAAATCAATATTGAAGGGATTTTCTTTATCTATTAATTCAGGTGAAGTTCACGCAATTATGGGTCCAAACGGATCAGGAAAAAGCACATTATCTAATATTTTATCAGGAAAAAAAGGGTACGAGATATCAGGTGAAATTTTATTTGAAAACAAAAATTTATTTGATCTTGAGACCGAGGAAAGAGCACATAAAGGGATATTTTTAGCTTTTCAATATCCTTTAGAAATTCCAGGAGTAAATACAAACATATTTTTAAAAACATCCTTAAATGCAATTAGGAAAGCACGTGGAGAAAAAGAATTAGATGCAATTGAATTTTTAAAGCTTGTTAAACAAAAAGCTAAAGAATTGAAATTTGATGAAGAAAAACTTAACAGACAATTAAATGTTGGTTTTTCTGGAGGAGAGAAGAAGAAAAATGAAATTTTACAAATGTCTATGCTAGCTCCAAAATTATCAATTTTAGATGAAACAGACTCAGGTTTAGACATAGATGCCTTAAAAATAGTAGCTGATGGAGTTAATACGTTAAGAAATAAAAATAATTCTTTTTTAATTATTACTCACTATCAAAGGTTATTAGATTACATAAAACCTGACTTTGTACATGTTTTAATGAATGGAAAAATAATTAGATCTGGTGGCCCAGAATTAGCAATCGAGCTAGAAAAAAAAGGTTATGAAAGCTTTAATTAAATGAATGAACAATTACAATTAGATTTTGACAAAATAGTAAAAACTTTAAAAATTTCAGAAAATGAAATTCGATCAAAAAAAATTTTTCTGAAGAAATTTATAGATAATGGTTTTCCTAATAGAAAACAAGAAAACTGGAAGTTTTTAGATATTAGTCAAATTATAAAGAAAAAGATTATTGATTTGAGTTTTTTTTATGATTATTCATTGCCGAATAAAATTGATCCAACTATTTTTGTTGATGGTTTAGAACATAATAAGATAATTTTTATTAATGGTAGAATTGAAAAAATTGATTTTAGTTATGAAGATAAAAATCAAATTGAAATAAATGATGAAATTGGAAAAAATTTTATATTAAATTATGAAAATTCTTTAATTGATTTAAATAATGCATTTACCAATAAAGTTTTTAAAATTTTAGTTAAAAAGAATTATTCTTTAAAAAAACCTTTGATTATTTACCATTCAACTAATGATAAGATAAAGTCAAAAAATATTAATTTAAGTTTAAATTTTGAATTAGAAGAAAATAGTTCCATGAGACTTATTGATTATTTTATTGATAATACAGATACAAGTTTTGTAAATATCCTGTACAATTTTAATTTAAAAAGATACTCAATACTTAAAAATTATAAACTCGACAAGTTCAGAAATAATAATTTAAAGTATTCTTTTAACAATATTGAACAAGATGACAATAGTATTTCGGAAACATTTATAATGTCTGCTGGTTCAGACTATTTTAAGAATGAACTTAATTGTAACTTAAATGGTGAATACTCTTCAGCTTTTATAAATGGAGTTTTTTCATTAAAGGAAAATCAACAACATGAAATTAGATCTACGATTAATCATTTGGTGGAGAACACTAAAAGCTATCAACTTATCAAAAGTGTGCTTGGAAAAAATTCAAAATCGGTCTATCAAGGAAGAATATTTGTAAATTCAAAAGCTCAAAAAACTGACGGATATCAATTAAGTAAAGCAATATTGTTAGATGAAACATCTGAATTTAATGCAAAACCAGAATTAGAGATTTATGCCGATGACGTAAAGTGTTCTCACGGTTCGGCATCTGGAAGTCTAAATGAGGACTCAATTTTTTATTTAATGTCCAGAGGTTTAAGCTACCAACAGTCTAAAGAGCTTTTAATTAATGGATTTTTACTTGATGTTGTTGAAAAGATAACGGATCCAGAAATAAAAAATTTAATTAAAAGTATTATAGGATTAAAAGAATGAATATAAATAATATTAAAAAAGAATTTCCAATTTTTGATGAAAAAATTCAAAATAATGATTTGGTTTATTTGGATAGTGCTAATTCATCTCAAAAACCCAAGGTGGTTCTAGATAGAATTAATGATTTTTACTCTAAACAATTTTCAAATGTAGGTAGAAGTATTCATTACTTAGCAGTTGCAGCCACTAATTTGTATGAAAATACAAGGTCATCAGTGCAAAAATACATAAATGCGAAAGACAAAAATGAAATTGTATTTACTAAAGGTGCTACCGAGGCTTTAAATTTAGTTGCAAATACTCTAGGTCAAGCAATCTTAAAGCCAAATGATGAAATTTTAATTACTGAATTAGAGCATCATTCAAATTATGTTCCATGGCATTTTTTAAGAAAATCTAAAAATATCAAAATAAAGTTTGCAGAAATAAATGAAGATGGAGACATACCGATTGAAAATATAGAGAAAGAAATTACTAATAATACTAAAGTAATAGCAATAACACATTTATCTAATGTTACCGGTGCAGTTTTACCAATTAAAGAAATAACACAATTAGCCCATTCCAAAGGTATCGTTGTGGTAGTTGATGGATGTCAAGGGGGACCACATTTAAAATTAGATATGCAAGATTTGGATTGTGATTTTTATGCAATTTCATGTCATAAAATGTATGGCCCAACAGGACTTGGAGTTTTGTATGGAAAAAAAAAATGGTTAGAGCAACTTCCGCCATACCAGGGAGGTGGTGGAATGATAAATGAAGTAAAAAAAGATAGAATTTCTTATGGTGAACTTCCAAATAAATATGAAGCCGGTACAATGGCCACAGCACAAGTAATTGCTTTTGATCAATCGATAAAATTTTTAGAGAGCATTGGAATTGAAAAGATAATTGAACATGAAAAAGAATTAATAGAATATGGTCAAGAAATCTTAAAAAAGAATAATTCTGTAAAACTGATAGGAAATCCTAAAGAACGTGGTGGAGTATTATCTTTCACTGTTGAAGGAGTTCATCCACATGATATTGCAACGATTTTAGATGAAAGTGGTGTAGCTATTAGAGCAGGTCATCACTGTTGTCAAATTCTTCATGATAAATTAGGTATTTCTGCAAGTGCACGAGCATCTTTAGGTGTTTATAATACTAAAGATGATTTAGATAAATTAAATGAGGGAATAAAAAATTGTAAAAAAATTTTTGAGCTAAAATGAAATTAAAAGAACTTTACCAAGAGATTATTTTAGAACATGGTAAAAATCCTAGAAATTTAGGTATAACTAAAAATTTTAATAAAGATGCCAAAGGAAATAACCCTTTATGTGGCGATGATGTACATATTTACTTGAAACTAAATAGTCAAAGAAAAGTGGAGGATATATCTTTTGAGGGTAAAGGCTGTGCTATTTCAATGGCGTCAGCTTCAATTATGACAGATTTAATAAAAGGTAAGAGTGATAATGAAGCTAAAGAAATTATAGAAGACTTTTTAGGAATGATAAAAGAAAACCCCGATCTCAAATCAAATATTTTAAAAGATGATGAAAAAACTAAATTAATGTGCTTATCAGGTGTAAAACAATATCCTATGAGAGTTAAATGTGCTACATTATCATGGCATACCTTAATTTCTGCCATGAATAATGATGGTAAAGAAGTTAGTACGGAGGAATAATACTTATGGAGTTAAAAGAAAAAATAGTTTTAGAGATAAAAAAAATTTACGATCCAGAGGTTCCTGTGAACATATATGATCTTGGTTTAATTTACGATATTCAAATTGTTGAAAAAAAAGCAAAGATTAAGATGACTTTAACTACACCAAATTGCCCTGTTGCCGAGAGCTTGCCAAAAGAAGTTAAAGACGGTGTTATGCAAGTTGAGGGAATAGATAATGTTGATTTAGAATTAGTCTGGGATCCACCCTGGTCAAAGGATATGATGTCAGATGCAGCTAAATTGGAACTAAATTTATAATGAAACCTATAATAAAATTAAGTGATAATGCAGCGAAGAAATTAAAAGAAATTATGGCTAATGCGGAGAAAGAAGCTTTGGGCGTAAGAGTTTCGATAAAATCGGGAGGTTGTGCTGGGATGTCATATGTTATGGAATATTTAAAAAAATTTAATCAAAACGATGAGGTTATTGAAGATAAAGGAGTTAAAGTTTTTATTGATCCCGCAGCAATTATGTATCTTTTAGGTACTGAAATGGACTACAAAAAAGGAGATTTTTCATCATCGTTTGTTTTTAATAATCCAAATGAGACAGAGCGTTGTGGTTGCGGAGAATCGTTCAAAGTATAATCCCATTTTGAACATATCTGTATTGCATAAAATGCATATATAAATTATAATTCTCTTATGAATCTATTTGAATTTAAAAATCTGTTAAAATCAGAGGATAAGAAAGAAAAAAGAAAGTCTTTGTTTAGATCACTGATTAAATCTGTAGATGTAGGAGCAAATGGAACCCAAGATTATGTTGTAAAAAAGGGTCTAAATAAAAATAAAATTGCCTCTACAAATCAAACTAAGTACCAATAGTCTTAACAACTATAGTACATTTCAAATTCTATTGGATGAGGTGTGTGTTCAAAATTGTGAATTTCCTCAAACTTTAATGCTATGTATGCATCAATTTGATCATCAGTAAATACATTGCCTTGTTTTAAAAAATCTCTGTCTTTGTCAAGACTTTCCATAGCCTCTCTTAAAGAACCACAGACTGTTGGGATTTTTTTAACCTCAGATTCAGATAACGCGTAAAGATCTTTATCAAAAGCTTTTCCCGGATCAATTTTATTTTTAATTCCGTCTAACCCTGCCATTAACATAGCAGCAAATGTTAAATAAGGATTTCCTGCTGCATCTCCAAATCTAACTTCGCATCTTGCCGCTTTTTTACTTAATGTTATTGGTATTCTGCATGAAGCCGATCTATTTCTTGCAGAGTATGCAAGCAAGACTGGAGCTTCAAAACCTGGTATTAATCTTTTATAACTGTTTGTTGTTGCATTTGAAAAAGCATTAATTGCTTTTGCATGTTTTAAAATTCCACCTATATAATGCAGCGCTAAATCTGATAACCCCGAATATTTTTCTCCAGAAAATAAAGCATTATCTCCTTTCCAAATAGACATATGAACGTGCATTCCAGAACCATTATCACCTTTTACAGGTTTTGGCATAAATGTAGCGGTTTTTCCGAATGAGTGAGAAACCATATGGACAGCATATTTATAAAGTTGTAAATTATCCGCTTGATCAACTAATGTTCCAAAATACATACCTAGTTCATGTTGACTAGGAGCAACTTCGTGGTGATGTTTTTCTACTTTAATACCCATATCTCTCATAGCTTTTAAATATTCACTTCTCATATCTTGTTCACTATCAACAGGAGGAACAGGGAAATATCCTCCCTTTATCCCAGGTCTATGACCCATGTTTCCATTTTCATATTCTTTACCTGAATTGTATGGGCCTTCTCTACTATCAATCTTAAAACTAGTTTCATTCATATCATTTTTGAATCTTACATCATCGAATACAAAAAATTCTGCCTCGGGACCAAAAAAAGCTTTATCTCCTATGCCAGAACTTTTTAAGAAGGCTTCTGCTTTTTTCGCAGTTCCTCTTGGATCTCTTTCATAAGAATCTTTTTTTATAGCGTCAAGAACATCACAAAAAAGATTTAAAGTATTATGTGATGTAAAAGGGTCTACAATCGCTCTAGCAGTATCAGGTTTAAGAATCATATCTGACTCATTGATAGCTTTCCAGCCTGCTATAGAAGATCCATCAAAAAAAATCCCTTCGTTTAACATATCTTCATCTACCATTTTGCTATCCATGGTAACATGTTGAAGTTTTCCTCTTGGATCAGTAAATCTCAGATCAACGTATTCAATATCTTTGTCTTTAATAGTTTTTAATACATCATTTGTGCTCATTAAAACTCCTGTGTAATTCTCGGACTTGTGATATCAAAAAAAGACTGATAAATAATGCTCTTTTACTTAATAACACCTATGCATTTATTACATAATTGTATAATTAAATTAAATAAATAACCATCAATTTTGGGTTGAAAATGAGTTTATTAGACAAAGAGCCTGTTAATAGAGTAGAGAAAATCTTAAAAAAATTTGACCAAAATCAAAAAATAATAGTTTTAGAAAGTTCTGCTAGGACCGCTAAGGAAGCGGCCTCGTCCTTAGGTTGTGAAATTGGAGCAATAATCAAAAGTTTATTATTCAAAACAGAAAATACATTTACAATGTGTTTAATTGCTGGAGATAAAAAAGGTTCATTAAATAAAATTAAAAAAAGATTAAATATAAAAGATGCAGTAATGGCCTCAGCAGATGAAGTAAAAGTATGCACTGGCTTTACTATTGGTGGTGTTTCACCAATAGCTCATTTGAATAAAATAGAAATAGTTATCGATGGATCTTTAAAAAGATTTAATAATTTGTATGCAGCTGCTGGACATCCTAATTGTGTTTTTAAGATAAGTTTTAATGAGTTAGAAAAAATAACAAAAGGTATAATCACAGATATTATTGAATGAAACAACCAAAATTTTTAGATTATTTATTATTAACATTGTTAGCATTAATATGGGCATCAGCTTTTTTTAATATCAAAATTGCTACTTTTTCTTTCGGCTCATTAACGATTGCTTTTTTGAGGGTTTTTTTTGGCGCAATACCTGTTTTATTACTTTGTTACTTAAAAAGAATAAAGATTGAGGCATTTTCAAAGGATTGGTATTGGTTTGCTTTAATTGGTTTAATTAATTTAGTTATACCTTTTTTTTTAATAGCTTATGGAGTTAAGTCGGTTCAGAGCAACCTAGCAGCAATACTTATGTCAACGACTCCTTTAAGCTCTACAATACTAGGACATTTTTATACTAAAAATGAAAAGTTTAACTTTATGAAAACATTTGGAATAATGATTGGCTTTTCTGGAATAATTTATTTATTTTCTGACAACTTATTAATCGATGAGAATAATTTTTTCTCTGCGTTGCTAATTTTACTTGGCTCAACATGTTACGTGATAGGAGGTGTCTTAACATTAAAGATAAGCAGAAAAAAAAATGAAAATGTTACTGGTTCTATATTGATTTGGGCAGTTTTAATTTTATTTCCCTTAGCTTTTTTTATTGAGCAACCTTGGAAAACTATTCCAAGATTAGACTCAACTATTTCAGTTATTTATTTAGGATTTGTCTCAACAGGTATAGCATGGTTATTAAGATTTAAAATTTTAGTCAACAATGGTTTAATATTTCAATCTCAAGTTTCCTATCTTATCCCTATTTTTGGTACAATACTGAGTTATATTTTTTTAAAGGAATTAATAACAATGAAAGTTTTAATCTCTCTAATCGCTGTTATTATTGGTATCTATTTTGTTAAAGCAGCAGATAAAGCTAAATTTATTTAAGTTTTGAGAAAGCTCTAATATGCGAGGGTCTTGTTTCGCAACAACCTCCAATAATTGTAGCACCTGCCTCTTTAAATTTTTTTGCAAATTTAAACATTTTATCAGGTGTTAAATCTTTTCGTACACCAAGAAATTCATTCGGATTAACTTTTTTCATATTTTTATAAGAGGATGAATAATTAGGTTTAGGATTGGTTCTTACAAACGCATTTAGTTTAAAACCAAATGGAATTCCCAATTTTTTTATTTCTTTAAGATTAATTTCATAATTTTCTGGAGAAATACATGACAGTATAATTCCAAGTATTTTTTCATCCTTAATATTCTTCATAATATCTGAGATTTTCTCTCCACTTGGCAAATTAGTTCCTTGAGAAATATGTGCACCTAATAAATACGGTTTATTAAACTCTTTTGTGCAATCAATAGCTATCTCAAATTCTCTAACACTACTTAAAACATCCATATAAAAAAAATCAATATATGGGTCAAGAATTCTAGCTTGGCTTAAAAAATTTTCTCTAATTACTTCTTTATCTCTATCGTCTGCTTTATATGTTAAATTTTGAGGAGGTAAACCACCAGCAATTAAAATTTTGGGATAAAATTTTTTTACTTTTAAAGCAATTTCACCTGCTTTTTTGTTTAAATATTCAAACTTATCTAAAACATTATTATCTTTTAATCGCAATTTTCTTGTGGCAAATGTTGTAGTTACAATTATCTCAGCCCCAGCCTTTACAAAGTCTAAGTGAGTGTTCAACATTAATTTATGGTATTTTTCCTTAAGCAAAGCATTCGCGCTCCAGAGAGTACCATTAGGTGCCATTCCCCTTGCGAGAAGTTCTTGGCCCATGCCACCGTCCATTACTCTTACTTTTTTAAAAAAATTTATGTCCATGATTAGCTTTTATTAGAATTAAAAAAATTGTAATTAAAAAGATTTTAAACACTATATCTAGTAATATATTCAATTCTAGGTAGAAAATAAACATTTTTAGAAATAGAAAATTTTCTTTTTTTTTAGTTAAATGCCCTATGGCTATTAAAAAAAAAATAGCAAATAAAAAGACCAAGAAAAAAAAAAAAAAATTGGTCAAGTCTTCTAGAATCAAAATAAAACGAAGAAAAGTTGTGACAAAAAAGTCTGCGACTAAGAAACGTTCTAAAAAATCTAGAAAAAATAATAAGCTAAAATCAACTAAACAAACAAAAGGAGTAAAAAAAATGAGTACAGAAACGATGAAAAGTGCTTCGTCTCCTTTGTTGGATACGTCTCACTTAAAAGTTCCGTTTCCATATAAAGCTAAATATGGAAATTATATAAACGGAAAATTTGTTGAGCCTAAATCTGGTAAATATTTTGATAATGTTACGCCGATTAACAACGAGGTAATTTGCAAAATAGCAAGATCAGATGCTAAAGATGTAGATGCAGCTTTAGATGCTGCGCATGCTGCATTTCCAACTTGGGGAAAGACTTCAATAACTGAAAGATCTAACATTTTATTGAAAATAGCGGATGTTATAGAAAAAAATCTTAACACATTAGCTACAGCAGAATGTTTAGATAATGGAAAACCTATTAGAGAATGTATGGCTGCAGATTTGCCTTTAGTGGTTGACCACTGGAGATATTTTGCCGGTGTAATAAGAGCTGAAGAAGGTTCTGTTGCAGAGATAAGTAATAATGAATATTCTTATCATATACCAGAGCCACTAGGTGTAGTTGGACAGATCATACCTTGGAACTTCCCACTTTTAATGGCAACTTGGAAACTTGCTCCAGCATTAGCTGCAGGTAACTGTGTAGTACTAAAACCAGCTGAACAAACTCCAGCCTCTATTATGTTATTAATGGAAATGATAGGTGATTTATTACCTCCAGGAGTTGTTAACGTTGTAAGTGGTTTTGGTTTAGAAGCAGGAAAACCATTAGCCTCATCTAAGAGAATCAAAAAGATTGCTTTTACAGGTGAAACAACAACTGGTCGTTTGATTATGCAATATGCATCTCAAAACTTAATTCCAATTACTTTAGAGTTGGGCGGAAAATCTCCAAATATTTTCTTTGAAGATGTTATGGCACAAGATGACGATTTCTTTGATAAATGTTTAGAAGGTTTTGCAATGTTCACGCTTAACCAAGGAGAAGTTTGTACTTGTCCAAGTAGAGTACTAGTTCAAGAGTCTATCTATGATAAATTCATGGAAAGAGCTATTGCTAGAACAAAAGCTGTTAAACAAGACAATCCTCTAAAAATGGAAACTATGATAGGTGCTCAAGCGTCCGTAGAACAAATGGAAAAAATCAAATCTTACTTAGATTTAGGTAAGAAAGAGGGTGCCAAAGTTCTATGTGGTGGAAATGTTGCTAAAGTTAATAGTGGTTTAGAAAAAGGAAATTATATTGAACCAACTATTTTCGAAGGTAATAATTCAATGAGAATCTTCCAAGAAGAAATTTTCGGACCAGTAGTATCAGTAACTAAATTTAAAGATGAGGCAGAGGCATTAAAAATTGCTAACGATACTCTTTATGGTTTAGGAGCTGGTGTTTGGACAAGAAATGGAAATATCGCATACAGAATGGGTAGAGAAATCCAAGCTGGTAGAGTTTGGACGAACTGTTACCATGCTTATCCTGCGCATGCGGCATTTGGTGGATACAAACAATCTGGTATCGGAAGAGAAACTCACAAAATGATGCTAAATCATTACAGACAAGTGAAAAACTTACACGTGTCTTACAGTGAGAAAAAGTTAGGCTTCTTTTAATAGATATATTATAGTGGCCCGTAATAAAATACGGGCCATATAAATATGAAAGTTACTGCAACACCTTCAGCATTAGATTTAATAGAAGAATTAAAAAAGAGTCACGGTAAAGAATTATTATTTCATCAATCTGGCGGATGTTGTGATGGCAGTGCTCCAATGTGTTATCCAGCAAAAGAATATCAAGTTGGTCAAGACGATGTGCTGATTGGTAAAATAGGCGGGATCCCTTTTTATATCAGTGAAACTCAACATACAGCTTGGAAAAACACCGATCTCATAATTGATTGTGTTGATGGAATGGGCGGAATGTTTTCATTAGACAACGGAACTGGAAAAAGATTTTTAACAAGATCAGAAATCTGTATACCAGAAGACACATCAATAAATTAACTTTTTACTTTTTTAATTTAGATAAAAAATTTAATCCGTCTTTATTAAATTTTGAATTATATTTATTTATAAAATTTTTCATAATTTCAATTTTTTCTTTCTCAAATTCGATTACTTTTCTAGAATTCAAATTTACGTAAAGAGCAAGTATCTCTATTGTTGAGGCCAAGTATTTTTTTTCTTTGTGCAACATTTCCATTTTATAATGAAGTCTTTTTTTGTCATGGTCAAAAAAAGTTAGATTGATATCTACTTCGTCATTTAATTTAAGTTCTTGATTATAAGTAATGTTAGACTCCACGATCATCGTACTTTTCCCAGTAGTTTTTGCTGAATTTTCACCTATTTTAAAAATATTATTCAAGGTATCAGCACCATATTTATCAAATAATAAAAGATAATAAGATACATTCATATGATTATTATAATCAATCCAATCTTTTATAACTTTTTTTGAACTTAAATGAACAGACATAAGAAAAAAATATTTTTGAATTTTTTCATGTTTATATTTCTATAATATTCTAATATAAAAACAAGAATTTGAATGCAAAATGCTATTTACTTATTTGTGCGTTTCTTAATTAATTTTATTAGTTTAAAATGAAAAAATTATACACCTTTTTTTTAATTTCATTTTTCATATCTTTTAACGGAATTCTTTTAGCCAATGAAAAAAAAACAAGATTCATATTGATTGGCCATATGTATCCAATTGTAAAAGATAAAATAATTCTTAACAAGTTATTTAATAAGATTAATAAGTATAATGCTGATTATGTTTTTATATTAGGCGATTCAAATTTACACCAAAAAGATACTATTTCTCAGATTAAAAAGGGCATCAATTCAAATTTATTTTTTGTTCCTGGTAATCAGGAATTATCAAATGATAAATTTAAAAATGATTATCTCAAAAATATTGGATATCTAAACAAATTTTTACAAACTGATAATTTAAATTTTATTTTACTAAACTCTTCTGAAAATAAAGATCAAATAATTGAATTTTTAAATAATAACCTTAATAATCAAAATGGAAAAATTAATATTATTTTGACACATCATAGAATTTGGGATGATAGTATTGTTGATAGCAAAGAATATTCACACGACAAAAGTTACTACTTTCAAGAAATATATCCACATATTAAAAATAAAGTCTTAGCAATATTTGCTGGAAACTCTAAACGACAATATTTTAGAGATTTAAGTGATAATAATTTTTATGGAAAACAAAATGTAAATTTAATTTATTGGATGGACAAAATTGGAGACATTGATTTATATAATATTGGTATGGGAGATGGTAAGCCAAAAGCAAGCTTTGTGATCGTAGATGTCATGAAGACCAACAAATTTTTAGTAAGCGGTGATTTCGTAACTAATCAAGATTATGAGATATTACCAAAAAAACTTATTATTAAAAATGAGGAAAAATTAAATATTACTAATGTTAATAAAATTAGAGCTGAGATCAAAGACAAATATATTGTATTGAATAAATTAAAATTAATTATAGTAATTTCCATAATTATTTTTTTCTTTATAATTTATAGAGTTTCTAAAAAATTTATTAATCACTCAAAAAAGGGCAATTAGATAAATCCTTATTACAATTCGTATTTTTAATCAATTTTTCATTAAAATAAATTTCTGATCCAATTGCTGATACAAAGTCTTTTTTAGAATTTGATATACTTAAATCATTAATATTTATTTTTGCTGGACCATACTCATTTTTTTTTGTGTAAGCAGCTAGTCCTATTTCAACATTATTAATTACGATTTTATCAAGTGTTGCTAAACTATTATCTTTACTAGCAATACCTATAAATGAGTTTGTAATACTAATATCGTTAGCAACAATTTGACTTTCTTCCCCAATACTAATTCCTTTATCTCCAGCTTTATCTATTTGAACATTGATTAAATTTACTTTACTTCCTGAAAAATCAATTGCATCATTGATAGACTTATTGAAAACAGAGTTTTTGATAATACCATTACTAAAATCTAAATCTATGGAGTCGGAGTTTGTATTTTCAAAATAACAATCATCAATTAAAAAATTAGATCTAATTATATTTATATAATCATCCCCTCTAATATTATTTAAAAATTTTGATCCTGTTATATCAACATCTGACTGATAAAAATTAATTGCTCCTAAAGACCCTTCACCATCCTGTAAAGGAGGTGAAGACATTTTGTTAAAAATAACATTATCTATATTAGATTTTTTTTTTGTATTCAGTACTAGTATTCCGCTACCATGACCACTGTAATTATCTGCTTCATTTCTTTTTCTATTGATTTCATCCTTAAAATTAGAAGAAACAAATATTGGCTCTTTTTTTGAACCATTAAATGAAATTGGAGAATGGGAAATTAACTGGCCGTTATCCTTAAATATAATCCTAGTATTTTTCGAAACTATAAATCTATAATTTTTTGGAATAATAATTTTTTGATCAATAATCCATTCATCGGATCTTAAATTAATTTTATCATCTTGAATTTCAATAATCTTTAAATTTTTTAAAGTTTTTAAACTATTCTTTGATTGAAAGGATTGAAATTGGTTACTGTTTGACCAGAAATCAATTTTGCTGCTATAAAGTTTTTTTTGACCTAAAATGTTATAAAAAATTTCCAAATTCTTAATATTTTTTCTTGAGCATGTAATATTTTTGCAATCTATATTTATGTGTTTTTTGTCATTAGAGGAATTAAGCTCCAATCCTTTTACAAAAATGGGCCTATCAAAATAAATTTGTTTATCATCTTTTTTTAGTCCCATTATTTCAACTGGTAAGACTTGAGTATTTTTAATGTTTAGTTTTAAATTATTATTTTCTGAAGAAATTAGATTTACATTAACTTTTTGCACAGGGTCTAAACTACCTTTTATAAATTCTTTTGTATTGTTTATATCTTCTAAGTTAATTATTTCCTTAAATGGATGATTTATTTTTAAAATTTTTTTATATCTATTAAATTCATTAATATTTTCATTTATAATATCTTGAATATAATTTTGGCTTGATAAATTCGATAGCTCTTTAAGAAATAATTCATAAAAATCTTTATCATCATACAAAATTTTTAAAAAGTGTTTTTGCCAAGGCAAGACTATCTTTTCTAGGTTAAACACCCATCCACTATAGTGCTGAAATTTTTTATGATTAGTATGAACTTCTTTTCCAACCGGTTCAAGTAATCTTGTTACCGGATTAAAGTAAAATTTTAAATCATTTGTATCTAATTCTATAGATCCAAATATTGCTTTAAGAGCCATAAATTTCGCTAATTGTGAAACATCAAAAACTTCATTAGGTTTTAATTCTTTATTTCTAAATGACTCCAGCAGAAATATTGCTTTGTTTAAGTATTTTTCTTGATTAGTATTTAGGTTCTTATTCTTAAATTGAACTGGAGTAATTTTTGACCTCCAAAAGTTGTCTAGTTCGGTATTTATACCGAGTTGATTTTTTTTTGCATTAAATTCATCAATCCATAAATCTTTATTAAAAGTGATTATAGGACCTTCTCTTCTCTTGTTAAATTCAATTAAGTTTTTGGAAGCTTGCTCTATTAACATATAATATCCTAATTTATTTCCATTTATAATTACATTAACAAATTTTACTCTGTGATGGATCAGGCCTTCTTTTTTTAGAGCTTTCATAAATAACCATTCATGCAAAAAAGATGTAGTTTGAGGTGATTGAATAGAAAATCTTTTTAAATTAAAAATAGTTTTATCATTAGATAATTTTATCTTAAATGACCATTTATATGGGTGCCTCCAATGATCTCCATGAGTGCCTTTTAGCCTAATTTTTACTTTATATTCATCATCATCATATTTTAATTTAGCATTTGCCCATTTAGAGTCTTCATCCTTTAGACGTTCATTTTTTAAACCAATTTCTCTTGCTTTTTCAATTTTTTGAAAATTTTTATAATTAATGTCTATAATTAATCGATTATCATCAAAATATTCTAGAACTATCTTTTCATAAACTTTTTGAGATATTTCTTGAATAATCATTTTAGGTTTTGCAACAAAGTTATATTTCTCTGTCCATATTCCTAGAATAAAAAAAAATAGTATAATTATAAAATAAAAAGAATATTTTTTAAATTTTCCTAGTTTTATGGGTTCTTTTTTCTTTTCAAATCTCATTTATATTCCTGTGACTGCTCTAACACCATTAATGTATTTTGAATTTTTGCTTAATTTGATAGCTGTATTAATTGAGAAATTTTCAAAAAATTTCTTATGACTTCTATCAAATTTAATTTCGATTACTAAGTATTTTTGCGAAAAAGTTTTATTATCAAGATTTGGTTTTATTATATTTCTTCTCTGATCATAATTATAAATATCTTTATCAATAGTAACCCTAACTTTTTGATTTTTACTTTTATAATATTCTCTTTCATATTTATTTATTATCATCGGAACACATTGAGAATTAAAAATATTTTTATATTCTGCTGATAAATTTTGATTGATTTTTAAAATAATATTTTTCCAATTTATTTCCTTGTTTATTTTTAAATTTTCTATTGGAAATCTTACTTTGTGGCCATAAACATTTCTCTTAATCTTAAATTCTAAATTTCCTAAATTATTATCAAAAAAGTTTCCATACCATCTATATCTTATCTTTAGTCTCGAGGAGTTTCCATAAATGTTTGATTTATAGGCAGTATAATTATGGGTGTCAAAATATATATTATTAATTTTTCTATTATCATATTCTTTTGAGAGAACTAAGTCGTTTATTCTTATCCAATTTTTTAATAGATAATAATTAGTATCGTGAGTTATAAATTTAATTTCATATCTACTATTCTCTTTATCAAACATAATTTAATTAATTATTTAAATACTTGGCACTTGATTTTGATCAATAAAATTAATTTTTATTCTTGGATGTTTTGTTTTAAATGCTTGAATTATATTTTCCAAGTTGTTTAAATCTTTTAAATTAAGTATGTATGTTACTTGAACTAAATCATCGGTTATATCTAGTCTTTTTAAATCATAATTTCCATTTTCATTCTCCAAAATTTTATTAAAGCTCTCTGATAAGTTTTTTTTTGCTAAATCTGCGGGATCAGAAGTCTCAATAGTTAAATAAATATTTTTATTATTAATTTGAGATGTTTTGATTTTTATCAAAGTTAAAAAGATAAGAATAAAAATAATAGCAACAGTAGTTGCTACAGTTTGGTTAGCTCCATATCCAAGACCTGCAGCTATACAAATAAAAAGATATGCCAATTCTTCAGGTTCTTTAATTGGCGTCCTGAATCTAACTATAGATAAAGCACCAACTAAACCTAAAGATAGAGCTAAAGAAGACTTTACAATTGAAATAATTAATGTTGTAGTGAGTGTTATAAACGGAAATATATTGCTAAATTCGTCTCTATTGGTAATTGTTGAACCATACTTTCTATAGTGAAATCTAAGTATCAAGGAAATGATTAATCCAATAGCTAAATTTAAAATAAGTAAGGTTAAATCTAATTCAACATTTGAGTTTATATTTATTTGATCTAACATAGCTTATATTTTTAAGTGAAAATCAAAAAGTTACAAGAAAACAGTTCTGGAAGATTAAAAATATCAATAAAAACTTATTTTTTTTAGAAAAAATAATACTTAAATTTTTAAAGATTTATCTTCTAGCCCTTGGGCTAGAAGATTAATTAAGGTTATTGCCCAACTCCTTTGTATTTTTGTGCAATCTTAGCAGCATTAGATGCGACATCGTTTAGGTTTATTTCTTCTAAAATCGTTATGTTGCATAAAGTGCCACTTGCTTCTGTAGCCATTTTGATACCGGCTCCCTGAGAAAATTCTCCCTCAAATACAGCCATAAAATCATAAGCTCCTCTTAAACCGCAAAATGAAACCAACTTTGAACCGACGGCTTCAGCAGCAATTTGAGCAGCTTTTGATCTGTCTGAACCAGGATCTTTACAAAATCCTTGAAAGCCTTGTGCTGTATAATTTCCTAAAGCATAAAATTTTGCCATGAAAACTCCTTTCTTTTATATTTTAATGTTAGCATTGTTCTTAAGTTTTTTAATGCGAAATAATTACATGGTGGACACAACCTGAAGTAATGTTAAGTTAAAATATGTACGAAAAATTTGGACAGTTTATTGATGGTGAATGGTGTCAATCATCAGATAAATCCACATACGAAGTTATAAATCCAGCTAATGAGGAAATTATTGGAAAAGTATCTAAGGCTAATTCTAAGGATGTCGATAGAGCTCTTAAGTCAGCTGAAAAAGGTTTGGAGTTATGGAAAAGAACTCCTCCCTGGGAGAGATCGTATATTATTAGACGAATTGCTGATAAAATTAGAGAAAAACAAGACTTATTGGCAAAATGGATGACCTTAGAAGTAGGGAAACCATTTATTGAGGCGAAAGGGGAAGTTAATGGAGCAGCTGATATTTTTGAATGGAATGCAGAGGAAACAAAAAGAATTTATGGTCAAACGGTTGAAAGTAGATTTGAAGATACTCGCGTTCACGTTTATTATCAGCCAGTCGGTGTGGTAGCAGCATTATCACCATGGAATTTTCCCGCTGTTTTATCTGCTCGAAAAATTTCAACTGCATTAGCTGCAGGTTGTTCAGTCATAATAAAACCAGATGTAATCACTCCAGGTGTAGTGATGGAAATGGTTGATATTTGTAAAGAGTGTGGAGTTCCACCTGGTGTAGTAAATCTTTTATCTGGAGATCCGCCTAGTATAGCACAACAACTAATTGCTTCCGATATAGTTAAAAAAATCTCAATAACTGGATCTTCAAGAGTAGGAAAGCTAATTCTAAAACAAGCTGCTGATAAAGTTCAAAGAGTTACGATGGAATTAAGTGGCCACTCACCTTTTATAGTTTTTGATGATGCTGATATTAAAAAAGCAACAGATATGGCCATAGCTGCTAAATTTAGAAATAATGGTCAAGTTTGTATATCCCCAAATAGGTTTTATATTCAAGAAAGTAAAAAAGATGAATTTATAAATTTATTTGTTGAAAAAACAAAGAAACTTAAAATTGGAGATGGTATGGATCCAACAGTTCAACTAGGTCCATTGACTACTAAAAAAAGACTAAATGAAGTTGAGGAGCTGGTGGAAACTACAAAAAAAGAGGGTGCTAAAGTCCTTTTAGGAGGTAAAAGACCGCAAGGTTTTAATAAAGGTTTTTATTATGAACCAACCATATTTGATAACGTTAAAGATGATTTTACAATAATGAAAGTTGAACCTTTTGGACCTTTAGTTCCAATGTTGTCATTTAAAAGTTTTGAAGAAGTTATTGAAAGAGCAAATAATCATGAATTGGGTCTCTCAAGTTATATTTGTACAAATTCAATGGATAAAGCTCACAAAGCATCTGAGCTAATGGAAACAGGAACAGTTGCAATTAATACATCACTTGTTGCTATAGCCGAAGCACCTTTTGGTGGAATTAAGCAATCAGGTTATGGACGAGAGGGTGGTTCAATGGCAATTAAAGATTACCTAAATGTCAAGTACACACACCTAGGTTTAAAAGGATAAATCTAAAATAAATGATAGAATTAATTGTAGCACTAGGAGCTGGTTTAATAAGTTTTTTATCTCCATGTGTGTTGCCCTTAATACCAGGCTATATTTCATATATATCTGGAAATTCATTAAATGAATTAATTGAAAAAAAAAATGTAAATCTTATTCCAATTGTATTATTTACAATTGGATTTTCTATAGTCTTTATTATATTTGGTGCCGCCTCTACATTCTTAGGGCAAGTTTTACTTCAGAATTCCAATGAATTGAGAAT